>JAIBDY010000053.1 GCA_024685995.1 Piscirickettsiaceae bacterium | reverse complement strand
GAGCTATCACTGCATCTCTGCAGCAAAGAAGCGAGAATTATACAGCCTCTCACCATGCTGTCAACGCGTTATTGCAGATTTATGACAGTTATTTTTAACTATTGTTTTCTCACCTGTTTAAACGACTGAAACCTTTGCATATTTTCTTTTCCCCACTTGGAAAATATGTTGTTCACCATTCATTACGACTAGGCTTTTATCGTCAATCTTCTGCATATCTATCTTCACGGCGCCTTGTTTTATCATTCTCATCGCTTCTGATGTACTGCTTGTTAAGCCAGCATCCTTTAATAAGTTCGCAATAGGCATTCCTTCACCACCGCTTGCCAACTCTATTTCAGGTATATCTTCAGGCATCTCACCTTTTTTAAATTGGTTTTCAAAGCCATCTCGGGCTTGTTTGCCGACCTCATCATCATTAAACCGTGCCACAATTTCTTGCGCGAAGTCTTTTTTGATTTCGATCGGGTTTTGTCCTGCCGCCACGTCATCACGCCACTGTTGAATCTCTACAACACTTTTAAAGCTGAGCAAATCAATATAACGCCACATCAAATCATCTGATATCGACATCAACTTGCCGAAGATATCTTTAGGGCTATCATTTATACCTATATAGTTACCTAAAGATTTAGACATTTTTTGTACACCGTCTAAACCTTCTAATATAGGCATCGTTAGAATAGACTGTTGAGGTTTACCGTATGCCTTTTGTAACTCACGCCCCATTAATAGGTTGAACTTCTGGTCGGTCCCCCATAGCTCCACATCAGCATTAAGCTCTACTGAATCATAACCTTGTATTAATGGATAGAGAAACTCATGAATCGCAATCGGTTGCCCCCCCTTATACCGTTTATCGAAATCATCACGCTCTAACATTCTTGCTACAGTATGATTTGATGCTAGACGTATCATGTCAGCCGATGACATCGCGTTCATCCAATGCGAGTTAAAGACAACGGTTGTTTTAGTCGGGTCAAGAATTTTGAATACCTGGTCTTGATAAGATTTGGCATTTTCTTGTACTTGCTCTGGTGTTAGCGGCTTCCTCGTGACGTTTTTTCCGGTCGGATCGCCAATCATGCCCGTAAAGTCGCCAATCAAGAATAAGATTTCGTGCCCTAAGTCTTGAAACTGTTTCAACTTATTCAACAGGACGGTGTGGCCTAAATGTAAATCTGGTGCTGTTGGATCAAAACCCGCTTTGATGCGCAAAGGACGGCCTGTCTCAAGCTTTTCTATCAACTCGCTTTCGACCAATATTTCTTCTGCCCCACGTTGTATTTCAGCCAATGCCACCTGCACAGGAATCATGTTTCTCTCCAATTTGATAATTCTTCTGGCGCGAATAGTATCATAATCAACATGAACAAAGGCTTCCATTCCCATGGAAATACTGCGAGAATGCAATACTAATGACGCATCAACATAGAGTCTCAGATGAAGCGAAACCGATTAGTCAAACCTTCTAAGCACACTAGGCTGTTTTCCGATAGCACAAACGAATTTGTGAAGTATCGCTATATTAGTGGGCTTGTCGTTCTTTCCGTTATTGTTCTTTTGGTAGCCAGTTTCATGTCTACTGATGCTCAAACATCAGTACCGATATCGCAAACCCAAGTCATCGACTTACCGGGATTATCTGCCGACGAGCAACTACAAAACCAAGCTGTCACGACGACGTCAATACAGCACAGTCAGGTTCAAACTCCCCCCCCTCTATCCAATACGGCCACAGACACCGTTGTTGAAAAAGCCCCTTCGTCAACATTGTCTGAAGTTGAAATTAATGAAGTCGAGGTGCTTAACCAACCAATACACAACGCGCCCGAACCTGAGAATAATGAACCAGAACTAAACTGGCAAGAGGTCACGGTCAAATCTGGAGATAATTTGTCACTTCTCTTTCCACGCGTTGGTTTAACTGCTCAAGATGTTTATCACGTTACGCAACTTGATAAAAAAACCATCAGCCCTTTATTGAACCTAAAACCTGGACAAATCATTCATTTTGGCACTTTAAGCGATGCTGATGATGCAACTTCACTAGTACATTTAAAAGTCAGCTTAAGTCCTATTGAGACCTTCCATATCCGTATGGCTGGCGATACTTATCAAGCCGAAACGCTTACCCGAGAAGTTGATCTGTTACAAAAACACGTGACAGGCAGTATCGATAGTTCTTTATTTGAGGCCGGTTTAACGGCTGGTTTAACCGACAAAGTCGTGATGGAAATGGCTCATATTTTTGGTTGGGATATTGATTTTGCACTAGACTTACGCAAAGGCGATCACTTCAAACTCATCTACGATGAAGTCTTTCTTGATGGTCAGAAAATTGATGACGGTGATATCTTAGCGGCTGAATTTACTAATCGCGGTAAAACTTTTCGCGCCATTCGTTTTACCGATACGGCTGGTTGGACTCGCTATTATTCTCCTGAAGGCGATAGTATGCGAAAAACCTTTAACCGAACTCCGGTTCCTTTATCTCGTATCAGCTCTAGGTTCAATCCCAACCGTAAACATCCCGTATTAAAAACAAACCGCCCTCACCGCGGTGTTGATTATGCTGCTAGTACTGGCACGCCGATTCTCGCCACTGGCGATGGCAAAGTGGCTTTTGTTGGCACTAAAGGTGGTTATGGTCGAACTGTTATTTTATCCCATGGCGGTAAATACACCACTCTCTATGCCCACATGTCTCGTTATAAAAAAGGTATCCGCTCGGGCCAACGTATTAAACAAGGTCAAACAATTGGCTATATTGGCAGCAGTGGTCTTGCGACTGGTCCCCACTTACACTATGAGTTCAGGGTCAATGGCGTACACCGAAATCCGTTGACGGTTGAATTACCGAAAGCAGAACCGTTACCAAATCAATACCGAACTGCATTTAAGGCACAAGCGGCGCCCCTTATCGCGCAACTCGACACCTTGGCTAATACTGCTATCGCACAAAGCGAATAAAACCACAGTCATGCCCTACTATATCGGCATTATGTCGGGCACCAGCTTAGATGGTGTAGATATTGCTATTGTTGACTTTGCTGACAGCGCGGGCTGTCAGCTTATCGCAGCCAAGACCTTTGCTTTCCCCAACACGCTGCACATAGCCTTAAGCGCATTAATGAAGCATCCTGAATGTCATCTACAAACATTAGGTCAATTAGATACCGCATTAGGACAATTCATAGCTCAAGTTATCCAACAATTTCTCAGCGACCAACATATCGCGCCTGAAATGATTTCCGCTATCGGCAGTCATGGCCAGACTATTTTCCACTCTCCCAATAGTAATATGCCCTTTAGCCTGCAAATTGGTAATGCCAGTGTCATTGCAGAAACGACGAAGATAACAACCATTGCAGACTTCCGCCAACGTGATATTGCTGCGGGCGGACAAGGTGCCCCTTTGGTACCCGCATTTCATGCTGAATTATTTGCCGACCCGAAACAAGCCAGAACTATTATCAACATCGGCGGTATTGCGAATATCACTTTACTCGCTCAAGACTTGCCTATTCTCGGCTTTGATACCGGCCCCGGTAATGGTTTACTTGATGCTTGGGTGTCACAGCAGCGTCAGCAGTCATACGATGAAGGTGGTCGTTGGGCTGCAACTGGTCGATGCCACCAAGACTTACTTGCGCAGATGCTCGCCGACCCTTATTTCACGCACTCGTTGCCTAAGAGTACAGGTCGAGAATATTTTAACCTGCTCTGGGTGGAACAGCAGTTGAAGCGTTTAAGTCACCCTATTTCGCCCGTCGACGTTCAAGCTACATTACTCGAACTGACGGCATGTACGATTAGTCAAGATATTCGGCGCTATTGTGATCATGTAGCCGCCGTTTATATCTGTGGCGGTGGCATCCATAATCACACACTGATGCAGCGCTTACAGCAGCTATTAAATGATAAACTGGTTGCGAGTACCGAACAGCTAGGTCTTCACCCCGATTGGGTCGAAGCGACTGCTTTTGCCTGGTTAGCGTACCGCACCTTAAATCAACAGACTGGCAGCATGCCATCTGTCACTGGTGCCTCGCGCCCGGTGATTCTAGGCGCTATTTATCCAACTTAGTCGTCGAGAGAAGCTTCATATTCTGTGAGCGACAGTAATGCTTCAACATCTGCCATATTGTCTGGTGCTATTTTAAATAACCAGCCTTCGCCATAAGGATCTTGATTAATCAGTTCTGGCTCATCTTCAAGTTCAGTATTGATAGCGGTAATTTTACCTTTGACTGGCATATAAATATCAGAAGCGGCTTTAACCGATTCTAGCAACATACAGGCTTGGTTAGCTTCAATAGACTTGCCAGCTTCAGGAAGTTCAGCAAACACTATATCACCCAACAAATCTTGTGCATGGTCAGTGATCCCCACACTGAGTTCTCCGTGCTCATCTACACTCACCCATTCATGCGTGGCGGCATATTTTAACTGTTCAGGGCTCGTCATTATTCGCTCCGTCCATATAATTGATTTAATTGTTTTAATTTTGCCGTATTGTCTTCTATGACGTCTTGCCATAGAAATGACCAAGACCAATTGCCTTCTGTGCTCCCCGGGACATTCATTCGATGACTACCTGTTAATTCCATAATATCTTGCATCGGTATTATCGCTAACTCCGCCACCGACTGCATTGCCATACGAATTAATAACCAAGGCATCGTTTCGCTACTCTCACCGACATAGGCCGCGAGATGATCTTTAGTATGTTGATCTAATGTTTGATACCAGCCCAAAGTCGTATCATTGTCGTGCGTACCGGTATACGCCACACTGTCTTGCTGATGCTGATGTGGTAAATATGGGTTATCAGCGTCACCACCAAAGGCAAAATGCAGGATCTTCATACCTGGCATACCGTATTTTTCTCGCAACGCAGTCACTTGGTCGGTGATAATCCCCAGATCCTCTGCCACCAAAGGTAACTCTCCAAACACAGTGACTAATTTATCAAAAAGCGCTTCTCCCGGTGCCTTGACCCACTGCCCTTCTATTGCAGTCTCACAACTTGCCGGAATTTCCCAACACGCCTCAAACCCCCGAAAATGATCGATACGAATCAAATCAAACAGTTCTAATTGCGTAGCTAAGCGTTGTTGCCACCACAGATAGTCTTGTGCCTCATGCTTGGTCCAGTCGTATAATGGATTACCCCACCGTTGACCCGTTTCAGAGAAATAATCCGGCGGCACGCCCGCGACTTTTGTTGCTTGACCCAGCGTATCCATCATAAATAAATCGCTATTCGCCCAAACATCTGCACTATCATGCGCGACAAAAATAGGCATGTCACCAAACAACAAAACACCTTGTGTATTAGCATAGTACTTTAAGGCGTGCCATTGCGTAAAAAATTGGAATTGCTCAAAACACTTTATCGACAACGCTTGCTGGTGTTTTATTCTGAATGCTGCAAGGCTTTCCATATCTCGATCACGTAATGGCTCAGGCCAGTCAAACCACGGCTTATTCTGATTTAATTCTCTGATTTGGCAAAATAAGACATAATCATCGAGCCAGTCGGCTTGCTGTAGACGAAAATCTGCAAAGGCTTGTTTCTGTTCTGGTGAAGCATTCGATTCAAATTGACCGAAAGCTTGCATTAATATGGTTTGACGGTCTAGGTCTTGTTCTCCAAAATCCGCCCAGTCCTGAGATTTTAAGGTTTCAATACAAATCAGGTCGCTGTTTGCTGCATGCGCAGATAGGCATTGATAAGGAGAGTTATCTTCATGTGTCGGTCCGAGCGGCAACATTTGCCATACAGTCATCCCTGCAGCATGTAGAAAGTCAATAAAGCGGTAGGCATCTAGCCCGACAGTGCGACTAGGTAGACTGGTGATATGTAATAACACACCAGCGCGTCGGCGGTTAAAAATACTCGCTTGTGGGTTCACTTAGCCTCCTCGACGCATCGTACCACCTTGTTCAATACCGCCGCCGCCATGCGAAACCACTTCTGACAAGACTTGCGGCACTTCCTCTCCCAGCATTTGGTACAGGTTGGACAAATGCAGGCGGAATAAACGTTCAAAATCACTCACGCTATCCCCCGCATTGTAATCTCCAAACCACCAAAACCAATCCGACCCTTCACATATAGCGAGCTGGCGCAATAGGGCTTCCATCATCTCAGGTTCGATTGTTTTTGTTGCCACCACACGGTCGAAAGTTTTTTTCGCATGGCATAACAAATCCCAACCTCGGTTTTTATCAGGATCGCCAATCCATGTCGAAAACGAACCGTAGACCCAACTACCTGCAACCAATTTGGGTAGTGTTGTCGCTTTAACATTATTGTCTAGGCATTCAGAGAATGTCGTTAATTCAATATCAGGGTGATCAGCCAGCTGAGTATATAAAGCTTGTAAAAAGTAATAGCCGTTATACGCATAGTATTCCCAAGCATTTTCGCCGTCTAAGATAACCGATACAACACGATTTTTTTCACCTTCTGTCTTAGATTTGATCGCTGTTAGGTGATTGATAAAGTCCGACACTGCATCTTCTGCACCCCATGCGGTATAGGTAAAGCCAATGAGATCCGATAAGCCATCATCCCGGAAAAAACAGGCCGGTCCG
Source organism: Piscirickettsiaceae bacterium (assembly GCA_024685995.1). Lineage (GTDB taxonomy): Bacteria > Pseudomonadota > Gammaproteobacteria > Nitrosococcales > Methylophagaceae. The sequence continues at coordinate 2,247 of JAIBDY010000053.1, read as the reverse complement.
TCTTTTGATACTTGATACGGTTTATGAATATTCGCATCCGGCATTTTTGATAAGCTCAGACTGTTTCGTAACACATTTTCGCCAGTTGCAGCCCAAGTAAAACCATGTTCTCCAATTAGGGCCAGTGTTTGTTCGGACACAGCACCTTCTGATGGCCAGCAGCCTTTGGGTTTAAAACCAAAATAGGATTCAAAAACACGCAAACCTTCGTCCATATGCCAATGCGAACGTATTTCGCCCCCCGGATAATGTGTCACCGTCGGTAATTCGGCATTAGGCATCGCCTGCGTGGTCGTATTAATATCTAATAACAAGGGTACGATGGGATGGGCATAAGGGGTAACAGATAACTCGACCCGACCCGACTCGGCCAATCGCCGATACCGCGGAATGAGATTATCTAATAGTTCGCCAATAACCGCCATCAATTGGCGACGGTCATGAAAGTCAAACCCTTTCGATTTTTTCATCAGTGCTTGAATACGAACATCGGTCCGCCTAACAGACTCCCCCATCCAAGCTAAGTGATACCACACCAATAAATCAATCATAAATTGATCATTGATATAGGCTAAGCGATCACTGTCTTTGACCAAGCTTCTTGCCATTACCGCTAACTTAGCAAACTGCGGATAAGGTGCGATGAGTTTTTCATCATTTGCACGAAGACAAGCATTAATCAGTGTTTTTCTTTCTTCAATATGTGCCGGTTGCAGAGGCGAATCTAAAGCCAACAACATCGGATCTTTTATACGACCGGTTCCTTTGAACCGTTCTTTCAATTGTGTATCATAATCATCCAATTGCTCAAGCAGCGTTGGGGCAAAATTAACGACGGCTTTCGCGCCGGGCACATTCTCTAAATGCCAAGCCATATCAACATAATCTTTAATGGCGTGAAGATAGGTCCAAGGTAGTTGGTATAAGCCACTTAAAGGTTCACTGTACTGTGGCTGGTGCATATGCCAGCATAAGACGACTTTTAATTTATCGGACATGATTGGTATTCTGATTTAACATGTCAGGTGTCACAAGCACAACGCCCTTTGGAGACACGTGATATTTTTTTGCATCTTCCACCAGATCTTCTCCAATCACCGTATTCGGGGCAATATCGCAGCCTTTATCTAATACCACATTATTCAAACGACAGTTTCGGCCAATACTCACATTCGGCAAAACCACTGAATTTTCAACAACGGCATAACTATGCACCTTGACGTTCGAAAATAGCACACTATGTCGTACTGTCGCCCCCGAGATTAAACAACCGCCAGAAACCATCGAGTCAACTGCAGTACCGCGGCGCCCATCATCATCAAAGACAAATTTCGCCGGTGGCAACTGCGCCTGGTAAGTCCAGATTGGCCAATCCTCATCGTATAGATTTAATTCAGGAGTTATGCCAATCAATTCCAGATTCGCTGACCAAAACGCATCGATAGTACCCACGTCGCGCCAGTAACCAGGATCATTGCCTTGAACATCTTTATACGGAAAGGCAACTACATTATGATTTTCAATCAAGCTTGGAATAATATCGTGGCCAAAGTCATGCGTTGAGTCTGGATTTTTCGCATCCTTAATCAATTCATCGTATAAAAACGCAGCGCTAAAAACATAAATTCCCATTGATGCTAAAGCAATACCTTCTTTACCCGGCATCGAGTTTGGCGCGTCGGGCTTTTCATCGAAAGACTGAATACGCAATGATTCATCCACCGACATGACGCCAAATGCTTTGGCTTCCTCAACCGTGACTTGTAGACACCCGATAGTCATGTCCGCGCCTTTTTCGACATGCGCAGCCAGCATGTCGCCATAATCCATTTTATAAATGTGGTCACCGGCTAAAATTACCACGTACTCTGGACCATGGTTTCGCAAAATATCTATATTTTGGTAAACCGCATCGGCGGTACCTGCATACCAACCTTCTTGCGCTGTTTGCTGTGCCGCGGGTAATAGCTCGACAAACTCATTTAGCTCACCTCGCATAAATCCCCAACCTTGCTGTACATGTCTTATCAAGGAGTGTGATTTATATTGCGTTAAGATACCTACGCGACGAATACCCGAGTTAATGCAGTTCGATAATGGAAAATCAATGATCCGGAATTTACCACCAAACGGGACGGCTGGTTTTGCTCTCCAATCCGTTAACTGTTTAAGCCTCGACCCCCGTCCACCCGCTAAAATCAGTGCAACGGTATCTCGGGTAAGACGACTGACAAAACGCGTGCTATT
>JAIBDY010000049.1 GCA_024685995.1 Piscirickettsiaceae bacterium | reverse complement strand
GCAATAGCAACTGAACAAGCTGACGATATCGTCATGCAGCTTGAAGGTATCGATCCTGATAGTGAAGAAGCGTTTATTGAACCGATTGAAATAACAACGCCCATCCAAACTGACACCAGTGTCGAACGTTATATCCAACAGCTGGCAGCCACAACATCAGCCCGAACTGACACCAGCGTCGAACGTTATATCCAGCAATTGGAAATCACAACCCTTGAAGCCGAACAACAACCCGACCTCACACTTGAATTAGAAGACGTCGCTGCAATAGCAACTGAACAAGCTGACGATATCATCATGCAGTTTGCTGAAGGTATCGATCCTGATATTGCAGAAGTGTTTATCGAAGAAGCCCAAGAAGTGATGCAGGAGCTCGATACACTGTTGCCACAATGGCAATCCAATCAAGATGAAAATGCCCTCGCAACAATTCGGCGCCACTTTCACACTTTAAAAGGCAGCGGGCGTATGGCCGGTGCCGATGTTATTGCTGAACTGTCATGGTCTATAGAAGACATTCTCAATCGTGTCATTGACGACACCCTTGCAAACACCACCAGCATTGAGCAGCTTGTGATGTCTAGTCATCAATTAATCCCAGAATTACTGACGCGTTTTATGCAAGGCGATACAAGTTCAACTAGTCGCGTGACTGAGCTGATGGCGCTTGCCAATCAAATAACAACCCCGTCAGACAATGATGACATTGAGTATGTTGATGACGAATTATTACAAATCTTCAATGACGAAGCGATGCAGTATATTGCAGCATTCCAGACAATCTTATCCGACGCAATATGGCCTTTCCGTGTTAACAAGGCCTTTTTGCAAATAGCGCACTCTCTTAAAGGATGCGCCAAAGTGACACAAGTCAATTCTGTCGCCACTGTCGCCAGTGAACTTGATGGTTGCTTACACGCTTTCTACGATAACAATATTACCCTCAACGAAGGTCAACTTGCACGGCTCAACGAAACCATCACCGGTCTGGCCCAATTAATTACGCATGCCGCGACCTCACACAACGATGAGCAAAGTGTCACCGACTTACTCGATAAGTTAGGTGCTATGTCGCCTGAGATTCAAATTACAGAGACACAACAACGTATTGATCCTGAAATGTTGGCCGTGTTCCTAGAAGAAACGACCGATCTGTTTGAACAATACGAGTTGTTACGCCAACAATTAACTTTGCTCCCTGATGACTCTGATTATAAAAGAGCTCTCCGCCAGACACTCTCAAAACTCAATGAAAGTGCAGATTATGTAGGACTACCAATATTGGTAGAGCTCTATCAATTATTAATACAATTAACCGATCAAACAGATATATCTAAACCCACCCTTGCCGCACTCATTAATCATGGCTCAAAACAATTCACTCGGATCATCGAATGCCTGATTAACAATCAAGAACTGCCCGATATAGACGACTTCAAAGCACAGGTTGCTCACTATTTTGAGCCAGATCCGAGCAGCATTGCCGAACAAGCAGATGACACGACTGTGGCTGATATTAGCCCGAACAACACTGCTTTCTACATTCCAGAAATCGATCTTGAATTGCTTGAGGCCTTCACCGAAGAGTGCGCTGAATTACTCGAGTCGAGCGGCATAGCCATCAAACAATGGCAACAAGATCCCCAAAATCACAACGCGGTTCAACAACTACAGCGCGACTTACACACCTTAAAAGGAGGAGCGCGCCTCACAGCGATCACGCCGATTGCCGACTTAACCCATCATACTGAGTCATTGACGCTAATGGCCAGTGATAATAAATGTGACACCGATGCGGCATTTTTCGATTTATTGCAACGTTGCCAAGACCGTTTAGCAGATATGCAAGACCAGTTGAGTCGTCAATCTGACATGATGTTAGCAGATGATCTCATCGCCGAAATACATCATGTCATGACGCAACATGATCCGGATGCGACGGGCCTAGACATCACACACTTAATACCTACCGCGAGTCCCGTGGCTGACAACGACATTGCCCCACAAATGAAATCAAGCGGCAGTGAACAAGTCCGAGTCAAAGCAGAATTACTCGACTTTTTGACCAATTTCGCCGGTGAAGTCAATATTTCACGAGACCGTGTTAGCCAACAGAACACAGCAATGCGCCAACAACTCAGTGAAATGGAATCCACTGTCGAACGCTTACAGGAACAGCTTCGTAAGCTTGAAATGGAAACCGAAGCACAAATATTATTCCGTTATGAAGACCAAGCTAGCCAAGGTCGTTCTGAATTTGACCCTTTAGAGTTAGATCGCTTCTCACAAATGCAACAATTGTCACGCGGCCTAACAGAAAGTGTCACCGACTTACACGACATCACACGCTCTATCGATAATCTAGTACGAGAATCCGATACTATCTTGCTCCAACAATCACGTCTAAGTATCGATTTACAACAAGGTTTGATGAATACGCGCTTACTCCCCTTCAGCGGCTTGATACCGAGGTTTGAGCGTATTGTTCGGCAAACTAATACTGAACTCGATAAACAGTCAGAACTTATCGTTTATGGTGCAGACCGTGAACTCGATAGAACTATCTTAGATCATATTGTTGCCCCGATAGAACACATCCTTCGTAATGCGATTAGTCACGGCGTTGAAAGTCGAGAAGCCCGCCAACGATCTGGGAAAGATGACGTTGCCAAATTAACACTCACCATTACCCGCGACGGCTCGGAGATTTTAATCACACTCTCCGATGATGGCCGCGGCATAGACGTTGAAAAAATACGTCAAAAAGCGATCGCAAACGAGCTTGTTAACCCCGATAAGATGCCAAGTGATGAAGAATTGATTCAGTTGATTTTACACTCAGGCTTTAGTACTGCAGACGATGTCTCGCAATTAGCCGGCCGAGGCGTTGGCATGGACGTAGTGAATAGCGAAATCAGGACACTGAAAGGCCGCTTATCCATTCAATCAATCCAAGGTCAAGGCACCAGTTTCAATATTCGCCTGCCGCTCACATTATCTGTCATGCAATCTCTACTTGTGGGCTGTGCTGAGGAACAATATGCCATCCCACTCGCGTCTGTTCATGCCGGAGAACGTATCGCTGTCAAGGAGGTTAAAAACCTGCTCTCCCAAGGGGAAGATGCGCGCTACGAATACAATGGAACGTATTATCAGTTTATGGCCTTAGCTACCCTGCTAAACCAACCATTTAACTTACAAGATGAGCACGCGCCACAATTGCCACTATTGCTGTTTAATTCAGGAGAAGTGCAAGTCGCCTTGTTGGTTGACTCAATCAATAGTAGTCGTGAAATTGTACTCAAATCTGTCGGTGAACAATTAGGGCATATCACCGCAATCAGTGGTGCCACTATCCTTGGCAATGGCCACGTTGTCTTTGTCTTAGATATTCCAACTCTAGTGAATACCACAGATAAAAACATTGCTGCCGACAACTTACTCACCAGTGCCATTTCAACATTAGAATCTATTCGAAACCGACTGCCCGTTGCCCTAGTCGTAGATGATTCCATCACCATGCGCAAAGCCTCAGGGAACCTATTAAAACGTCACGGTTTTGAAGTCATCACTGCGCGTGATGGTATTGACGCCGTTTCACTACTCAACGAACAAATGCCCGATGTGATTTTACTTGATGTTGAAATGCCAAGAATGGATGGGTTTGAGTTCGCCACTTTAGTCAGGAATGATGAACAGTTTAGTCATTTGCCTATCATTATGATCACTTCTCGTACTGGTGAAAAACACCGCAATCGCGCTAGAGATATTGGTGTCAATGCATACCTCGGCAAACCCTATCAAGAAGGTGAGCTCGTCGATACCTTACAAAGCCTTCTGGGTAATAAATACCCGACCATAGATTAAGGGATAGCAGAACAAGACCATGACCGAATCAACCACCGACTTTATCCCTTGTATGCTGATCCCGCTTAGACAACACTATTTACTGTTGCCAAACACTACTATTGCCGAAGTCATTCCCATGCCTCGCATTACCCCGGTACAGGACAAACCTAAAGATTGGTTAGGCCTGTACCAATGGCATGCACAAAATCTGGCGATTATCGATCTAGAAAGTTTAATTGAGCCAAACGAGCAACCGGATAACAACGCCAATAAACTTTGCGTGCTCTACAGTATTAATACCAATAACAAATTACAAGCCTATGCTTTGCCTTGTTATGGGGCACCACAACTCATTCATTTAAACGAGACCGCGCTCAGATTAGTCACGGATGGTGAGGTCGAATCTGAATTCTTACACTGCCGAACCCATATCGGGAATAAAGTGGCTTATATCCCTAATCTCGATAAATTAGAACAGATGATATTACAGCACATTTAACGTTATAATTTGTCATTGCCATCCACCATTTTAGTTTATGATATTGGCATGATTTATTATAAAAAAATACTCCTCACAAGCTTATTATTGCTTCTGCCTTTACTCGGCTATGCGACCAGTAATAGTCTATTAGAAAAGCAGCGGAGTATTTTCCAGCAAGCCCAAAAGGCGCTTAACAAGCATGACTACCATCAATTTAACCAACTCAAATATCAGCTTGGCGACTATCCCCTGCAAGATTATCTTGAGTACCGTTTTTTACATTTAAAACTCGCACAACTTGACCCAGACACCTTGAGCCAATTTCTTCATCAGAGTAAGGGTGATGTGTTCTATACTCAGCACTTACGTAATTATTGGTTAGACCATCTCGCCCGTAGTCAACAATGGCAACTTTATCTCAAGCAGTATCAATCTCCTCAAATTCCAGCGCGACAATGCACTCGACTCAAAGCATTGATCATGACAGGGCAACATCTCCAAGCATTATCTGACATCCCTGAAATGTGGTTAGTTGGTAAATCTCAACACCAAAATTGCGATTACGCCTTTCAATACTGGGAAAAGCAAGGAAAGATCACTAACAAGTTACGTTGGCAACGACTCGAGCTAGCACTGCAGAATCAACAATTCTCGCTTGCAAATTATCTTGCAAAATCTATTAAAGAAACAGACGCTGCCAAACAGCTTGTGAGTCGTTGGCAAAAAATGCTACGTAACCCACATGACCAACTCGAACTATTACCCACCAACAAGCCGTCTTCACCGTTAGATCAAGATACGATGGAAAAAGCACTCGTGCAATATGGCTTGTCTCTTTTAGCGAGGAGATCGACAGATCAAGCTTTTGCTCAATGGCAGCGCTTGGCGCCACATTATCATTTCAGCCGCCAACAAAAACATGATATTTCTGCAAATATTGCCAATCGTGCGGCGCTGAACCGACAGGACAATACGCTAGCGTTCTTTGGGGATCTGCCTAATGAACATTGGCGCGTCCGTGCCGCGCTTTGGCAACAAGATTGGCCTGCTGTACAGCAAGCCATTAAAAGTCTATCCCTTAAAGAACAAAACACAACGCGCTGGCAATATTGGTTAGCCAGAAGTCTTGCCGCCCAAGGTGACCAACATGCAGCCGATACGATCTATCATCACTTAATGTTAGAACGGGATTATTATGGCTTTCTAGCAGCCGATAAGCTGGGTAAGCAATATCAGATGAACCATCGATCTTTAGCCTTTAAGCAAAGTCAACTTGACCAATTTGCACAACGACGTGACATCGCTCACTTGCATGAATTCTATGTACAAAATATGACCACATCAGCTCATCGCCAAGCTTACCACTTAAGACAAACCTTACCAAAAAACGAATTAGAAATGCTCGCCAAGCTGACCCATCAATGGGGCTGGCATAATCAAACCATTGCTTTATTAGGTAAAGCCGAATCGTGGAACGATCTTAATCTTCGCTTCCCCGTTGTCTACGAACAAAGAATGATTCACGCTGGTCGTGTAACGAAACTTGATCCATCATGGCTACTCGGCGTGGCTCGCCAAGAAAGTGCATTCAACCCCAATGCGCGATCACCAGTGGGCGCCAGAGGTCTAATGCAATTAATGCCAGAAACAGGAAAATCAATTGCCCGACAAATAAAGCAGCCACTTAAGAGCCTCGCTGAACTGGTTAACCCTAACCGTAATATTCAACTTGGTAGCGCCTATCTGCGTCATGTCTACGATACTAATCAACAGAACCCTGTCCTAGCAACGGCATCATATAATGCAGGCCCCCACCGTATTGCACGTTGGTTGCCAAAGCAGCCGTTACCAGCAGATATTTGGATCGAAAACATTCCGTTCAATGAAACCAGAAGTTACACAGGCAATGTCATTAGCTATGCCGCGATTTTTGACTACCAACGTCAACGGAAAATAACACCCTTATCTAAGCGTATGCCAGCAATCCAGCCTAAAAAGCCTTAAACTATTGATATGGAAATATATCTTGTCGGCGGCTGCGTCCGCGATCAACTTTTAGGCTTACCCACCAAAGACAAAGATTGGGTTGTCGTCGGTGCTAGCCCCACACAAATGATCGACCAAGGCTTTCGTTCCGTGGGTAAAGACTTTCCGGTTTTTTTGCACCCTAAAACCCAAGAAGAATACGCCTTAGCCCGTACCGAGCGTAAAACAGCGCCAGGGCATAAAGGTTTTGCAATACATGCCTCACCGGATGTCACTTTAGAACAAGATCTTGCTCGGCGCGACCTCACCATCAATGCCATTGCACAAGCACCCGATGGCACACTGATAGATCCTTACCATGGCCAACAAGATCTGAACAATAAAATCTTACGCCACGTCTCTCCTGCCTTCAGTGAAGACCCCGTTAGAGTCCTCCGTATCGCTCGCTTTGCTGCCCGTTTTAACTTCACCATTGCCGATGAAACCAAAGTCCTGATTCAAAATATGGTGACGGCCAATGAGTTGACTCACTTGGTGCCCGAACGCGTCTGGCAAGAATTATCAAAGGCGTTAACAACCGACCAGCCATCACTTTTTTTTACCACTTTACGTGATGCGGGTGCGCTCCAAAGCTTATTCCCCGAAGTCGACCGCCTCTTTGGTGTCCCACAAGTACCAAAGTGGCACCCTGAGATTGACACCGGCATTCACGTCATGATGGTCATCGACCAAGCTGCCAAACTCAGCCAAGATATCGCCGTTATTTTTGCCGCACTGTGTCATGACCTTGGCAAAGGCACAACACCCATCGATATTTTGCCGCACCATAATGGCCATGAAGCACGCAGTATCGAACTCACCGAACGACTCTGCCAGCGCCTCCGTGTACCCAAAGACATTCATCAACTTGCCGTCAAAGTAGCGCAATATCACACCCATATGCATTTACTGATGGAGTTAAAACCCAAGACTATCCTCAACGTCATTGAGGCTTTGGATGCCTTCCGGCGACCACAACAATTTGCGCAATACTTGTTAGCGAGCGAGGCTGATTTCCGAGGTCGCCCCGGTTATGAAGATGCCGATATGCCAAATGCTGAAGTCTTTCAACGTTGTTACGAAGTCAGCAAGGCTATTGATGTCAAACCTATCCTCTCTGCTGGCTACAAAGGCAAGGCTATTTCAGAAATATTGACTCAACAACGCACTAACGCCATTGACCAACTAATGAAAAACGTAAAACAACAGCGCAAAAACTAAACAACGTGGTCTATTTACAGTAAAATTCACCAACATTTTATTTTTAATCAAAAAAAGAAACAGGACCCACAGTTATGAGTAGTGCTATTTCCGCCAATTGGACCAGTGTCAATGCTGCTAGTCAGCCGCTGGTTGAGTACTTAATCAGTCATGCCCAGGCGCTTCAAATTGACATCAGCACACTCAGTAATGGCACACGTATCATTGATGCCGGCATCAATTGTGTCGGAGGCTTAGAAGCAGGGCGTATTATTGGCGAAATTTGTATGGGTGGCCTCGGCACAGTCACCTTGGGCACCAACAGCGGCTTTGACAACTGGCCTTGGTCTGTGAATGTCCATGCAAAAACGCCGGTACTGAGCTGTCTCGGTAGTCAATATGCCGGCTGGAGTCTTTCGCACAAAAGTGAACAAAGCAAATTTTTTGCACTCGGATCAGGTCCAGGTCGCGCCTTAGCTGCAAAAGAAGAAGTGATCAAAGAATTTGGCTACCAAGATCAAGGCGATTCGACCTGCATTGTCTTAGAAGTCGATAGCTTCCCGCCCATAGAGATCGCCGAAAAAGTCGCAAAAGACTGCGGCGTTGCAACAAATAAACTCACTTTCATCTTAACACCAACCAGCAGTCTCGCTGGCGTAATGCAAATAGCCGCCCGAGTACTCGAAGTTGCCATGCACAAAGCACATACTATCCATTTCCCGCTAGAAAAAATTATTGATGGGTATGGCGTCACACCAGTTGCACCTCCTGGCGGCGATTTTATGACAGGTATGGGCCGTACTAACGATGCCATTTTGTATGGCGGTATGGTACATCTATTTGCTGATTGTACCGATGCGGAAGCCAAAGAGTTGGCCGAGCAGATACCCAGCAATAACTCTTCCGATTATGGTCGACCTTTTGCCGAAATCTTTAAATCTTATGAATACGACTTTTTCAAAATCGACCCCATGCTATTCAGTCCAGCCAAGGTAGTTGTCACCAATACGAAAACAGGTAATAGCTATAGCGCCGGCGAGCTCAATTCAGCGATGCTCAGCACCTCTTTCGGCTTGTAACACAATGCCCTGTAACAACGCGTGCTCGGCTTTGTTACAGGGAGGCAAAGCAACATCATGAACTCACCACACGTCGTCATTTTTAATGACACACACGGCTGGCATAGCGAACAACTTGTCACGGCCTTATCTGCTCATAATATCACGACCACCTTGGCCGATCTTGCACACTGCACGATCGACCTTGACCACCCTATAGGTATTCGTATTCCCGGCCTCAATAACACACTACCCGATGCCGCCATCGTCAGAGGTATTGCACCGGGTAGCTTAGAGCAAATTACCCTTCGAATGGACGTCTTACACACTTTGGCCGAAGTCGGTATTCCTGTCTTCAACCCCGCTAAAGCCATTGAACATACAGTCGATAAAGCGAGAACCTCGCTCCGACTACACCTTGCGGGTTTGTCGACACCAAAGACCTGGGCTTGTGAGGATGAAACCCTTGCCCGTCAAATTGCCAGCCAACAATTCTCGCAAGGGCATGCTCTTGTTATCAAACCCTTATTCGGCTGCCAAGGCAAAGGCATTGAAAAAATTGAGTCTCTCGCCGAGTTCGATAATGTCAGGCCGGTAGGTGAAGCGTTTTATCTCCAACACTACATTACCCCATACGAGCCTCAACAATGGCAAGATTGGCGACTCATGGTTATCGATGGTCAAGTCTGCGCAGCCATGTCCCGTCGTAGCCAGCATTGGATAACCAATTTTGCGCAAGGTGCAGAATGTTTTGCAACGACCATCAACGACGAAATGGCTAACCTCGCTATTGCCGCCTGTAAAAGCGTCGATGCCGCTTATGCTGGCGTTGATATTATCCGTATGCAAAATGGTCATTACACGATATTAGAGGTCAATAGCGTACCGGCATGGAAAGGCTTATTCCAAGCGACGGGTATTGATGTCGCCAACCATTTGGCGACTGCATTAGCTAAACGGCTCAAACAAACAGCGCTTCCGCCAACTGAATATGCTCAGTAATCATTCTATTACACAAGCAGTGATTTGGGCTTGTGAACACGAGGTTTCCGCCCCCAAACCAGGGAATGTAAATTGCTTCAGCGACGGTCATCAAATGTCGGTGCAACACTTTATAAAGAGTGCCCACGCGATAGCACCCGTGCTAACGCAAGCCCATCTCAGCATTGGCGAGCTCATCTTGGAATCGGTGATCGCAACACAGCGAGTCGTGAACTGTAATACCAACTTAGGGATCATCTTATTATTTGCACCGTTATGTAAAGCGATAAGTCTCTGCCAGCACATCAAGCAATTACCCGCAGCTTTAAAAACCGTACTAGACAACCTCACCGTAGATGATGCTGTCAAAACTTATGAAGCTATTCGAATGGCCAAAGCGGGCGGCTTGGGAAAAAGTCAGCGACATGATATTCATGACACCCCGACGGTCACACTTCGCCAAGCGATGGAATACGCCCAAGATAAAGATACAATCGCTGCGCAATACCTCAATAATTACCATGAAATTTTTGCACTAGGTCTAACAAATTTGACATTTTCGATTAATTCTGGGGAAAGTGTTGAATGGGCAACCGCTTTCGCGTATCTTAAGCTCTTATCAGCCGTGCCAGACAGCTTAATCATTCGTAAGCAAGGTCTGGAATGTGCAAACTCAGTGGTGAAAGAAGCGAAACAAATTGTACAAAAAATAAATAAAAACAACAGTTTGAGTCGACTCAAATCAGAAATTACCTTATGGGATAAAGAATTAAAAGAGAAAGCAATCAACCCTGGCACAACCGCAGATATGACCGCCGCAACCTTACTAATCTACGCATTTGAACAGGCGCTTTCTTAAAACAGAATTTTGGCACTATCGCACTCTTAAAAAAGTGCATAGCGTTAAGCAGGGCATACGTTCCTTAATACGTATAACCTCAACATCCAGATTTG
>JAIBDY010000019.1 GCA_024685995.1 Piscirickettsiaceae bacterium | reverse complement strand
TGGACTAACAAAAACATTCACCCAAGCAAAGTTGTTCAATTAGGTGACAGTGTTGAAGTTGTTGTTTTAGATATCGATCCAGAACGTCGTCGTATCTCATTAGGTATGAAACAATGCCAATCAAATCCTTGGGAAGAGTTTGCGATGACGCATAACAAGGGTGATAAAGTTTCTGGTTCAATCAAATCTATTACTGACTTTGGTATCTTCATCGGTTTAGACGGTGGTATCGATGGCTTGATTCATCTTTCGGATATCTCTTGGGAAGAAGAGAATGAAGAAGTCGTTCGTGACTTCAAAAAAGGTGATGATTTAGAAGCTGTCGTTTTGGCGATTGACCCTGAACGTGAACGCATTTCATTAGGTGTCAAACAGTTACAAGACGATCCATTCTCTGAATACATGTCTGAAAACCCACGTGGTTCTGTGGTTAAAGGTAAAGTAACAGAAGTCGATGCACGTGGCGCAACAGTTGAATTAGCGGATGGTGTTGAAGGTTACATCAGAGCGGCCGATATTTCTCGCGAACGCACTGAAGATGTAAGCAAAGTATTATCAGTTGGTGATGAAGTTGAAGCGAAATTTACGGGTATGTCTCGTAAAGATCGTACATTAACACTGTCTATCAAAGCGAAAGATTCACAAGATGAAACGGAAGCGTTGAAAGAGTATTCAAATGTGTCAGCTAGCAATAACACTACCTTGGGTGATTTGCTAAAAGAACAAATGGATCAAAAAGACAGCTAAGCATAGCGAAACGGTAAGCACCTAGACACGGTCTAGGTGCTTATTTTGTGTTTAGGTATTGTAGAGACTACAAATAGTTAGAAAATTGGAATCAAGGCAAGTTTCTGATTCTAAGGGATATAAAAAAATATGACGAAATCTGATTTAATTGAAATACTATCAGAGCGACAATCGCTGTTAAATTACCGTGATGTCGAGTTAGCAGTAAAGTTAATTCTTGAGCAAATGAGTGAGAACCTATCAAATGGTGATCGCATTGAAATTCGTGGTTTTGGTAGTTTTACACTACACCACAGACCTGCACGTGTCGGTCGTAATCCCAAAAGTGGCGAATCAGTGACTTTAGATGAAAAATATGTGCCACACTTTAAACCAGGCAAAGAGCTACGAGATCGCGTTAATAACGCTGCAGGGTTTTAAAACACACGCATCATGAAATTCAGTCAAGAAGATCCGACTGACGCCCATCGCATACAGTCATATGACCTTAAGTCGATAGTGATTCAGTCAGGCAATCAACCTGAACGAACAACGGTGACAACAGACTTTATTCTCACTGCGGAGCAAATAGTGTTGCCGTGGCCAATTAACGCAACGACTGACTTTAATGCCGACGACGTGGCTTATTTTAAGTCATTGGATACAGAAGTCTTACTCTTAGCACAAGAAACATTAATACGGCTCAGTCCTGCCATATTGGTTGAATTCTCTAAACAAGCTATTGGTGTCGAGCAAATGCCAATAGGCTCAGCATGTCGGACATTCAATCTATTGATTGCTGAAGGCCGTCAGGTTGCGTTAGCTGTGAACTTTGATTAATCAGCCTCAGTTTGCTCCACACCCTTTGTGCTAACGCACGACCGATACAATTTCATCACTTAATTTAATCAATAATCTCATCACTTTATAATCCGACATCATGATGGCGATGCCATCTTGTGTTCTAGATAAGTTTTAGTGTGTTACTACGATAAAGTGCATAGTGCTCATCCAATAATTATCTTACTTGCCAAGCCGTGGAATAAGACGTTGTTAGCCAGCTGACAGAGCGATAGCATGTCTGAGATAGCCAGTACGACATCAATAATTTTCATAAAAGTGTGAACAGGCGAGAATAAGTGCGAGATTAGGGATTGAACAATGGCGCGTTTCTGGCATGATGAATTATATAAAATATAGGATTAAATCTTGCTTATCCTTTGAACAACATAATTGTGTGCTAAGTTGAACGGATATCTAAAAGGCCACGGTGAGTTTAATAAGCCGCTCGAGCAAGGTAAGGACTGATGTGTTTAAATCTTTTAGTATAAAAAACTTACTACAACTATGGTCATTAGGCACGATTTTCTCGATCGTCATCATGGCCGTTGTCAGCATTTATATTAACGCATTATTCTCGAATAACCAGTTTGAAACGATGTCCAAAACGGCCGCTATGCAAGGACTAAGTGGTAGTGTGAGTAAACTCGCGACGCTATTGGCATCAAGAGAGCAAAAATTATTGATATCACTTCTACAACAAACGACAGTGGCAGATGTGTCAACCCAGCAAGTAGAAGCCGACTTTAAGATACATTGGACAAACCTTATCAAGGCTGTGGGTAATGACCCAACAGCAAAATCGACGACAGATGCGTTTTGGCATACTTATCAACATTATTTAGAGATCGATAGCGGTCTATTGGCCATGATTGCGAGGCATAACACACTACGTTATATGTTAACGCAACGCATGGATAGTATCGAAAGTAAGCAGCAAGATACCCAAGTATTGTTAAGCTCCGTGCTGAAAGATAATGTGATAATCGAAGATAACGTTGAATTGTTATATCAGACGATCGAATTAAACGTGTCTAGAATGAATAACCATATTTTTCGCGTTCAAAAGCGAGAAGTACTTGGAAATACTGCGAATGACAGTAAAAGCAGAATTCAAACCTACAGTACGCTTTTGAGCAAGCAGTTAGTATCGTTAGGTAATGAACTCAAGAATAGGCCAGGGGCAGCAACAAAAATCGGAAAAATAGAAGATAATATCAATGGAATACGACACGCGGCAGTGAGCGGCTATCGATCGTTATATCATCTACAACAACACCTCATAACTGTCGAATCAGAACTGATAGTGCAGCAACAATTATCCATGACCTCGTTAAACGACTTAGTGTCAAAATTTGACGATCTATCGGTGTTGATTCGAGATCAAAACTGGAAGGCGGCAGCACATGCCCTCGACATAGCACAAAATACGCGTTGGTTGATGATTGGCTTAGCCATACTCATTGCTTTAAGCATGGCTAAATTTGTTTTTTCCATCTCAGGCCGTATTAATGGACCGTTAGAGGAGTTAAGAAGTGCTATGCATGCTTTGTCTTCTAGAGCGTTTGATACCCGGTTAAATCAAACCACCGCCAATAATGAGTTTTCATCGCTAGCAGGTGACTTTAACCGATTTGCTGAAGACAACCAACATCTAATCGAAAAGTTAGATAAAGCGACAGAATCATTACAAGAACAAAAACAACATTTAACAACGATTTTAAATGGGGTACCAGAAGCGGTTATCAGCTTATCTAATGAAGGTATCATCGAGTCAACGAACCCCTCTGCAGAACACGTACTGAGGGCGTCAGAAAGTGATTTGTTGGGTCAAAACTTTGTTCGTTTCTTTGCCGAAGACCATCAGATATCTAGCTTGGATGATATTGTTCAAAATCAAAAAGAAGGCAAAGAGTTTAGTGGCTTAGATTACCACGGTCAGCCATTTTCAATGTGGTTATCGTTAAACCCAATCACCAGTCAGGATGACTTGCGTTGGGTGTGCGTGGTTTCTGATATTACAGCGCGTAAACAAGCCGAACGAAAACTGACAACAACTAGCTCAGAATTGGATACGATCTTGGAAAATGCGATGGTGGGCATCGCTTTTATTAAAGATAGACGATTCCTGCGAGTGAATCAGAAATTTGAAGATATTTTTGGTTATAGCAAAGATGAAATTGTTGATAAAGATACACGTTATTTGTGCGCGACCGATGCGGTCTATGAACAGCTGGAGTCAGAGACGTATAACAAACTAGATGCGGGCGAGACATTTGAAGGTGAAATGTTGTTTGCGAAGGATAATGGCGATGTGTTTTGGTGCGGTTTATCGTGTAAAGCGATATCAGCTGACGATCCAGAGCAGGGAACCATCTGGTTGTTTGAAGATGTCACAGCGCAACGTGAAAATGAGGAGGCGTTACGAAAATTAGCAAGCCTAGATAGCTTGACTGGCCTACCCAACCGCAGTGTGTTTAATGATCGATTGAGTCATGCGATACATCAGGCGCATCGTGGGGCAAAACGGCTAGCGATATTTTTCCTTGATCTAGACCATTTTAAGCATATCAATGACTCATTAGGTCATAAAGCCGGTGACCTATTACTTTGCGAAGTGGCCAAACGGTTGAGATCTTGTGTACGTGAAGTCGATACTGTTGCCCGCTTAGGCGGGGATGAATTTACGGTCATCTTAGAAGATGTTCAGTCGGTTCAGTATGTGGCTAAAGTCGCCGAAAAAGTATTAGCTTCAGTCGTGCGATCCTATATGTTGGGGACGACGGAAGTGAATATTAGCCCCAGTATTGGTGTTAGTTTGTACCCTTCGGATGGCCGTGATGTTGACGTATTACTCAAAAATGCCGATGCGGCAATGTATCATGCCAAAAATAATGGTCGTAATAACTTCCAGTTTTATTCTGCTGAAATGAATGCACAGGCGGCGCAACGGCTAGAGATGGAAACAAGCCTAAGGAAAGCGGTAGAACAACAGGACTTTTATTTACATTTCCAACCGCAAGTGGATTTAGAAACGAACAAAATCATGGGCGCAGAAGCCTTGTTGCGGTGGCATTCAGAACAATGGGGTGAAGTGTCTCCTGTTGACTTTATTCCCATTCTAGAAGATACCGGTTTGATTGGTAGCGTTGGAGAAATGGTATTAAAAGAAGCCTGTAAAGCTTATATGTCATTGCAAGATAAACTGGACCCAAACTTTAAAATCGCGGTGAATCTATCCGGTCGCCAATTTAAAGGAGCACCACTTGCAACGTTCATTAGACGTGTGCTTAAAGAAACTGGGATGTCTGCAACGAATCTAGAACTTGAAATAACGGAAAGTATTTTGATGGAAGATACCGAGCTGGCTATCAGAACCTTATCCGAATTAAGCGCATTAGGGATTACCTTGGCGGTGGATGACTTCGGCACAGGGTATTCTTCATTATCCTATTTGAAACAGTTCCCATTAAATGTGCTTAAAATTGATAAAAGCTTTATCGATGAAGTCTCTCAAGACAACGACGATGCAGCGATTGTGGAAGCTATTTTAGCAATGTCGGGTCATTTGAAGTTAGATGTTGTGGCAGAAGGTATTGAAACCCTTGGGCAGTTAAACTTTTTACAAGCTCGGCACTGCCATCGAGGTCAAGGTTACTATTTTAGTAAACCATTGGACTTTCAAGCATTCGAGAGTCTGGTTGTTGGTGGTGCCATTGTCGCGTCAAGTGTCTAAAGCAGGGGAGGCTTGCAACCAAAAAGTGGCAGGACCATCATTGGTCAAAGACACTTGCATATTGGCAGCAAACACGCCTGTTTCTACGACAGGGTGTTGTTGACTTGCTAACGTACAGATATCGTGAAATAGCTGTTCGGCTAACTGGGGCGTCGCTGCACTGGTAAAACTTGGCCGTAAGCCTTTTTGGGTATTGGCAGCCAGCGTAAATTGCGGCACCAATAATAAGCCGCCTTGAATATCATGTAGTGATAGGTTCATTTTTCCAGCAGGATCTTCGAAGATACGATAAGCCAATAATTTGCTTAATAAGCGCTCAGCTTGTGCGGAGGTATCGCCTTGTTCTACACCAATAAACACCAATAATCCTTGATTAATGGCGGCAATTTGCCGCTGCTCTACTTCGACATTGGCTCGCCTGACACGTTGTAATAAAGCGATCATGCGGTCTGACTTGAGACTAAGCCAGACAGGCGTTGTGACGCGGCATCAGTCGCCGAGACTAAAGCATCAATTACAGCTGCTTCATCACCAGCATGGCCTGCGAGATGAATAAAATTCAATTGACTTTCTGGCCAAGCTTGATGTAATTCCCAAGTTTGTTTGGCAGGACAAACAAGATCATAGCGCCCTTGAATTAACCAAGCGGGAATATGGCGGATGGTGTCAATCTTATCTAAGATGACGTGGTCAGAAATAAAACAACGTTGCCTAGCAAAATGCAATTGAATTTGGAAATGGGCAATAAGTTGGTCGATATCCAAAGTCGATAGGGTGTCTAACGGTGCCAAACGACCGATCATACTTTGCCAGTTATAAAGCGCTTGTGCCATGCAGGTTTGTTGTTGGCGCGCTGGCGCTAACAGACTATCCATAAACGCTTCTAATGGTGCATGATGTCCATTAGGAGAGATCGATTGCATCAGTTGCTGCCAATTGTCAGGAAAGAATTGGGCTGCACCATGAGGGGCATACACCCAATCGATATCTTGTTGCCTGCCTAGGAAAACACCGCGTAATATCATTGCTAATACGCGTTCGGGATGTCGTTGAGCATAATATAAACTTAACGTCGATCCCCATGAGCCGCCAAAGACAACCCATTGTTGAATTGCTAACCGTTGACGAATCGTTTCCATATCCGCAACGAGGTATTGCGTGGTGTTATTTTCTAATTCGCCGAGCGGCAATGAGCGCCCACAACCACGTTGATCAAATAAAATAATACGATATAAAGCTGGGTCAAAATAGCGTCGATGTTGAGGTCGACAAGCTGAACCGGGGCCACCGTGTAAGAAAATTACCGGGATACCATTCGGGTTGCCGCACTGCTCAATGTAGATTTGGTGCGCATGACCTTGGCTCAATGTTTCCCGTTCAATCAGCGCCGTGTTATACGGGCTAAGTTCAGGATAAAGCGGTCGTAATGAGGGGCTGTCAGCGTTTGTCACACGGGTTTTAACTCGGATTATGGTTATTAGACGAACTATATCATGTCTAGAGATGGTAATTCTGCTGCGTTTGCGGGAAAATAGTCGACTCTTTGAGATTATTATTTTCACAATGCTTTAAGCCATATATAGAAGGCAAATCAGTCATATGAACCTGCATGAGTTTCAGGCCAAACAATTATTTTCCCGTTATGGGATTCCTACACCTCACGGGCAAGTTGTCACCAGTGGTGCGCAAGCCAGACAAGCGGCAGAGCAACTTGGTGGTGAATCATGGGTCGTCAAAGCACAAGTGCACAGTGGCGGCCGTGGAAAAGCCGGTGGTGTCAGAATTATAGACACCTTAGATGGGGTCGCGGACACGGCATATGATTTATTAGGCCGACGTTTAGTGACGCATCAAACCTTACGACAAGGTCTGCCGATTAACCAAGTATTGGTTGAGCAACCCTCTGATATTCAGCGAGAATTGTATCTGGCGGTGTTGGTTGATCGTATCAGCCAAAAAATCGTATTCATGGTCTCTGCACAAGGCGGTATGGAGATTGAAGAAGTGGCTGAATCGCAGCCCGAAGCGATATTAAATCTGTTTATCAATCCTATCGTTGGCTTGCAAGCCTATCAATGTCGTCGAGCGGCATTTTTCTTAGGCTTGACCGGCGATGCATTCAAACAGTTGCAGACTGTGATGCAAGGTCTATATCACTTGTTTACAGAAAATGATGTCAGCTTAGTGGAGATTAACCCATTGGTTGTCACTGGACAAAACGCCTTATTAGCCGTCGATGCAAAGCTCAATTTAGATGACAATGCCGTGTTTAGGCATGCTGAGTTAGCCGCGATGTTTGATCCGGCGCAAGAGGATGAAGCGGAAGTTGTCGCGCAGCAACATGGCCTCAATTATATTTCATTGGATGGCGAAGTGGCTTGTATGGTTAACGGTGCGGGTTTAGCGATGGCTACGATGGATTTGATTCAAAAAGAGGGTGGCCAACCAGCTAACTTTCTCGATGTCGGTGGTGGCACCACGTCCGAACGTGTTGCGCAAGCATTCAAATTGATTTTGTCCGATGACAAAGTGAAATCCATTTTGGTCAATATCTTTGGGGGTATCGTACGCTGCGACTTAATCGCCGAGGGTATTATACAAGCGGCAAAAGAAGTGGGATTATCTTTACCTGTTATCGTGCGGTTAGAAGGCACTAATGCAGAATTAGGTAGACAGTTACTGAGTCAGAGCGGTATGAGTATTCGTGTTGCTCAAGATTTAACCGATGCTGCTAGACAGTCTGTGCTTGCAGCACAGGAGACACAATCATGAGTATTTTAATTAACCGTCAAACGAAAGTGATTTGTCAGGGCTTTACCGGCAAGCAAGGTACTTTTCATTCTGAGCAGGCGATAGCTTACGGCACCCATTTAGTCGGTGGTGTCACCCCAGGTAAAGGCGGTCAAACCCATTTAGATCGTCCAGTCTTTAATACGGTTTATGATGCGGTATCTCAAACGGGTGCGGATGCGACGATGATTTATGTGCCTGCTGCATTTGCGGCCGATGCAATATTAGAAGCAGCCGATGCGGGCATCAAAATTATTGCCTGCATTACGGAGGGTATCCCTGTACAAGATATGTTGCGGGTGAAACATGCCTTAAAACAATATGGGACTATCTTGATTGGCCCTAACTGTCCGGGGCTCATCACGCCCGGAGAGTGTAAGATTGGTATCATGCCGGGTGATATTCACTTGGCAGGTAAAATTGGCATTGTTTCTCGCTCGGGTACCTTGACCTATGAAGCGGTGCATCAAACGACGCAGAATGGCTTGGGACAAAGCACCTGTGTTGGTATCGGTGGCGATCCGATTCACGGGATGAATTTCATTGATTGTTTGGCGTTGTTTGAAGCCGATCCGCAGACGGAAGGGATTGTGATGGTGGGTGAAATTGGTGGCGAAGCCGAGGAAGATGCCGCTGCCTATATTCGAGATCACGTCACTAAACCCGTTGTGGCTTATATTGCAGGATTAACCGCACCTGAAGGCAAAAGAATGGGCCACGCGGGGGCTATCATTAGTGGCGGTAAAGGGACTGCAGAAGCGAAGTTAGCGGCATTAAAATCAGCGGGTGTCACTATAGCGAACTCACCAGCAGAAATGGGTGATGCGATATTCGCAGCGATGGCTCAGCTTTAATGGTTGGTAGTTTTTGTTTGGTGATGGGGCAGCTTAACCCGGTTGTGGGGGATGTGTCCGGTAACGTCAAGAAAATTATTGATGCAGCACAACATGCGCGAGACGTGTTGAATGCCGACTTGGTTGTTTTTTCTGAATTGACCTTAACGGGTTATCCTCCAGAAGACTTATTACACCGACCCGGTTTAATGAGACGAGTCGAGCTGGGGTTAGAAAAACTAAAACGTGAGGTGCAGGGTGTTGCAATCTTAATCGGCCACCCAGCAGGTAAAGTGAGAGAAGATCTCTATAATGCCGCCTCTGTCATCGTTGATGGCCAATGTTTGGTTACTTACTTTAAGCAATATTTACCCAACTACAGTGTATTTGATGAAGAGCGATACTTTGTCAAAGGGCATATTCCTGGTGTTTTTAAATATAAAGGCCTTCAGTTTGGGATTACGATTTGTGAAGATACTTGGTTTACAGGGCCCACGAGCCAAGCAGCGGATCATGGCGCTGAGATAATATTAAATTTAAATGCATCGCCTTACCGGCAAGGAAAGTGCCAGTTACGTGAATTGGAAGTGACTCAGCGCGTACGAGAAGTAGGTATACCGATTGTGTATGTGAATCAAGTCGGCGGGCAGGATGAGCTCGTTTTTGATGGTGGTTCATTTGTTATTTCTGGTGAAGGGAAGAAAGTGGCCAGAGCGCCTGCTTGGCAAGAAGGACTGTATCCACTCAATGTTGTTCGTGAACATGATGGTAAATTGCATGTGTCGGGCGACGTGACGGCAAAAGAGTCTGATCTAGAAATGGTTTATCGAGGCTTAGTTTTGGGCTTACGCGATTATATTGAAAAGAACCACTTCCCTAGCGTCGTCATTGGCTTATCCGGCGGTATTGATTCTGCCATGACATTGGCGTTAGCAGTCGATGCGGTTGGTGCAGATAGAGTCAAAACGGTGATGATGCCGTCAAAATATACTGCTCAAATCAGTCTGGATGATGCGGCTGAAATGGCGGTACGTTTGGGCGTTGCTCATAGCGTTATCCCTATTGATTCATTATTTGAACAGTTCAATACCAGTTTAGCAGCACATTTTATTGGTCTGCCTGTAGACACCACGGAAGAAAACATTCAAGCACGTTGCCGAGGCGTATTATTGATGGCGTTATCCAATAAAACGGGCGCGATGGTGTTATCGACGGGTAATAAAAGTGAAATGGCTGTCGGCTATTCGACGTTGTATGGTGATATGGCAGGAGGGTATTCACCACTAAAAGATGTTTATAAAACGTTGGTTTATCGTTTGGCAACGTATCGCAATAGCCTATCAGAAGTCATACCAACTCGAATTATTACACGGCCTCCCTCAGCGGAACTGGCAGAGCAGCAGCTCGATCAGGATAGTTTGCCTGCATATGAAGTGTTAGATAGCTTATTAGAACAATATGTCGCAGAAGACCTATGCTTTGAAGATATGGTGGCTTTAGGAGGTGATCCGGAGCTGATAGCGAGGGTCATTCGAATGGTTGATCGTAATGAGTATAAGCGTCGGCAAGCACCGCCTGGAATACGTATTACAGATCGTGCATTTGGTAGGGATAGACGCTATCCTATTACCTCAGGCTATACAATAAATTCTAAAATGGAGTAAGGGCAAAATGAAAAAAATTGAAGCGATAATCAAACCCTTTAAACTTGACGATGTACGTGAAGCGTTGTCAGATATTGGGGTGATGGGATTAACGGTATCTGAGGTCAAGGGCTTTGGTCGACAAAAAGGCCATACAGAACTGTATCGTGGTGCAGAGTATGTGGTTGATTTCCTGCCTAAAATCAAACTAGAAATTGTATTGCCAGAGACACAAGTTGAAGCGTGTATTGAGGCGATTACAAAAGCAGCCCACACTGGGCGCATTGGCGATGGTAAAATCTTTGTCACGCCGATAGAGCAAGTAATCAGAATTCGTACTGGTGAAGAAGGTGAAGCCGCTGTTTAATTTGTGTTGAAGGTTAATATGACACTGACTATTATCGAATCAGTGTCATATAATCAAAACCTTACTCGATGACCAAAGCGCGTAACTCATCAATACCTGAATAATCCGGGTAGTTCATCTCCAATACACGCAAAGCATCTTCCGATAAGTCATTCAACGCTAATACTTTATAAGCTCGAACAATGATGGATAACGCTTCAGGCATTGCCGGTGTACGTTGGTAATTTTCGATCACATACTTCCCTCTATTTAACGCGGCAATATACGCACCGCGACGAAGATAAAAATGGGCGACATTGATTTCATGCTGTGCCAAGCGGTTACGCAAATAGACAATGCGTTGACTGGCATCTTCACTATATTGACTTGTTGGGAAGCGATTGATTAGATTGGTAAAGTCTTGCAGAGCGAACTGCGCAGCGCCAGGATCGCGCTGTGTTTCATCACGAGGAATATATTTCTCGACGAGACCAACGTCACGTGTGAAATTGATTAATCCACGAAGGTAAATAGCGTAATCTAAATTGGGGTTTAGCGGATAAACTCGGATAAAGCGATCGATGGTGGCCAAGGCATTTTCAGGATCATCGTCTTTATAATAGGCGAATGCAGAATCTATCAAGGATTGTTGCGCATAATCACCAAAAGGAAAACGTGCTTCTAGCAGATTATAGTATTTGATCGCCGTTGGGTAATCTTCACTGTCTAATGCTTTTTTGGCTTCAGAATAAACTTGTTCTACGCCCCAACTGTCTTCTAGTTCAGGAATAGGGTCTTTGTTGAGTGATGAACAGCCCGAAAGCGCTGTTAGGCTTATAATAAGTGGTATTAAATATTTTTTCATGTCAGTAGGGTACGCTAGCCGTAGAATGAAGGCAAAGCAGATTCTACTATTTTGTTGCTTGTCGTGGTAAATAATTTGATTCAGGGTTCAAAATAATTCCATGTACAATAGCGGTTTTATAACTTGTGTCGGATTGGAAAAAGAATGCGTTATTTCATGAAATGGCTGTGTATTTGTTTACTGATACCGACAGCAAAGGCGACGACGTTTGATTTAGTTGATGAAACGACTCGTGTTGTTGGCCATAATTTAGTCGTTTTCAGTCGTGCAGAAGATACACTATTGGACATTGCGCGTCGTTTTGATGTTGGTTATAACGAGATAGTGGGTGCGAATCCAGGCGTGGATGTTTGGTTACCGGGTGCAGGGCAACGTGTACTGGTGCCCAATCGATTTATTTTGCCCGATACCGAGAAAGTAGGGGTGGTGATCAATCTAGCAGAGATGCGGCTGTATTATTACCCAAAGCCAGAAGCAGGGCAGTCACGACAAGTTATTACCCATCCTATCGGTATTGGCCGCGAAGGTTGGCAGACGCCTTTGGGTAAAACCAAAATTATTCAAAAACGAAAAGACCCGACATGGACGCCACCCGCCTCAATACATGCCGAGCATCTAGCAAATGGCGACCCCTTACCGAAGGTCGTCCCCGCAGGACCAAATAACCCACTAGGTGCTTTTGCCATGCGCCTAGGTATGCCTGGTTATTTATTACACGGCACAAACAAACCTTATGGTGTTGGTTTGCGTGTCAGCCACGGTTGTATTCGTTTGTTTCCAGAGGATATTGAACATTTATTTGGCATCGTGCCATTGAATGCCAGTGTTGAAATTGTCTATCAACCCTATAAAGCGGCAATGCATCAAAACAAACTGTATGTCGAATCGCATGAAATCTATGAGGACATGCATATTGAGAAAAATAATATGACCCCGATGGTCGAGGCGATTCTAAAGACTCAAGATAGCTTGAGCGATGATGACTGGCTGTTTGCGCAGTCAATGGTTGAACAACATTTAGGGGTAGCACAACCTGTCGATCAGCTTGCCAACGATGTCATTGAAGATGTGTGGTTTATCCATGCTGGCATGGGCAATAAAACGAAGATAAAACTTAATGATGCGTTAGCAACGATGAACTTGGAAAACTCTTTTTGGCCACTAAACGGGGCTGCTGGAGAAGTATTGATCGGCCCGTTTGATAGTCAGCAACAAGCAAATGACGTTGGTGAACAAATAATGGGGCTGACGGGAAAACCAGTATGGACAACTTTGGTCCCTGCTGACGTGTTGTAGCTAGGAGTTTTCAGAACGCCAGACACAAAAAAGCCGAGAAATTTTCTCGGCTTTTTTTATAAAGTTAAGTAAAAGTTTTATTTACTCATTGCTTTATGGAACATACGGTCAACTTTTGCATTTGCTTCATCAGCAGATGCTTGAGCTGAACGTGCAGTAGTTAAAGCTGTGTTCGCTGTGTTTTCAACTTGTAAAAGGTGTTGTTCAATTTTACCAACATGGGCTTCTACACGGCCAAAGTGATCTTTGACAGCTTGGATGTCACTGATGTCAGCTAAGTTGTGTGTGTGTGTTGAACTTGCACAACCAGTGATTAGCGCCAAAGGTAAAACTAATGCACCTAATTTTGTTAACGATTTCATTCTATATTCTCCATAGTGTAATAGTGGTTCTCATCGTTTATTCTTATTGCTTTTAGAGCAATAATTAGGGAGGCTATCAGGAATTAATTAGGCTGTCCATATAGATAAAACTTAATCTGTTAGATAATCGATTTATTGTTATAATGTCTGGCTAAGTTAGTGCCTCCGAGGCTTCAATTGTCTCATTCTAACGATTCGTTTTATTTGCTCTGGAAAAATTAGTTTATGCACCCAATGTTGAATATCGCTATTCGCGCAGCGCGTAGTGCGGGTAATATTATTATTCGTTCACTACAACACGTAGAACATCTTGAGGTTACAACAAAGGGTCGTAATGACTTCGTTTCCGATGTTGACCGCCTAGCGGAACAAGAAATCATCAACGTGATACATAAGGCTTACCCTGACCATGCCATTTTGGCCGAAGAGTCAGGTCAGCAAGGCGATAGCGACACAGTCTGGGTGATCGACCCTTTAGACGGTACAGCTAATTTTTTACATGGTTTTCCGCACTATTGCGTTTCAATCGGCATCATTGTACGAGGCAAGATAGAACACGGCGTGATTTATGATCCTTTGCGAGATGAGTTGTTCACTGCAACCCGTGGCGGCGGTGCCCAGCTAAATGATCGTAGACTTCGCGTTACGAAACAAAAAACGCTCGCAGGCAGCTTGATTGCGACGGGCTTTCCCTTTAAATACCTTGAACATTTTCCGGCCTATTCCGCTACTTTTAACGCTGTCTTTCCAGAAGTTGCGGATTTAAGACGCGGCGGCTCTGCGGCATTAGATTTAGCTTATGTCGCTGCAGGCCGCGTAGATGGCTACTGGGAATTGGGCTTGCAAAAATGGGATTTGGCGGCCGGCGTGTTATTGATTGAAGAAGCGGGTGGTGTCGTGAGCGACTTTACTGGCGGCGATAATTATCGTCAGAATGGTAATGTGGTTGCTGGCAATATCAATGTGCATCAACAATTACTTAAGCAAATTACCCCCCATCTAACAGATGCGTTAAAAAAATAATTTAACTAAATTGATAACACATCACTGACTACTGAAACAGCATTTAAAAAGAAACGATAATAATGACATCTAAGACAAGAGAAATTAGTAAGCTACGTAATATTGCCATCATTGCGCATGTCGATCACGGTAAAACCACATTAGTGGATCAGCTATTACGCCAGTCTGGTACCTTCAGCGATCATGAAGAATTACAAGAACGCGTGATGGATTCAAATGATTTAGAGCGTGAACGTGGTATCACAATCTTATCGAAGAATACGGCGATTCGTTGGAATGATTACCATATCAACATTGTAGATACACCGGGCCATGCCGATTTTGGCGGTGAAGTAGAGCGCGTTTTATCAATGGTTGATTCGGTATTGTTGCTAGTTGACTCATCAGAAGGCCCAATGCCACAGACGCGATTCGTCACCCAGAAAGCGTTGGCGTTAGGGTTAAAACCCATCGTCGTTATCAATAAAATTGATAAACCAAGCGCAAGACCGGGTTGGGTACTAGATCAAACCTTTGACCTATTTGCTAATTTAGATGCGACAGATGAGCAACTTGATTTTGATGTCATTTATGCCTCTGGCTTAAATGGCTTTGCGGGTATGGAAGATTCGGTGCGCGATGGTGATATGACGCCATTGTTCCAATTAGTCGTTGATAAAGTCGAACCGCCTAAAGTCAACGCTGACGGCCCATTCCGTATGCAGGTCACATCACTAGACTACAACAGCTATGTTGGTGTCATCGGCGTAGGTCGGATTGAACGCGGTATTGTTCGAACCAATACACCCGTGACTGTCATTGATACAGAAGGCAAAACACGTAATGGTCGCGTACTTAAAGTCATGGGCTTTATGGGACTTCAACGTGAAGAAGTGGAATCAGCGCAAGCAGGTGACATTATTGCTTTTACAGGGCTTGATCCACTTAATATTTCGGATACCTTGTGTGACCCAACTGCAGTTGAAGCTTTACCGCCTCTGAGTGTCGATGAGCCAACGGTGACGATGACGTTCCAAGTCAATAACTCACCGATGGCCGGTAAAGAAGGTAAGTTCGTCACGACGCGTCAAATTAAAGAGCGTTTAGATAGAGAATTAATTCATAACGTAGCATTAAAAGTAGATCAATTACCCGAAGACCCAGATAAGTTTAAAGTCTCAGGCCGTGGTGAATTACATTTATCGGTACTTATCGAGAATATGCGTCGTGAAGGTTTCGAAATGGGTGTTTCACGACCTGAAGTGATTATCCGCGAAGTTGATGGCGTTAAAGAAGAACCGTATGAATCGGTTACAGCCGATGTTGAAGAGATCCATCAAGGTAGCATTATGGAGAAGCTCGGTGAGCGTGGCGCGCAACTAAGCAATATGGTACCGGATGGCAAAGGTCGTGTACGTCTAGACTTCATTATCCCATCTCGTGGCTTGATTGGTTTCCGCACAGAGTTTTTGACCGCCACCCAAGGTACCGGTTTAATATTCAGTGTCTTTGACCACTATGCACCCGTTAAAGTGGGTGATTTTGGTAAGCGAAATAATGGTGTATTGATCGCGAATGGCATGGGTAAAGCGGTGGCATTCTCTATCTTCAATTTACAAGAGCGTGGCCGTATGTTTATTGGCCATAATGATGATGTTTACGAAGGTATGGTGATTGGTATTCATTCTCGTGATAACGATTTGGTTGTCAATCCTTTGAAAGGTAAACAATTAACCAATGTACGTGCATCAGGTACTGATGATGCGATCACGCTGACACCACCGATTAGGATGAGTTTAGAACAAGCGTTGGAATTCATTGGCGAGGATGAATTATTAGAAGTGACACCTAAATCTTTACGTGTTCGTAAGAAACTACTGTTAGAGCACGAACGTAAGCGTGCTTCACGGGGCTAGTATTTAGGCAACTCTCAACAGAAAAGGGTATCCTTATGCGATACCCTTTTTTTATGTGTATAAGGTTTTATGATGCGGATTTTGGTTTTAATTGCGATTGGTTTATTGCTCTATATCATCGTCGGTAATATGTTGCGAAAGAAAAAGCGGCTGTCATCATCTGATCCAGGTGCTGAAAGAATGGTGCGTTGTCACCATTGTGGACTTCACCTGTCTGAGAAAGAAGCCATTTTGTCTGGTAAGCAACATTATTGCTCACAGAGTCACCTCGAGGCAGAACAACAAGCCAAATAATGGCGCGTTTAAACGTCAAAATAGAACAGCTTAACGACGCAAATATTTGGCGTTCGCTCACCGTTTTTGCCAGCTATCGCATATTTTTAGCAGCGGTATTAGTGCTGGTTTTTCAACTGCAATTTCCGCCTGGTTTTTTAGGAGAGTTGGATCCCCACCTATATGGCATTGTCAGTCAAAGTTATTTACTGATTGCGATAGGCTTATTGGCCTTGACACTAAAACAGTGGGCTACATTCGAATCGCAGACCAAAATACAACTGGTCATCGATATTATCGTGATAACGCTACTGATCCATGCCAGTGGAGGCCTTAAAACAAGCTTAGGCTCATTATTAGTCGTCGTGGTGGTTGCTGGCGGTGTATTGATTCCTGGTCGACTAGCGGCGTTTATTGCGGCGATAGCCACCCTGGCTATTCTACTCGAAGCCGTGTATTCGCAACTGAAAAGCAATGGCACAACTGAATACAGTGATGCAGGTGTACTTGGCGCGACCTTTTTCGCAACAGCGATACTCACCCAAATACTATCAAAAAAAATGGCAAGTAGTCAGCGCTTAGCTGACGAGCGCGCCGCTGATATTGTCAATCTCGCCATGCTGAATGAGCATATTATCAGTCGGATGGAAACTGGGGTGTTAGTGGTGAACGCCGAAGGAAAAATTCAACTCAGTAACCGAGCAGCCCAACGCTTGTTAGGCATGGAGAGTGCTGGGACAGGCTTGCTACTCAAACTGACTGTACCGGTATTGGGCAATCAGCTTTGGCGCTGGAAGCAAAACATGAGTCTGCCATTCCCTGCGGTTCAAGCGAG
Source organism: Piscirickettsiaceae bacterium (assembly GCA_024685995.1). Lineage (GTDB taxonomy): Bacteria > Pseudomonadota > Gammaproteobacteria > Nitrosococcales > Methylophagaceae. The sequence continues at coordinate 22,244 of JAIBDY010000019.1, read as the reverse complement.
TTCAGATTTACCTGAGGTCTCGGTTAACGCCATCCCTTTAGAAAGTGGCGAGACGGTACTTTATATTGAGAATACGGCTGCAATCGCCCAACAAGCACAACAGCTTAAATTGGCTTCATTGGGCCAGTTAACAGCCAGTATTGCACATGAAGTGCGTAATCCTCTTGGGGCGATTAGCCATGCCGGAGAGTTATTGGCAGAAGTGAACAATGACAGTGCAGATACCAAGAAACTGACGGACATTATTCAACGCCATAGTGAGCGGGTGAATACGATTATTGAAACGGTATTGGAAATGAGCCGTCGGAAAACGGTTGAACCGAGTGTCATTGTATTAGCGGCATGGTTGGAGAACTTGGTCGATGAATTTTCAGACTATCGAGAACTGTCGACGAGCGATATCGTTTTGACAATTCATGCACCTTTGGCCAAAGTCTATATAGACCCAGACCAACTGAGGCAGATAGTGTGGAACATTCTGGATAATGCATGGCATTATTCAATAGCCAAGGACAGCGAGACGCGCATAGAAGTGAAATTGGACTTGAACGATGGCGAAGCCATATTGGATATCATTGATAACGGTCCGGGGGTGTCAGAGACGATGTTAATGACGTTATTTGAACCTTTTCAATCAGAGCGACAGGGTGGGACTGGCTTAGGCTTATATTTGGCAAGGGAGTTATGCCAAGCCAATGGTGTGCGCTTACATTATGTGTTTGATAAGGTGGAGCGAAGTTGTTTTAGAATGCATCTGCCTACGAGAAAACAAGAGAATTTGAAATGAACCCAAAAGCACTCGTGATCGATGATGAGCCTGATATCCTTGAACTGCTGACGATGACCTTAGAAAGTATGTCAGTCGATTGCGTGACGGCCGAAAACTTAACTCAAGCCAAACAAGCGTTATCACAACAAGCGTTTGATTTTTGCTTAACGGATATGCGCTTGCCTGATGGCAATGGGCTCGATTTTGTCAAAAGTTTGCAAACTGAGAAGCCCGACTTACCTGTGGCTGTCATCAGCGCTCACGGCAGTATGGATTTAGCCGTTCAAGCATTAAAACTGGGGGCTTTTGATTTTATTTCTAAGCCAGTTAAGTTACGTGTCTTGAGAGATTTAGTCGATACAGCCTTAAAGCTGTCACCTGCAAGGCCGGATGGCATAGAGCGGCGTTCTCGCCACCGTTTATTAGGCGATACGGTATCGATGCAGCAATTGCGTGGCAAAATTGCGAAATTAGCACGAAGCCAAGCGCCAGTTTATATCAGTGGCGAATCGGGGACAGGCAAAGAGCTGGTCGCGCGTTTAATCCATGAGTTAGGTGTGCGCTCAGATAAAGCCTTTGTGCCGATTAACTGTGGCGCTATTCCCAGTGAATTAGTGGAAAGCGAATTGTTTGGGCACCATAAAGGGGCTTTCACGGGTGCCATCGCCGATAAAATAGGCTTGTTTCAAGCGGCTGATGGCGGCACTTTGTTTTTAGACGAAGTCGCAGACTTGCCGCTAATGATGCAAGTGAAGTTATTGCGTGCCTTACAAGAAAAAACAGTCAGGCCTGTGGGTAGTCAGCAAGAAATTCCTGTCGATGTCCGTATTTTATGTGCCACTCATAAAAACTTAGCAGAAAAAGTTCAGGAAGGCAGCTTTCGAGAGGATCTATTTTATAGACTGAATGTGATCGAGTTATCGGTACCCGCACTAAGGGAGCGTAAAGAGGATATTAGTTTATTGGTGCAATATATTCTGGCACAATTAGCGTCAAAAAATGGCATAGCGCTACCGAGTATAGGTCAAGATGCGTTAGAAGCGCTTGAGCGATACGATTTCCCCGGAAATGTACGCGAATTGGAAAATGTCTTAGAACGCGCGCTGACATGGATGGAAGAACAGAAGATTACAGCCAGTGACTTAATGTTACCGCAAGCCACGACCACACATCGAGCGAATCCAGCGCAGGAAGCTGTATCGCTTACTCAAGCGAGCTTAACCGTACCCAGTGATTTAAGTGCCCATCTTGAAGATCAAGAACGCCAACTCATTACCGAGGCGCTAGAGTCGGTCAGGTGGAATAAGACTGCGGCGGCAAAAAAGTTAGGCATATCATTCCGCGCGCTGCGTTATAAGTTGAAAAAGTTAGAATTAGATTGAGCAGGCGGGTGGGGTGCCATTATAAAAATGGGGTGAGTGATGGGGCTCGAACCCACGACAACCGGAATCACAATCCGGGACTCTACCAACTGAGCTACACTCACCACAATAGATAAACTGAAACTACAGACAGCTATCGTTTGGCAAGCGGGTCATTCTACTGTCTTTATTTTTCAGGTCAAGCAAAATATTAGATTTAAGCCAGTTCGAGATCAATTTTCTTGTCATCTAAATCAACACGAACTACTTTGACTCGGACTTTATCAGCCAAGCGATAGGTCTTTTTAGTCCGCTCGCCCGTCAAGCGATGCCCCGTCGCATCAAATTGATAATAATCATTTTTTAGGGCGGTAATATGAACCAAGCCTTCAATATAGATATCACTGAGTTCAACAAATAAACCAAAGCCCGTTACGCCACTGATGACGCCATCATAAACTTCGCCAACACGTTCTTGCATAAACTCACATTTTAGCCAATCACTGACATCGCGCGTCGCTTCGTCAGCACGTCGGCTGGCCATAGAGCAATATTCACCTAATTGCACCATCGTTTCGTGAGAATAATGCCATTTTGTCGTTTTCTTTTGATTAAGAATATGAACGATAGCGCGGTGTACCACTAAATCAGGGTAACGCCGTATTGGTGAGGTGAAATGCGCATAAGCGTCTAATGCCAAACCAAAGTGGCCGACATTGTCAGGACTATACATGGCTTGTTTCATACTGCGTAACATCACCGTTTGTAACAAATGACCATCATCGCGACGCGATGCGGCTTGTAATAAGGTGGCATAGTCCCTAGGCTTGGGATCGTCACCACCGCCAAGTTTGAGACCTAACTCGGCTAAAAACTCGCGTAAGCCAGACAGTTTTTCTTCGGAGGGTGTTTCATGGATTCTGAATAAAGCAGGGACTTCATGACTGAGTATGTATTGTGCCGCCGAGACATTAGCAGCCACCATGAACTCTTCAATTAAGCGATGGGCATCGTTACGCTCGCGTGGTTCGATAGCTTGTATTTTTCGTTGGTCATCAAAGATAAATTGTGTTTCTGTTAATTCGAAGTCGATAGCGCCGCGCTGTTGTCGTGCCGCAAGCATCGTTTGATACAAGCCATACATCGACTCTAATCCAGGCAAGACAGCTGCATACTGTTGACGAAGCTCGTTATCGCCATCGACTAACATGGACGCGACCTGGGTATAAGTTAAGCGGGCTTTAGAGTTCATCACGGCTTGATGAAATTGATGCGATGTTACTAAGCCATCGGCCCCAATAACCATTTCACACACCATGCAAAGCCGATCTACATTTGGGTTAAGCGAGCATAGGCCATTCGACAAGGCTTCAGGTAACATCGGAATCACCTGACTTGGGAAATACACCGATGTAGCGCGTTCTTGCGCTTCTTTGTCTAAAGGACTATCAGGCTCTACATAATATGAAACATCGGCTATCGCGACCCATAAGCGCCAAGCACCGTCGTCTAATTGTTCTGCATGAACCGCATCATCAAAGTCGCGAGCATCTTCCCCATCAATGGTGACTAAGGGTAAATCGCGGAGATCTAGTCGACCTGCAATGGCTTGCTCGGGTATGTGGTCGCCGTAAGATTCTGCTTGGGTTAAAGTCGATGGAGACCAGGTATGGGGTAGCTCAAAATCTCGCAGAGCAATGTCAATCTCCATACCAGGCGCCATATGGTCACCGAGCACAGTCACGATTTTTCCTAATGGGGAGCGGTGTCGATTCGGGTGGGCAATGATTTCAATTTCAACAATTTGGCCTTCTTTAGCCCCCATCAAGTTTTCTGGTGGAATTAAGATTTCTTGGCTAATTCGGCGGTTATTCGGGATTAAATAATAAATGCCCGAATCTGAGAATACTCGACCCACGATACGTTCATTTGCGTGTTTGATGATCTCAACAATTGCGCCTTCTTTACGACCACGGCGATCAACACCAGTTACGCGAGCAATAGCACGGTCACCATGCAATGCAACTTGCATCTCGCGCTGGCTGAGAAATAAGTCATCCCCTTTTTCATCGGGGATTAAAAATCCATAGCCTTCTGGATGCCCTGTGATTCGACCTGTGACTAGGTTCATCTTGGAGACAACACCGTAAGCACTTTTACGGTTGCGAAGCAGTTGACCATCACGTTCCATGGCACGCAATCTACGGCGTAAAGCTTCAATCTCTTCCTCACCCGACAGGCCGAGTAATTTGCTGATACTGCGTCGGGTCAATGGGCGATTATTTTGCTTGAGAAGTTCTAGGATAAACTCACGGCTAGGGATAGGATTATCATACTTTTGTGCTTCACGACTTGAGTGAGGATCGTTTATTTTTTTTTCAGACATTGGGGGGAGGTGTTTCCAGTTATTGCTGCCAATTGTTGGCAAGAGATTTAGAATGCGCGGGGTTATGGGAAATCAGATGCCTTGGGGCTCGTCGATGGCTATATATGAAATTGTGCGCCACAAACACCGTTGGTCTATCAGAATAACCAGCGCTTATATTTTAGCATTCTAACCTTAATTTAGTCTAACTGATGATTTTTCTTATCATTGTCTTCTCCGGCTAGCCAGATTAAAGGGAGATAGAAGGTTAAGAAGGGTAGCAAGCAATGCGTAAGCAGCTTATCGCCCGATTTTTATATTTTAGCAGTAATAGCAAAAAACAAAAATGACACGGTTGACCAGCGATAGAGAAAACACTATAACTAAACCATTGTGATATTGAATACTGTTAAGGAAAGTCGTTATGGCTAATTTGATAGAGACTGTTGATGAAAGAACGAAACTAGCTGGGACGAATCATTTAGAAGTATTGTTGTTTAACTTGGGTACGAGTGACGAAACGGGTCGTAATGAGATCTTTGGGATCAATGTTTTTAAGGTGCGGGAAGTGTTAAACGTACCTGAAATTACCGCGGCACCAGATATGCCTAATGGCATTGAGGGCTTTGTCAGTCTACGCGGTGAGATGGTGCCGATCATAAATTTGCAAAAATTTTGTAATCTAAAGTCTACTGACGAACCTAAAATTCTAATGATTACAGAATACAATAGTCATATTCAAGGCTTTTTAGTGACAGCGGTTGATACGATTCAACGGTTAAATTGGGAACAAGTTAAAGAACCACCATTATTATTATCTAAGCGTTTAAGCGGTTTAGTGACTGCGGTATCTGAACTATCAGATAAACGACTCGTCATGATTATGGATGTAGAAAAGATTTTGGCCGATGCGGGTGGTTTTTATGAAGAAATGAAACTAGACAATATGCCCAAATTGACAACCGATAAAAATTATACGGTTTTATTTGCTGATGATTCTGCAATTGCGCGTAAACAAATCACTGACACATTAGATTATCTTGGCATTAAATATTTGAGCCACCCTAATGGGGCAAGGGCGTGGCGCCAATTGAATGAAATGGCAAGTCAATGTGAATCGTCGGGTCAGGATATTTTAGAACAGATCCAACTAGTCTTAACCGATGTTGAAATGCCAGAAATGGATGGATATGTACTAACACAGAAAATCAAAGCGGATCAGCGCTTACAAAAATTACCGGTTATTATGCATTCCTCCTTGAGTGCAGAAGCGAATCAAGAAATGGGGAAAAATGTCGGTGCTGATGCTTATTTAGCCAAATTTCAACCACAAGAACTCGCCAAAACATTGAAAACTTTCTTTGAAAAAGATGTTCATTAGAGACTTAATACAACACGCAGTACAGAGTATTTATGCGAAACTATAATTTTATCGATAGGGTTATCGTCGAGTGTGACAAAGCGATCAATACTATATTGGCTAGACCTAAGCAGACTAGCAGACCGACACCAGGGCATGAAGTTGAGCAACCTCTTTTGTCCGCTTCAGAGCGGAAATTAGCCGCCAAGCTGATGCGTGTTAACCATGCTGGAGAGGTATCGGCTCAGGCGCTTTACCAAGGACAAGCGTTGACGGCAAAGTTACCCGAAGTTAGACAGGCAATGGCGCAAGCCGCAATTGAAGAAAATGATCATTTAGCTTGGTGTGAACAGAGAGTCAATGAATTAGGTGGACAGACCAGTTTATTGAACCCATTTTGGTACATTGGGTCGTATGTGTTGGGGGCTGCTGCTGGGAAAGTTGGCGATAAATGGAGCTTGGGATTTGTGGCAGAAACCGAGGCTCAAGTTGTTAAACACTTAGATGAGCATATCGAGAAAATTGGACAGAAAGATACAAAAAGCCACGCCATCTTAGCGCAAATGAAAATAGACGAGGCCCATCATGGTATTGTTGCGATGGAAGCTGGTGGTGTCGATTTGCCTACGCCAGTTAAACTGGCTATGTCATTAGTGTCGAAAGTGATGACGACGAGTAGTTATCGAGTTTAATTTTGCTTGATATTAAGCAAGGCAATAGAAACATGGAATAAACTGGCGTTCACGTCATCTGCAATACACCGAACAACGCGACCATCAGCTTCAATGGCGGGAGCAGCTGATTGCTGGCGTTGATGGATAACTCGATTTCTGTGCCGATATCAATAATGTTATCCGTTGTCATATACAGGCCAGTGGCACTCAAGTTTTGACTGGTGCCTTGATAAGCCTGATTGCTGCTACCTTTAATGTTATAAGTAACTACGGTATCGATACGCATCCTAGCGAAATCACGTTTTTCCTCATAACCTTGCGCCGTCATTGTGATGCTCCATAAATTACATGGTGTGTATTTAGTATCTAATGTGTATCGTAAGCTATAAAAGACTATGAAACTAGCCATTAAATCGATATTTAATAAATTAAAGTAAAGGATTATGATGGCATTAAAAAGTGTAGATTTCATTCAATATGCCGATGACATAGTTATGCGATTGAGAAGGGAAAGCTTATATGAGATTAATGTTAAGTGTCATGGCAATAGCGACGATGAGCGTCATCGTATCCAAACCTATAATGGCAGTGACCTTGCCAGCAGTACCTTTGGAGCCCATATACTTTGAACCGCCTGTGATTGAGCGAAACATAGAAGTAGAACAGCTCAGCTGTGTGGGGTTAGATAATACAATACGGAAGATGCAACCTTATCAATATAGTTATAAAGCGCCTTTTTATGTCGATGATGCAAATAAAGTGGCTGCTGCGATGGTGACAATGGAGTTTATCCCTATTGTTCAAGGCCTAGCGGGACTTGCCTATATGGGCTACTCCGCAACAGTAGAAGAAAAGGAACAGCGGCGTATTTTACTGGTCCAACAACGTATTAGCTTGTTACAGCAACTGAAAGCTGAAAAGCATTGTTTTGAATAATGGCTAGCCGAAAGTAAGCGATAAAATACTCTGAGTTAAAGTTGTAGTTTGTGATAACTATGAGTTAACATCAGACTAACGGGTAATCAAGCGTATCCGAGGAGCTAAATTATGAGTACAACTATACATATCGATACAAAATGGCCTAAAAGCCTGAAAGCAAAGGCTAAAAAGAATAAAGCGCCTGTTTCTCGGCAACAAGGTACGCCTTGGTATGAAGCCAATAATGAGCCTGTGCAAGCAACAGGAGTGCCTTGGTATGAAGCCAATATGACAAAACATTTAGATACCAAAAAGAAATGGTACGAAGCGAATTTAAAAGCGGCGGTGTCATCTGTCAAAGTAACCCGTGCAAAATGGTATGAAGCCAATCAACGACAAACGCCTACGTCAACACCATGGTATGAAGCGAACCTTGATACTGGACCTCATGCCGAAATCAAAAAGAAATGGTATGAAGCGAACCTTGAAGCCGCACGTGTAAATCAAGCTAAATGGTATGAAGCGAACCTTGACCAAGCAGTGACAGAAAAGCATTGGTATGAATTTAGTGATGAACGATATTCAGAATCAAAACAGAAGTGGTACCAAGCCAACTTAGAAACTGCGCGTCAAAGTAGATCTCGTACGCCTTGGTATGAAGCGAATATCCCCCTCGATCCGCATCGTGATATTAAGACTAAATGGTATGAGGCCAATTTAGCGCTTGCTAAAGCTAAGCGTGTTAAAAGTAAGTGGTATGAAGCTAATACTGCGGTGGTTCGTAGTAGTCAACATAAATGGTATGAGGCTGCATCACGTGAGACCAGCCCAGTTGAAACGCCTTGGTATGAAGCCAATATGCAACAACATGCGGATACCAAGAAAAAATGGTATGAAGCCAATCTAGAAGTCGCATTGACGGCTGTTAGGGCGAACAAAGCAAAATGGTATGAGGCCAATCAGGCAGAATCAGAAGCTGTAACCCCTTGGTATGAAGCCAATTTACATGCGGATCCGCATGCTGAATTGAAGCAGAAATGGTATGAAGCTAACTTGGTGGCAGCAAGAACGTCACGTCTAAGTAAGCCTTGGTATGAAGCCAATACTATCGTTGATCCTCATGCCGATATGAAAAAGAAATGGTATGAAGCCAATATTGCTTTAGTGCGGACTAAATCAGTCAAGAAAAAGTGGTATGAAGCCAATACGAAGACAATCCGAGATCGTCAAAAATAAGTATTTAGGTGTAGCGTTAATGTCGCTCATACGATTTAACACTGCGAGTTAAAATGACACCGAAAGCTACCGTTGCATTAATTGTAACGGTAGCTTTTTATTGTACGAAGACTCATGCTATTTCAGAGCAAGATAAAGCGCTGTATCGACACTGTAAGTAACAGATACGTCAGAAACGAATGGAAGAGACAATTTTATGGCCAGTACAGAAAAATTATTAACAGGATTCAAACGCTTTCAGCGGGAATATTTTGGGGATGACAGCCAGCTGTATGACAGTATGAAAGAGGGGCAACCAGCCAAGACTTTAATGGTAGCCTGTTGTGACTCTCGCGTGGATCCCGCTATCTTAACTGACTGTGATCCAGGTGATTTATTCATCGTTCGCAATGTCGCGAACTTAGTGCCTCCTTGTGAAACAGGAGGGCATTATCATGGTACGAGCGCGGCGCTAGAATTTGCCGTGAATAGCCTGAAGGTTGAAAATATCATTGTGATGGGACATGCAAACTGTGGGGGTATACAAGCACTTTGGCAAGATGATGGGAGTGCGACATCACAATTTATCCAGCCTTGGGTTTCCATTGCTCAACGTGCTAAAGATAAGGTGAAAACCCAATATAGTAATGATACAGCTGAACAACAATTAGCAGCATGCGAACAAGCAGCAATTTTGGTTTCATTGGAAAACTTATTAAGTTTTTCTTGTATCAAAGAGCGTGTCGAGCAAGGGACGCTTAGCTTGCATGGCTGGTATTTTGACGTGCGCGTCGGCGAGTTACTCAGTTACCAGCCTGAGCAGGATCAATTCGTTACCGTACGTTAATCGGTCGGAGACTACTCTTATAAGCCTAACGCATGTCTGATACGGTCAATAAAGCTGGGTTCCGCTATTGTCTCAACAATGGCGGAATCTTCTTTCGGATCAGTTTGTTCATTGCTTAAGGGGGCTGTATCCTTAGCTTCTTCATCGTTATTTATGCCGATAAAACGTTTAAGTAGGCTTGGGCGCTTGGACGCTTTCTCAACTTCAGGCTCTTGACGCTCTTCTGAACTTACGGCGCCAGAGATGCGGTCGATAAGTCCCGTCGATTTTTTGGGTACGGGAATAGGACGGTTTTTGAATAAGTCTGGCTTGTCTTCGGCGCCTTCTACTCTGTCTTCATCTTCCATACCAATACGGTCTTTCAGCTCATTGATGAGGCCAATTTTTTTATCCGATAATGGCACGACAACATTACTATCGACGCGGACAATGCTTGGAATATCTTCTCGCGCTACAATACGCGTGTTACCGTCTAAATAGTCTAACTGGTCCTGTTTGAAATACAGGGTAATATGGCGCTGTTCACGTTGACCATTACCAGGGTGATAGCTATACAAATAATCCCAACGATCAGGATGAAAGGTATCGATGATAAGTGGCGTCCCCATCACGTACGCAACCTGACTTTTCGTCATTCCCGGCTTTAACTGACCAATCATCTCCTGCGTAATCTCGTTGCCTTGCTGGATATCAATACGATAAACGCCCGGAATTTTGTCTTTACTGCAAGCAGTCAGGAGGAGGAGGAGAAACGAAAAAGTGTAAATGTTGGCGGTTTTCATTTATATTTAACATCTTCAATTAATTTATCAAACTGTGATGATACGCTAATCGCTCAGTTTCGACGAGGCATCTTTATGAGTATGGAAAGGCAAGATTTGAGAAAAGCAGGACTAAAGGTTACGTTACCAAGATTAAAAGTCCTAGAAATACTGGAAGTCTCAGAGCAACGCCATATGAGTGCAGAAGATGTTTATAAGGCTCTGTTGGAGACTGGCGAAGAAATTGGTTTGGCGACCGTTTATCGAGTACTGACGCAATTTGAAGGTGCAGGACTCGTCTCGCGCTTAAGTATTGACGGCGGCCATGCGGTATTTGAACTTGAGGATGGCTCGCATCACGATCACCTGTTATGCGTCAGTTGCAATCAAATTGAAGAGTTTGTTGATGAAGTTATAGAGCAACGCCAGCGGGCCATCGCGGCAGAAAAAGGCTTTGAGATGACGGAGCACAGTTTGTACATTTACGGAATATGTAAACGCTGCCAAGCTGAAAAATGAGTAACTAACTAGGCGTTTGTTCTAACATTTCCTGGGCATGCGAGCGGGTTTTGTCTGTAATGGTAATACCGCCCAGCATTCGCGCAATTTCTTCAATCCGTTCGGCTTGATCTAATTCTATCAATTCAATATGTGTGGTGTTTTTGAGTTGTTTCTTGCGAACTTGAAGCTGACGGTGTGCTTGTGCCGCGACTTGGGGAAGGTGTGTAATACAAATAACTTGTTGCGTACTGGCTAATTGACGAAGGTGGCGGCCTACGATTTCGGCGATACCACCGCCAATGCCGACATCAACCTCATCGAAGACCAAAGTAGGAACACTACGTGTCCCTGCGGTGACAACTTGGATAGCGAGACTAATACGAGCTAACTCACCACCAGAAGCGACCTTACCCAATTCGCCGACAGCTTGACCAGGGTTTGTGCTTACCAGTAATTGGATCTGATCGGCCCCAGTATCATTGAAATGGTTATTGGCCATTGGTTTGACGATAATCTCAATCCGACCGCCAGGAATGGCGAGCTGCTGGATGGTAGTTGTAATCTTCTTTGCCAGTGGCCCTGCGGCGCGTTGGCGCTGTAGACTAATTTTAAGGCATAGTTCTCGACAATGTTTTTCTCGTTCACTTAACTGCTGTTGCAGTTGGCTATGTTGATGCTCAAGCGCGTTGAGCTCGTCGAGTTGTGTACATAGCGAGAAATAATGCGCGGGCAAGGCCTCAACTTCTACATGATGTTTGCGTGCAATGCTATGTAACGTCGACAATTGGCTTTCTACCTCCTCGAGTAGGCTAGGATCTAGCTCACTACTATCAAGGTAATGTCGCAATTCATTGGCGGCCTCATCAAGCTGTAATGCACTTGAATTGAGCGCTTCGACAAGGTTAGCAAATTTAGGTTCTATCGTTGAAAGGGCATCTATATCTGCTAAGGCTTGCGTCACGAGGCTATAGGCAGCGCCTTGCTCTTGCTCATACAGCAAATGTAAGCTGGATTGTGCTGTTGTCATCAGCTGTGACGCATGCGCCAATTTTTTTTGTGTGCTAATAAGTTCATTCACGCTGCTTTCGGTCAAATCGAGCGGTGCTAACTCATTGACTTGATATTGCAATAGCGCAAGATGAGCAATATGTTGCTGGGATTGACGCTCTTGTTCTGCGATAGCTTGTTTAGTCGTTTGCCAACTTTGGTAAGCGTTAGAGAGTTCATCAAGCAGAGGCTTGGTTTTAGCCACAGTATCGACAAGTAGGCGTTGGGTTTCACTGCGTATCAAGGATTGATGGGCGTGTTGACCGTGAATATCAATGCTATTTTCACTGATAAACCGTAATTGGCTCAAAGGGACAGTTCGACCATTAATATATCCACGAGAAGGGCCTTCTCGTGAGATCGTTCTCCGCAAATGACACTGTCCTTGATCATCTAATTCTTGTTCGATTAACCATTTTTGCAATTTAGGGTTACGATGAATATCAAAACTGGCCTCAATTTCAGCCCGATCACAACCATGGCGTATCATTTTCGAATCAGCGCGATCGCCTAAAACCAACCCTAAAGCATCGACTAAGATAGATTTGCCCGCGCCTGTTTCTCCCGTTAGCGAAGTCATACCTTGGCTAAACGTAAGAGCAAGGTCATCGACAACAGCAAGATGGCGAACACTTAAATGCGTTAGCATGTCAGTTTACGGCCCCATTCGAGTTTAGCGCGTAGGATTGAATAATGGTCATGATCTTCCAAATGTAGCAGTTTTACAGTATTCGGTGCACGCTGGATACGAATCGTGTCTCCGGGTTGAATAATGTGCCCTTGGCGACCATCACAAGTGGCCATACAGTTCGTTTCGGTATTGTCGCTCAAGGTGATATCAATCACACTATCGGCCGCAATGACCAGCGGGCGGTTACTCAAAGTATGCGGGCAGACAGATGCCAACACGAGGGCATCCAAGTCGACATCGAGGATAGGGCCCCCAGCAGACATGGCATACGCGGTTGACCCTGTTGGTGTCGCGACTAAAATACCGTCAGCCCGTTGACTATTAAGGAAGCGTCCATCTATATAGGTCTCGAATTCGATCATATGCAAGCTTTGATAAGCATGGATAACCACGTCATTCATGGCCAAGCCGATGGGCGTGTCAGATTGATTAATACTCGCTTGCATTAAAAACCGGATATCTTCACGATACTCACCGGCCAAGATGCGTGATAATTGATTTTCTAAATTATCCAAGGTGACATCAGCCAAAAAGCCAAGGCGGCCGACATTAATGCCAACTAAAGGTAGATCGCTACCCGCTAGGGCGCGTGATGCTGAGAGTAGTGTGCCGTCGCCGCCGATGGCAATAGTTAAGTCGCATTGTTGTGGAAAGTCAGACATCGACACCACATCAAGGTCGGGTAAAAAGTTTAGCGGCTCGTTGATGACCACAGACAAAGACTGCGTTTTTAAAAACTGACAAACTTGCACAACAGCATTTTCAAGAATAGGGTCATCTTTACGAATAAAGAGACCAATACGTGTAAAAGGGTGATGCATAGTGAGTCAATGACCTATATGAATGGAACTGGAATGAGTGTTCAACATAATTCTATCCCAATAGTTCTATCATGACAGCCATAAAATGCTAAAATAATAAAATTTTTAATAACTTTATCGATAAGGAACAACCATGGCGATTGAACGTACAATTTCTATTATTAAACCCGACGCAGTAGCAAAAAACGTAATTGGTGATATTTATACGCGTTTTGAAAAAGCGGGTTTGAAAATTGTAGCCGCAAGAATGCTTCACCTAAGCCAAGAACAAGCAGAAGGCTTTTACGCAGAACATAAAGAACGCCCATTTTTTGGCGCATTGGTGAGCTTCATGACGTCGGGTCCCGTCATGGTACAAGTGTTAGAAGGCGAAGGCGCGGTGCTTAAAAACCGTGATTTAATGGGCGCAACAAACCCTGCCGATGCTGACGCGGGTACGATTCGTGCTGATTTTGCGCAAAGCATCGATGAAAATGCTGTACATGGCTCTGATTCAACTGAAAGCGCAGCCCGCGAAATTGCATACTTCTTTACCGAAGAACAACTTTGCGCACGTACACGCTAAGGTACTAAATAAATGACACGTACAAACCTATTAGGGTTAGACCTCGCGGGTCTGGAAGGTTTTTTTACCGATATTGGTGAAAAGCCTTTCCGTGCGCGTCAGTTGTTACAATGGATTCATCAATACAGAGTCGTGAACTTTGATGAGATGACCAACCTTAGCAAATCTTTGCGCCAAACATTGTCCGAAAAAGCGACTTTGAATTTACCAGAAGTACTACATGAATATATTTCTGTTGATGGTACGCGCAAATGGATTATGCGTTTGTCTTGTGGCAATGCGATCGAAGCCGTTTATATCCCTGAAGGTGGTCGAGGCACGCTGTGTATCTCTTCACAAGTGGGTTGCGCATTAGCCTGCACCTTTTGTTCAACGGGCGCACAAGGCTTTAACCGTAATTTAGAGGCGAGCGAAATTATCGGTCAACTTTGGTTGGCCAATGAATATTTAGGTAAAGATCCGAAAGGGCACCGTGTGGTGACAAATGTGGTCATGATGGGCATGGGCGAGCCTTTAGCCAACTACAATAATGTCGTGGTGGCAATGAATCTGATGCGAGATGACCTCGCCTACGGTATTTCATGGCGCAGAGTGACATTGAGCACCTCGGGTATGGTGCCAATGATCGATAAGTTACGCCAAGATTGCCACGTCAGCCTAGCGGTGTCGTTACATGCTGCCAATGATAAATTGCGAGATGAAATTATACCGCTGAATAAGAAATACCCGATTGCTGAATTGTTAGCTGCGTGTAAACGTTATGTCGAGGGTCATCAACGACGCCATATAACGATCGAATATGTCTTATTGGCTGGAATTAATGATTCAGAGCAAGATGCAAAAGATTTGATGCGGATATTAAAAGACTTACCGACTAAGATTAATTTAATACCCTTTAATCCTTTCCCGGGCACCAGTTATACTTGTTCATCAAAGAAAGTGATTTCTCGCTTTAAACAGCAATTACTAGATGGTGGTTATGTCGCCACGGTTCGTAAAACGCGAGGGGATGATATTGTGGCGGCCTGTGGACAACTTGCCGGAGAAGTACAAGATAAAACACGTCGAACTCAGCGTCTTAAAGAACTAGAGGTTCTGTCACATGAATAAGTTTTATGTACTGATATTAATAGCTTGTTTCTGGCTTAGTGGTTGCCAAAATAGTGCTGGTACAAAGTCGAGTTATGTTAAGCCGAATCAAAAGGCCGCTGAGTTAAATATGCGCTTGGGCTTGAATTATTTGCAACGCGGCGATTATAACGTAGCATTAGAAAAACTCGATAAGGCTTTGCAACAGGATCCCAGTTTAACCAGTGCGCATAATACGATTGCAATACTCTACCAGCATTTAGGCGAGTTGGATAAAGCGGAAAAACATTATAAACAAGCTGTCAACCGTGCGCCCAAATACTCAGAAGCCCAAAATAATTATGGGGCCTTCTTATGTCAGCAAGGTCGTTATCAAGAAGCAGAAAAACGGTTTTTAGCTGCGTTAGATAATCCGCTATACCGAAATCCTGCACAAGCTTATGAAAACGCAGGCTTATGTGCCAGTAGAATTCCGAATGTTGCGTTGGCCGAGCAATATCTGAGCCGAGCATTACAACTCGATTCGAAGCTTGAGAAGGCGCTGCTAGCGATGGCAGAAATTCGTTATGAGCAAAGCGATTATTTTGGTTCAAGAGCGTTCATCGAACGGTATCGTGATGCCACAGCATGGACACCAGAAGCCTTATTGGTTGCCATTAAAACGGAAAACAAATTAGAAGATCAAGATGCCGTTGCCAGCTACAGTGTGTTGCTGCGTGGCCAGTTTCCAGATTCTGAACAGGCAAAACAAGTACGAGATGGTTTTTACTAATTTTGGCTTAAACGAGGGGTTAGTAATAAAATGATGAATATAAACGTAAGTGGACATGGTTAGTGGCAACACCAGAACATAATATTGTACGAAGGCAATCACGCCAAATCATGGTAGGTAATGTCGCCATTGGCGGTGATGCGCCAATTGCTGTTCAAAGTATGACCAATACGGAAACGTGTGACGTGGCTGCGACCGTCGCACAGATATCAGCTTTAGAAAAAGCGGGTGCCGACTTGGTTAGGGTCTCTGTCCCGACAATGGAAGCGGCTGAAGCGTTTGGAAAAATCAAGCTGCAAGCTAATTTACCCTTGATAGCTGATATCCATTTTGATTATAAAATTGCGTTGCGCGTTGCCGAGCTTGGTGTTGATTGTTTACGCATTAATCCGGGGAATATTGGCCGAGAAGATCGGGTCAGGGCTGTGATAGAGAGCGCAAGAGATCACGGTATTCCTATTCGAATTGGCGTTAATGCGGGTTCACTAGAAAAAGATTTACAAAAGAAATATGGTGAGCCAACGCCCGCTGCGTTAGTGGAATCTGCGATGCGCCATATTGATATTTTAGATCGTTTAAATTTCCCTGATTTTAAAGTCAGTCTGAAGGCATCTGATGTCTTTATGACCGTGCACGCGTACCGAAAGTTAGCCGACCAAATAGAACAGCCTTTGCATTTGGGTATTACCGAAGCTGGTGGACTACGCTCTGGAGCAGTCAAATCTGCGATCGGACTGGGGATGTTATTGGCAGAAGGGATTGGTGATACGATTCGCGTGTCTTTGGCGGCAGATCCTGTTGAAGAAATTCGTGTTGGCTTCGATATTCTAAAAAGTCTACGTATTCGTAATAAAGGCATTAACTTGATTGCCTGCCCCTCTTGCTCGCGCCAACAATTTGATGTGATCTCGACAGTCAATGCTTTAGAAGCACGCTTAGAAGACATTACAGAACCGATGGATGTGGCGGTTATTGGTTGTGTCGTTAATGGGCCTGGCGAAGCGAAGGAAGCTGCGATAGGGCTCACTGGCGGTACACCGAATTTACTCTATGTAGATGGTAAACCGAACCATAAAGTCGAGAATAGCCATTTAGTTGATGAATTAGAGAAAGAAATAAGACGGCGTATCGCTCGCCAACAGCAGAATACTCACTCAGATAAAGTTATACCTATAAAGGACATCAGTTAATCGTGGCAGATACTATCCGTTCTGTTCGGGGGATGAACGATATTCTCCCGGACACAACTCCCTATTGGCAAGCTGTTGAGGCAACGCTAGAAAAAATACTCACCAGTTATGGCTACCAAGAAATTCGCTTTCCCATTGTTGAGAAAACGGCTTTATTCTGTCGGTCGATTGGTGAAGTCACCGACATCGTTGAAAAAGAAATGTACAGTTTTGATGATCGTAATGGCGATAGCCTAACGCTGCGCCCCGAAGGGACGGCAGGTTGTGTCCGCGCGGCGATGCAAAATGGTCTGCTGAATCAAACGCAACGGCTATGGTATATGGGGCCCATGTTTCGTC
Source organism: Piscirickettsiaceae bacterium (assembly GCA_024685995.1). Classification (GTDB taxonomy): domain Bacteria; phylum Pseudomonadota; class Gammaproteobacteria; order Nitrosococcales; family Methylophagaceae. The sequence goes on along the minus strand of JAIBDY010000019.1, from coordinate 4,959 downwards.
ATGAACGACCACAAAAAGGTCGTTATCGCCAATTCCATCAAATCGGGGTTGAAGCTTATGGGTTCGATGGGCCAGATATTGACGCCGAAATGATTTTAATGACCGCGCGATTATGGAAACAATTGGGCCTAACTGGACTGACCTTACAAATCAACTCATTGGGTTCAACGGAAGCTCGCTTAGCATATAGGGAGAAATTGATTGCCTATTTTGAGGCAAACCAAACGCAATTAGACGAAGATAGTCAGCGCCGATTACACAGCAATCCCTTGCGAATTCTGGATAGTAAAAATCCAGACATGCAAGCGTTGAACCACGGTGCACCGAAGTTACTGGACCACTTGGATGAAGCGTCAAAACAAGAGTTTACCGCGCTGTGTACCGCATTAGATGCGGTGGGCCTAGAATATGAAATCAACCCGCGCTTAGTTCGCGGTTTGGACTACTATGGCAAGACGGTTTTTGAATGGGTAACCGATCACCTTGGATCTCAAGGCACTGTTTGTGCAGGCGGGCGCTACGATGGCTTAGTAAGCCAATTGGGTGGTAAGGGAGCGACAGCGATTGGTTTTGCCATTGGGCTTGAACGCTTAATCGCTTTATTAGAAGCGATGGACGCTTTGCCGACAATTGAGAAAATCGATGCCTATATTGTCGCCGTTGGTGACAATGCTGCTAAACAAGCATTATTACTGGCTGAACGATTACGCGATCAAATCCCCGACTTGAAGTTGATTAGTCACTGTGGGGGTGGTAGCTTTAAAAGCCAATTTAAACATGCTAACCGAAGTGGCGCCCGCTGGAGCCTGATTTTGGGTGAAGATGAAATCAGTCAACAAGTCATCGGCGTGAAAACTATGGCCACAGGTGAACAAGAAACCATTTCTTGGGATGCCCTAGCTACTTATTTACAATCTTAAAATATAGAAGAAAAATATGACCCCTTTGAATACACCTGAATGGCAATCTTTAGACCGTCATTATTCGGATATTAAATTTGTTTCAATGCGTGATGAATTCGCTTTAGACTCAGGCCGTTTTGAACGTTTTTCATTAAGCAGCGGTGATTTGCTTTTGGATTACTCTAAGAACCGGATTACAAAGGAAACGGTAGAAAAATTAATTGCCTTAGCAACATCATTAGATTTATCAAGTTGGATAGAACGAATGTTCTCAGGGGAGGCGATCAACACTACCGAAGGGCGGGCTGTCTCCCATATTGCATTACGTAATCGTAGCAATACGCCGATTATGGTCGATGGCGAAGATATTATGCCAGGGATTAATGCGGTATTGGCGCAAATGAAGCATTTTTGTGTTCGAGTGCATAGTGGTGAATGGTTAGGTTACACGGGTAAGCGGATTACCGATATTGTGAATATCGGTATCGGAGGCTCAGATTTAGGCCCCGCGATGATTTGCGATGCATTAGAGCCTTATGGTATCGACGGGATGAGTGTTCATTTTGTGTCGAATGTCGATGGTACGGATCTGAGCACGACTCTAGAACAATTAAACCCAGAGACAACATTATTTGTTGTTGCTTCAAAAACGTTTACAACCCAAGAAACATTGACTAATGCACAGTCTGCCAGAGCTTGGTTTTTACAGTCAGCGACTCAAGAACAAGTTGCCAAGCATTTTGTTGCCGTTTCGACCAATGCCGAAGCCGTGGCGGCGTTTGGTATCGACACCAAAAATATGTTTGAGATTTGGGATTGGGTCGGTGGTCGTTATTCGCTTTGGAGTGCGATTGGCTTACCGATTGCCTTATATGTTGGCATGGATAATTTTGAACGCCTCTTGGATGGTGGTCATGAAATGGATAATCATTTCAGACAACAACCATTCGAAGATAATATGCCTGTGATTATGGGATTATTAGGCATTTGGTATATCAATTTTTACGGAGCACAGACCCACGCGATTGTGCCCTACGACCATTCTTTAGCGCGCTTTCCAAGTCATATGCAACAATTAGATATGGAAAGTAATGGTAAAGTGACCAATAGACAAGGACACCGCATCGGTTATAAAACAGGACCGGTTATTTGGGGGACACCTGGGACTAATGGTCAACATGCCTACTTCCAATTAATTCATCAAGGAACACAGTTAATTCCCGTTGATTTTGTCTTGCCCGTTAATAGCCATTATCCCAAGGTAGATCATCAGTCTATTTTATTGGCCAATGGCTTAGCACAGTCAGAAGCTTTGATGAAAGGTAAGACAGCAGAGGAAGTACGCGTTGAATTGATTAACGAAGGCTATAAAGGTGAGGTTTTAGATGCCTTATTACCCCATAAGATCTTCCCGGGTAACCGCCCTAGTAATACCTTGCTATTCCCAAAACTGACGCCGGAAATGTTGGGCCAATTGGTGGCATTGTATGAACATAAAATCTTTGTTCAAGGTGTGATTTGGAATATCAATTCATTCGATCAATGGGGTGTTGAGTTAGGCAAGCAATTGGCTAAAGCGATCGTACCTGAATTACAAAAAGACGCTGCTATCTCAGCGCATGATAGTTCGACAACCAGTTTGATAAAGTTGATTAGACAATTGACAAAACACTAGGATAAGCCTTGACGCTAGCCTTGATGGAAGGCTAGCGTCAAGGTATCATAACTGCGACGTTAAAGCGCTGCTTTTTGTAGAACCAATCCAGATAAGGGTGGTAAGTTGACCGATAAGGAATAAGGTCTGTCCGACCACGGAATCGATTCGGCTTCTATGGTGGCGTTATTATCAACATTACTACCACCGTAAAATTGTGAATCTGAACTGAGTAGCACTTGGTATTTTGCAAGTTCAGGCATACCAATGCGATAGTTTTCTCTCGGAATGGGTGTGAAGTTAAAAATCGCAATGATATAGTCGTCACCATCTTTACGGATATAGCTGAGGACCGATTGTTCTCTATCGCTACAATCCAACCATTCGAAGCCATGTGGGTCGAATTCATGACGATATAATGCTGGGGTTTGAGTGTAGAGCGCATTCAGATCAGAAACCAGTGTTTTCACGCCTTGATGTAATGGATATTGCAAGATATACCAATCCAGCGAACGCTCATGGTTCCACTCAGTACCTTGGCCAAATTCCGAACCCATGAACAATAGTTTCTTGCCCGGATAGGTGAACATAAAAGTATAGAGCAGTCTTAAGTTAGCAAACCGTTGCCATTCATCTCCAGGCATTTTGTTTAACATAGAGCCTTTGCCATGAACAACCTCATCATGAGAAAAAGGCAAAACAAAATTCTCCGTAAAAGCGTACAACAAGCCGAAAGTCAATGAGTCATGATGATAACGACGATGGATGGCATCTTGTTGCATATATTGCAAAATATCGTGCATCCAGCCCATATTCCATTTCATTGAAAAACCGAGACCACCGAGATGAGCAGGGCGAGACACCATTGGATAGGAGGTCGATTCTTCGGCAGTAATCAGACAACCTGGATGAGCCTGATGTAGAACCGTATTGAGATGTTGTAGGAAGGCAATGACTTCTAAATTTTCGCGACCACCATGTTGGTTTGGCACCCATTCTCCTTCGTCTCTAGAATAATCCAGATAGAGCATAGAGGCGACGGCATCGACACGTAGGCCATCGATATGGAACTCTTCCAACCAATACATCGCGCTAGACAACAAAAAGTTGGTCACTTCTTTGCGACCATAATTAAAAATCAAAGTGCCCCAGTCTTGATGCTCCCCTTGCCTTGGATCGGCATGTTCATAGAGTGCACTGCCGTCAAATCGCGCAAGACCGTGGCTATCTTTGGGAAAGTGGCCGGGTACCCAATCTAAAATCACGCCAATATCGTGTTGATGACATTGATCGATCAGGTAACGTAGTTGATCTGGAGAGCCAAAACGACTCGTTGGCGCAAAGTAGCCGGTAGTTTGATACCCCCATGAGGCATCTAAGGGGTGCTCAGTAATCGGTAATAATTCGATATGAGTGAAGCCCATTTCTTTCACATAAGGGACGAGTTGGCCGGCCATTTCGGTATAGTTGAGAAACAGGCCTTCAGCATTACGTTTCCATGAGCCTAAATGCACTTCATAAACAGAATGCGGACGGTGTAACCAGTCGCTCTCTTCTCGTGTCGACATCCAAGGTTCGTCTTGCCATTCATGTTTTGATTTAGCGGAGACAACGGAGGCGGTGCTGGGCCGTAATTCTGTTTGTTGGCCGTAAGGATCCATTTTAGTGTGCAATGAACCATCATCGCGGTTACGAATTTCAAATTTATAAAGTTCGCCCGCGTTGAGTCCAGGAATAAATAATTCCCAGATGCCATTGTCTCCGCGGACGCGCATAGGATGGCAACGGCCGTCCCAATGATTGAAGTCGCCAATGACACTAATCCGTTCCGCGCTAGGCGCCCAAGTAGAAAATAAAACACCTTCGATACCATCGACTTGATGTTCATGCGCACCAAATACCCGATAAGCATGCCAATGCTTACCCTCAGAAAAGAGGTGTAAATCAAAATCGGGTATCTGAGGTAAAAACGCATAAGCATCATAATGTGACCATGACACATCGTCACTATTAGTGCGATGGATGACATAAGGCGTAGTCAATGCAGTGGTAGGCCCTGTCCATTGAAATAGATCGGTGCCTGCGAGTCGACTTAACGGCAAACACTCATTAAGCGACGCTGATTTTGTGTCTGGTAAAAAGACCGTGACGGTTGATTGATCATTTTTGGCATGATGGCCAAGAATTGAAAACGGGTCATGGTGACGCGCTTCTATGATTTTAACTAAGTCGTCAGATAATTTTTTTTCTAAAATCATAGTGTTGAAATCCCAAATAATATTTTTTTGATGAAACCGAAGTGCTGTGGCAGTCTAATAGGCAGTTTCTATAATTCACCGCATGGAGAAGCTTGATGCAAGATAATAATAGCACGCGTTTTGTCAGTCGTCTTACCCGAGATAC
>JAIBDY010000052.1 GCA_024685995.1 Piscirickettsiaceae bacterium | reverse complement strand
TTGTGATTTTGAGTCTGCTAATGATAATCGATATTCGTTGATTAACATGGTTTGTTGGCTTAACCACATTTGCCAAGCTTCCTTAGAGACGGATTCATAGATCTTCTTGCCTAAGTCACCGGTATAGGGTGGAAAATCCAACCCTTCAGCTTCTTTACCTAGTTTTACGCAATGGACAAGACGTGTCATCTGTTCTTCTTTACTCTAATAACTTTAAAAATGCTTTAACAGGCGCAGGCAATCCGAGCCGTAATGCATCGTTTATTGTATACCAACAGAAGGTCATATTGTGATCTATCTGTTGGCCGTAGACAGAAGAGTGTACCAGATAAGGCAAAATGTCCAGCTTGAAGTGCGTAAAGACATGACGAATTGTTGTTTGGACTTCAATATTCTTTATTTCTGCCTCTAAATTTTGTTGGCTAAACGTTGTTAGTTCTGATGCATTATCAAACTCAGGAAAACTCCAGAGACCACCCCAAATACCTTTGTGAGCCCTTTGTTCAAGGAGGATTGAGCCATTATGGGATCGGGCAACTAACCAGTGAGTTTGTCGAGTAGGAATAGATTTTTTGGGCTTAGCACCTGGATAGTTTTGCCAATCGCCAGCTTGAAAAGCTTTGCAATCTTCTTGCAAGGGACAATGTTGACAAAGTGGCTTACTGCGCTTACATATGGTGGCACCGAGATCCATTTGCGCTTGAATGTAATGTCCGTTTCGTGTTGTAGGTAATAAATCTTCTGCCAATTGCCAGAGTTGCTGCTCGACAATTTTATGCCCTGGCCAGTCGGCAATAGCTGCATAGCGTGCTAAGACCCGCTTCACATTGCCATCGAGGATAGGATAAGGTTGTTGATAAGCCAAGGCCATAATGGCACCAGCAGTCGATCGGCCAATACCGGGTAAGGCTATTAAGGCATCAAGTGTATCTGGCATTTCAGAGTGATATTGATCGCGCATTATTTGAGCGGCTTTATGTAAGTTTCTTGCTCTCGCATAATAGCCTAACCCCGTCCACAGCGCTAAAACCTCATCGAGGTCGGCATCGGCAAGTGCGGTAATGTCACTATATGTTGAGATGAATCGAGTGTAGTAGTCTATAACCGTTGAGACCTGTGTCTGTTGCAGCATAATCTCTGACAGCCAGACATGGTAAGGGGTAATGTCATGTTGCCATGGCAAGTCTTTACGGCCATGGTTATCAAACCATGCCAATAAGCGAGCGCTAAAAGGGGCAAGCACAGTAGACGACGGTGAAACAGCGACAGAAGAAATGGTTAAAACAATCCTTTTAATTTGCCGCCAATCATCTCTTTCAATTCATCTTCGGGCGTTTGAGTGGGCGCGGTTTCGTTGGTTTCAGCTTCGGACTCTGGTGTTGCTTCTGGGTCCGTTTCTGTATCGGATTTTTTATTGCCAAAGAGGTCGCCAATATTGCCACCGAGTTTGTCTGACAATTTATCATTAAGCTTATCTTTCAATCTCGCTTTTTCAGCATCGAGTTTTTCGTTAATTTTGGCTTCTGCATTGTCTTTAAAGAGTGTCGCTAAATCAACGGTTGGTTTGGGGTTATCAAAGCTCCCTGTTATCTTGACGGGAACGGTGAGTCCTTTCAGATCTGCAAGCTCTTTGCCTTGCTGGCCTTTTGAGGTTTCAACAATGGATACGCCTAAGGCATAGTCTATGGCTTCTTTTGCTAGATCTGCCGTACCTGCACCTTTGATTCTAAGTAGCGGGGACATTAATGTTAAATCTTGGTTATTAAAGACGCCGTTAGTCGCAGTAAACGTCCCAGTTAAACTCGAAAAGTCGGTTTTGACTACTTCGCTTGAGGGGGCTAAGGTTTCATTTTTTAAAGCGGCCTTGGCTTTACGAATGCTTTCAGCAATATTAATACCTTTTAACGCGCCATCGGTAAATGAGAAACGACCATCACCAGACAATGTTTGTTTAATTTGATCGGTTGTACTACCTTGGCCTGATAATTTGATTTTACCGTTAACAACACCAGATATTTTATCGTCACCATTGAGGTCTTTGAGTAAAGGACCTGCCTGTACATCCGACAAACTCTCATCAATACTCAGCTTTAGATTATTGCCTTTCGCATCTAGATTAACGTTACCGTTGTACTGCCCTTGATAGAGGTTAGCGCGCATTGGTTGTAATTTAATGGCGCCCTTATTTGCTGAGATAGTGATGTGAATAGTGTCACTTTGTGTACCACTGATTTTTAATTTCCCTATGTCAAGACTGCCTTTTAAATTGAGCTCGCGTAGTGAGTCAAGCGGCAATTGGCTGGCAGCTGCTGCCCCAGAGCTTGCCGTTGGCATCGCTTTTTTCGGTGTTGGTTTTTCATCTTGGGTCACTGGCGGCATATAACGGTCGGCATCGATCTCGTCTAAGGCTAACTTGAAGCTAATAGCGGCGTCATTGAAGTGCTTGACTGCCATTTGGCCCGATAATGTACTTTGATCCAGTTTTAAGACGAGATCAGTTAATTTAATCTCGTCAGTTGAACCAGCCATTTGGCTACTTAATTGAACCGATTCGAGTGTATTGTCATCAGCCATATCTGGAAGGTCGATGGCAAGTTGATTAGCCAGTTGTCTTAAGCTGAACGGCTTCACCACAAGTTGGCCGGTGAAGTTGGGCTTGTCTGATAGAATTTGGCTTGCGTTGATCGTACTTTCAATAGCGAGTTCTTGGATTTGAATTAACAGTGCCGACAGATCGAGAGTTTGTTGGGCAAGATCGGCATTAATGTCTCCTTGAATAGCTAATTCAAGCTTTGGTAATGGAATCGCTTCCCCCTCTGCTTGTGTTTTAAAACGGAGGTCTTGCAAAGTGTAATATTGTTTTGCCAAATCAACCGTAAGTTCTGAACCCAGGGTGACATGGGCTGCCATTTGGGGGTTGGCACTACTTAAGTCGAAGTCCATATCGATCGAGGTCGGTTTACCCGGCACCAGCGGGTCGGTGTTTAAATTAAAGTGTTGGATAGTATAGTGTGCGCCTGAAGCATTATCTGCCCATAGGATATTGGCATTACTGAGCTTCACACCGGCAATACTGAGTGCGGCTAGTCCAGCCGATGGGTCGGTGTTTGTTTTGTTATTATCTGAGGTTTTATCCGCTTGTTTAGTCGTCGATTGATTCGCTAGATCATCCCAATTAGTGACGCCAGCCTTATTCTTCTCTAAATTCAATACTAGGCCATCTAGTACGATGGTATCCATTTCCAACTTTTTTTGTAATAACGGCATTAATTTGATTCGGATTTCTGCCGACGCGATTTTGGCAAAATGCTCTGCCTTAAAACCAGCGGCATTACTCAATGTTAGAGGGCCTAGTTCTAATGCCACCCATGGAAACACCGCTAAGCCAATATCACCTTCTAAAGTTAACGTACGCCCCGTTGCTTTTTCAACTTGTTCAGAAATTTGTGGTTTGTAGTCATTCGGATCCACGATAAAGGGCAAAGCGATAAGCCCTGCGATCACGAGGATGACAACAATAGTAATAATTTTGAGCAGTACGCGCATGATTAATTCCCTTAAATCTGGTGTTTAAAGTGACAGCGTTTCACTGAGTAAAGTTCAGTTAGGACTAGTTTTTAGCTTAAAACTAAACTGTTGATAGTCGAGTGTGTCCTCTATCAGTTTCTCTGCCACAATAGTATAAGTTTTTTCAGCATCTTTGACACGCAATGTCCGCTGCGAAGTATAAATTCCCTTGGCGACTATCAAGGTTTGAGCTTGATTGATATCCTTCATTTCAGGTAGCAGCAAGCCAGCTGAAACTGTCGTTTTACCCTCTGGGGTCAGGTGAATGAGGCTAGGTGTCCCCGGGCGGATTTGTAAACCAATGTGTACGATAGCATTGCGATCGATTTGCAGCCATCTTATCGTGGCTAACCTTGGCGGTAGATCGCGTTCAAAAATACCTAGAAGATCGCCTATATTGAACGCTTTCGTCTGTGCTTTATCGCATTGTAGCATCATACCGCCACTGCCTTGATTGCCAACAGTCCATTCGATGACAGCATTGGACTGAGCTTGATCGATATATTGATGAATAGCAGTGATGCCATCAGCTAACAAGATTTGTCGGGCTGGTACGCTGGTTAAGCGTTGAAATTGTCGTTGATAATTAGCATTGAACTGGGGAAGAACCCGTTTGAGGAGTTGAATGTCAAGGTCGAATACCACTTTGCCCGTGATAGAAGCCGCGGTCTGAAAAAGCTGCTCAATAGAGAGTAAAACACCTTGCGGGTTAATCATCCTTGTTTCAGCAAGTTGCCGTTTGACTTGAGAGATATGATGGAGCGGGATCGGGAGCCGATCACTTGTGCAATCAATGCCAAAATAATGGGTGAGAATAGACGTATTGTCTGCAATCTGATGGTGAGGCGTTAAGGCATTGATTTCAACCTTGTCGGCCATTTTAGCCATTAAGTTATACAGCCTAAAAACATCATATTTATCTAAGCTATAAGGATCGGCAATGCCCGTCAGCATTAATTGATTGTAGAAATGTAAAAATGGCTTTTTGGTATGGCCTGCTTTTAAAGCCGATTTTTTAGTTAAAACTTGGCCAGCCTCACAATAGAGGTAGAGTTGATGCAGATCATGGATAGCACCTGGTGGTGTGACCGAGTAATACCGAAAGGCATGAATAACCGATAAGCTAATTAATTCGGCACAACGAATAATGGCAAACAGGAAGCCGTCATCGGCGGCAGGTCGATGGCCTTGTCGGTATGCCTCCATCACAATGGTCTTGTAACCCAAGGTCAGTTCTTCAAGCAGCAGGTTTAACTGTTCGATGCGAGACTCAAAAGCGATGGGTTGAGATATTTCCAGCTTGACCGTAGCGGTATTTCGACCAAAAACGAGATCATGAACGGGTTTTTGGAAGCACTCCAATAAAGCCAATCGCGTATCCTTAGAAACTGGACGCCGGTTAAGGGGTATTAACTTGTCTAATAATGCTTGAAGTAAGATGTCATTTTCTCGCGATAGGGTCGCGATTGATGCCGATAACGCATTGGGTTCCAATGGCGACTGCGAGGATGACATCGTGGTAGCCAGCGTATAAAAGCTTAAGGGAGGTAAGTCGGCAGCAGGGGCTTTTTTTTTGCCGAGATGTTTTGAGATCGTGGACAGTAAAGTGCGTGTACTTTTGGTCGTTTGTGACAAGGGTTTAGAAGGGGAAGTTTGAGTCTCACTGTTAGGTGAGCGGCTTTTAGCTTGGATAGTCGCGACCTTGTCGGCCTGTCGAGCAAAGGCAATTTTCTGTTCAGCGTCATTGAGCGTCTCTACTAATTGAGTCGCACGGAGAGGTTTCTTGATATGCAAATCGGTCGCGATGGGGGAAATCGCTTGGCTAGATAACACGGCACTGATACCGTGTTTATGTTGCTGAAATAACGCGAGGCTTTCTGCTGTTTCATCTGAGTACAAATAGAGATCAACGCGGCCTGAACTGGCGATTGTCCATTCGCTATGCAATCGCTTATCTGACAGTTGTAACATGGACCTTAATGAATTCATGTCGAGACTATTGACGCCACAAAGTCGAATGCGTAATGCGGCCATTATGTCTGTTCTTTTAAACTATATTCTTCGCGAATACGAACGGTACGTATTGCATTATCAGTTGTCTGTACTACTTCGATAACGTAGTGTCCGATCCTAAGGCTAACATTGGGCTCGGGGATGCTTTCAAGATATTCCAAAATCAAACCATTGATGGTTTTTGGGCCATCAACAGGTAGTTGCCAGTGATTATGTCGGTTGATTTCACGGATCGTGGCGGAGCCATTAATCAGATAACTGCCATCTTGTTGCGGGTGAATGTCTTTATCTTCGTTAATGTGGCTGGCAGTAAACTCCCCCACAATCTCCCGGAAAATATCTTCTAAGGTGATTAAGCCAATAATGTCACCATATTCGTCTACCACAAGGCCTGTTCGGCGCTTATGTCGCTGAAATTGAATCAACTGCGTATTCAAAGGTGTACCTTCAGGCACAAAATAGCTCGCTTTGATGATGCCGTTGAGGGTTTCCAGTGTGAAATTATCTTGCGCTAATAAGTGTAGCGCTTTTCGCACATGTAATATGCCAATCAGCTTATCTAAGCTTGTTTCATACACGGGTAGACGTGTATTGGAGCAATAGGATAGTTGTTTGATGATATCCGCCAAAGGCGCATTGATATTTAAGCCATCAATCTCGCTGCGGGGAACCATAACATCATCGACCGTCACTTTTTCTAAATCAAGAATGCTAACTAACATTCTCTTATGGCGCTTAGGGATCAAACTACCCGCTTCTTTTAACGCCATACGTAACTCTTCAGAATTGATCGCATCAGATATCGTATCTTCGGGGGTAACGCCAAACAAACGCAATAGCCGGTTGGTAATCATATTGGTGAGCCATACCAGAGGGTAAAGCAGTACTAACATGGGTTTCAGGATAAAGCTTGCCGGGAATGCAACGCGCTCAGGATGTAATGCTGCGAGTGTTTTTGGGGTGACCTCAGCAAATAGCAAAACGATGAGCGTTAGCGTAAAGGTGGCGACAACAATCCCATTCTCGCCTAATAACTTAACACCAATAATAGTGGCGATTGCTGAGGCTAAAATATTAACAAAATTATTGCCGAGCAAAATAAGTCCAATCAAGCGATCGGGGCGGCTTAATAACTCGCTAGCGCGAGTAGCGCCAGGGTGTCCTTCTTGAGCTAAATGACGAAGACGATATCGATTCAATGACATTAATGCAGTTTCAGAGCTTGAGAAAAAGGCCGAAAACAGCAATAAAATAAATAAGATAAAAAACAGCAGTGAGAGGGGAGTGGTTTCGAGCATAGTATATTTCAGACGATCCTATTGACGAAACAAAATAAATTCTAAGACGAGCTTGCTACCAAAATAAGCTAAAACCAAGAATGAAAAACCGACCAAAGTCCATTTGATAGCTGTTTTTCCACGCCAACCATGACGCCAGCGTCCCCAGAGTAAAGTGGCAAAGACACACCATGCGATGAGGGAGAGTAGGGTTTTATGAGCGAGATGCTGAACAAAAATATCATCAATAAAGACGAGCCCGGTTAACAGCCCTGCCGTTAATAAAACAAAGCCGCCGAGAATGAGTTGAAATAAGCTCGACTCCATCGATTGCAATGGGGGAAGCTTTCGCATCAGACCCGCAACGTGGCGATGACGTAATTGCTGTTCTTGTATTGCCAATACGCTGGCTTGTACGGCAGCCAAAGTAAAAAGACTATATGCGGACAGCGATAATAAAACATGCCATTCTAGAGCGGGCGTCGATAGACCTTCAACTTGATTTGTGGGTAGGCTTGCTTTCATTAGCAATGCCAGCGCGACTATGGGGTAAATTAGCATGCCAGGATGAGCCTGTTTTGTTTTTAGGCCAAAAATATAAGCGAGAAAGGCCATCAGCCAAGCGACAATTGTCATGGTGCTGACTAAACTGAGATCCCAGCCGCTTGCTGCCTTCATGGTGAAAAAAATATCAGTGCCATGAAAGATGAGCGCTAAAACGGTCAATATACTGATAGGTAGTGCAACGACACTGTCTCGTTCGGGCTGCAAAAACTGACGAATGAGCACGGCGCTACAAATGAGGTATATCAATAAGGCTAAAGCATTGGCAATGGCCATTAATAATTTTCCATATCAAGCAAAAAAATAGTAATCATATGCGAATGATAAACGATGTAATCCTATACAGACTAATATATCAGTTATAATTCTCACTATACGTATTTATGAATGAAACGAGTGAACCATGTTTGATAGTTTAAGTGACCGTTTAGGCAGTACATTACAGAAGCTTCGTGGACAGGGTCGTCTGACCGAAAATAATATTAAAGATAGTCTGCGCGATGTGCGAATGGCGTTGCTAGAAGCGGATGTGGCATTGCCGGTAGTTAAAGCGTTTATTGACCGTGTCAAAGAACGGGCAATGGGTCAAGATGTACTCCGAAGCCTGACACCTGGCCAAGCATTGATCAAAGTCGTCAATGACGAGCTCGTCGCTGTGATGGGGGAAGCGAATGAATCGCTCAACCTGAATATGCAGCCACCGGCGGTTATTTTAATGGCGGGTCTACAAGGTGCGGGTAAAACAACCAGTGTCGCGAAACTCGCAAAATGGCTGAAAGAAACGCAGAAAAAATCGGTGATGGTTGCGAGTGCTGATGTCTATCGCCCTGCGGCGATAGAACAATTAAAAACCTTGGCAGCTGAAGTTGATGCGTCATTTTTCCCCAGTGATATTAGCCAAGATCCGGTCGCGATAGCACAAGCTGCGGTTGCCGAAGCCAAATTAAAATTTATTGATGTTGTGATTATCGATACCGCGGGTCGTTTAGCGGTCGATGAAGACATGATGACGGAGATTAAACGACTCCACAGTGCCATTAATCCAATTGAAACGCTTTTCACTGTGGACAGTATGACAGGGCAAGATGCCGCGGTGACCGCTCAAGCTTTCAACGACGCTTTACCATTAACGGGTGTCATCCTGACCAAAACGGATGGTGATGCACGTGGTGGGGCAGCGTTATCGATCCGACATATCACGGGTAAGCCGATCAAGTTCATGGGGGTTGGTGAGAAAACAACCGCACTCGAACCTTTTCACCCTGATCGTGTGGTTTCGCGAATTTTGGGGATGGGTGATGTGTTATCGCTGGTGGAAGAAGCCCAGCGTAAAATGGATACAGGCTCTGCTGAGAAGCTTGCCAATAAACTAAAAAAAGGCAAGGGCTTCGACTTAGAAGACTTTAGAGATCAATTGCGTCAAATGGGCAATATGGGCGGCATGGCCTCCATGATGGAGAAGCTACCAGGCATGGGCGCACTGCCAGCCTCGGCCAAACAGCAAGTCAATGATAAAGAGCTGGGCAAGTTAGAGGCGATTATTAACTCAATGACCAAAAAAGAGCGCCAGCGCCCCGAGATTATCAAAGGATCGCGCAAGAAGCGGATCGCCGCTGGATGTGGCATGCAGATTCAAGATGTAAACCGTTTACTCAAGCAGTTTGCACAGATGCAAAAAATGATGAAAAAAATGAGTCAAAAAGGCGGTATGGCGAAGATGATGCGTGGTTTAGGCGGGCGCTTTCCCTCCGGTGGTGGCATGCCTTTTTAAGGATAGGTCAATTTAAGCTTTTCAAATGTAGGATAAGTGCGTAAAATGCATCTGTTTTTCGCTCCCGTTTTTATCAGGCAGAAATATGGTCACAATTAGAATGTCACGCAGTGGTGCTAAAAAGCGCCCTTATTATAATGTTGTTGTCGCTGACTCACGTAACAAACGTGA
>JAIBDY010000012.1 GCA_024685995.1 Piscirickettsiaceae bacterium | reverse complement strand
CTCATTACTCGCTACAGGATGGTTTTCACCCATACCAATTGCACGTAATTTATCAGCGCTAATATCGTTTGCTACTAAATAATCCACCACTGCTTGTGCACGTTGTTGTGATAAGTGCTGGTTATATTCTTCAGTACCACGGCTATCGGTATGACCTTCAACACGAACGCCAACGACACTGGTAGTTTGTGTTAATAACTCAACTGCTTGGTCTAACTGACCCATCGCATGTGGTGTCAGTTGTGCTTTATTGAAAGCAAAGTTAACGCCTGTCAATGACAAGATAGTTTCACCCGCTAGCGGACAGCCTTTATCATCAACCGTTGTACCAGCTGGTGTACCTGGGCATTCATCACGATAATCAACAACACCATCACCATCGCTATCTAATGGGCAACCTTGGACATCCACTTGTACACCGGCTGGTGTGCCTGGACATTGATCGACACCATCAACAACACCATCATTATCGCTATCAAATGCACAACCATTTGCATCCAATAAAGCACCTTCAGGCGCGTCCATAGGGCATGCTGGCGCTGCTACGGCTTCTTTTAATGGACAAAGGAGGGTTGCAACACCCGCACCAACGGCCATACCAATAGCCATATCTTGGCTCTCAGTCTGGTCCATCGCTTCTGTAGCGATTAACCCACCGGCAACGGCACCAGCCGCCGCGCAGATTAAGTTGTTCGTCATCTTAGTATTGTTCGTTGCACAGCCTGACAGTAAACCTAATGCTAACAGCACTGCTGTCAATTTAACTGATATTTTCTTCATTTCTACCTTCTATTTTCATGTCTGTGATTCTTTACATTTAAAGAACTTGTTTTTCGGTAAGTAGTGACGCCCTACACTTTACGTATTGTGCCGTAACCCTGTGTTCCGCCTAGCGGAAACACTGGTACGCGGCATCAACGGTGAAAGGCTATCTTAAAAATCACATCATGTCATTTTCTTTTTGCAATGCCAATTTACCTATTTCTTCATCATCAGGAAGTACGCCAGTTTCCGCTCCTAATTTAATCATCAATCTGACTTCATTAAGCGAGTCGGCATTTTTGAGCGCATCCTCATAAGTAATCTCACCCGCTTTATACAAGTCATAAACAGCCTGATCAAAGGTTTGCATCCCAAGCTCTCTTGAACGCTTCATCACCCCTTTAATTTCTGCCACTTTTCCTTTTTCAATTAAGTCAGAAATTAACGGTGTATTGAGTAATACTTCAACGGCAACAACACTCCCAGTGCCATCTTTTTTTGGAATCAAACGCTGAGCAATGATCGCCCTCAAATTGAGGGACAAATCCATTAACAGCTGATCACGTCGTTCTTCGGGGAAAAAATTAATGATCCTATCCATCGTTTGATTGGCGTTGTTTGCATGAATCGTTGATAGGCATAAATGACCCGTCTCAGCAAATGCAATGCCATAATCCATTGTGTCACGCGCCCTAATCTCACCGATCAAAATCACATCGGGCGCTTGGCGTAAGGAGTTTTTCAAGGCCACTTCATAGGATGCCGTATCAATACCCACTTCGCGTTGGGTCACCACACAACCGCCGTGTTCATGATCAAACTCAATCGGATCTTCGATTGTTAAGATATGTCCAGTACTATTTTGATTCCGATAGCCCACCATCGCAGCCAATGTCGTCGACTTACCCGAGCCCGTTGCACCCGTAAACAAAACCAAACCACGCTTAGTCATCGATAATTCTTTAATTATCTCCGGTATCCCTAGCTCTTCAATGGTTGGAATTCTATCCTTTATGCGACGCAATACCATTGCCGTTTTATTGCGTTGAAACAAGGCACTAACACGAAAGCGGCCGGCACTCGCAGTATCAATACCATAGTTACATTCTTTATCACGCTCAAAGGCTTTTTTTTGCTCATCGTTCATGGTGCTAATCACCAAGTCACGCGCTTCGGTTTCAGTCAACGGCGTTTGTGTCAACGTCGCCAATTTGCCATTCACCTTTAAACTCGGTGGACGACCGGCCGTTATAAACAAGTCCGACGCGTCATGTTTCACAACAGCCTTAAGGATTGTCACTATGTCCATTGTTATCTCCTAGCGGAAAAGGTCTTTATTCACAGCACGTGGCAAAGCTTCACCTTTTGTCACCTGTTGTCGTCTCACTAATTCTTGCAAATTCTGGTCCAACGTTTGCATGCCAACAGCGCCACCCGTTTGAATAGCAGAATACATTTGCGGCACTTTATCTTCCCGAATTAAATTCCGGATAGCGGGTGTCCCAATCATGATTTCATGTGCTGCAATACGACCTCCCCCCACTTTTTTCATCAGGGTTTGTGAAATCACCGCGCGTAGCGATTCAGATAACATCGAACGTACCATATCTTTTTCTGCGGCAGGAAAAACATCAATAATTCTATCAATCGTTTTTGCGGCTGATGAAGTATGTAATGTCCCAAAAACTAGATGCCCCGTTTCCGCGGCCGTCAATGCCAAGCGTATGGTTTCTAAATCACGTAACTCACCGACCAAAATGATATCGGGATCTTCACGCAAAGCCGAACGTAAAGCCTCACTAAATCCAAGCGTGTCACGATGAACTTCACGTTGGTTAACTAAACATTTTTTACTCTGATGAACAAACTCAATCGGATCTTCAATCGTCAAGATATGCTCATTATCTTTTTCATTACGATAATCCACCATCGCCGCCAGCGTAGTAGATTTACCTGACCCCGTTGGCCCCGTGACAAGCACAATACCGCGAGCGTTATCAGCGATCGTTTTGAAGATCGCAGGCGCGCCTAGCTCCTCCAAGGTCAACACCGTCGACGGAATCGTTCTAAACACCGCTGCAGCACCACGATTCTGATTGAATGCATTCACACGGAAACGCGCTAAATTAGGAATTTCAAACGAAAAGTCGGTCTCAAGGAATTCTTCAAAATCCTTGCGCTGCTTATCATTCATAATATCGTAGACCATGGCATGGACTTCTTTATGTTCCATAGCAGGCAAATTAATCCGCTTCACATCACCATCAACACGAATCATCGGCGCTTCTCCTGCCGAGATATGTAGATCAGACGCCTTATTCTTTGCACTAAAGGTCAATAATTCTGTAATATCCATTCACGTCCCCTAAACGTTGAAAGCAGTGTATAAATCACTTCTAATAGCGTGATAACTATAGTAAAGGTAGCGTGCTCTGAGCAGGCTTGCAACATGACAATCACAAAAAACCTTACCAAAGTCACAAACCATATCGAAAAGGCCGCGGAAATACATCATCGAGACCCCAGTGATATTGAGCTTTTAGCCGTCAGTAAGACGTGGTCAGCCCAACACCTACGCGAGGCAGCAGTAGCCGGGCAATCTGCTTTTGGCGAAAACTATCTTCAAGAAGCACTCTCAAAAATAGCGCAACTGCAAGATCTGGATTTAGTCTGGCATTTTATTGGTCCCATTCAATCGAATAAAACCAAAGATATCGCCCAACATTTTGATTGGGTACAAAGCCTCGACCGAGCAAAAATAGCGCAACGTTTAGCGGCGCAACGCCCTACAAATCTCCCCCCGTTGAATGTCTGCATCCAAGTCAATATTGATAATGAACCGACCAAATCCGGCGTCGATGAGACGGCGCTCTGGCCATTGGCAGAGACTATAGCCTTACTTGACCGGATCGTGCTCCGTGGCTTAATGGTGATCCCTAGTAAAACAGATGATCAAGAACAACAACGTCATAGTTTCCACAAAGCGCACACCTTATATCAGCGTCTTGCAGCTAACTACCCGAGTGTCGATACACTCTCAATGGGTATGTCTGGTGACATGGCCGTCGCTATTTCAGAAGGTAGCACCATGGTACGTATCGGTAGTGCACTTTTCGGTCAAAGGGCTACACCTCCCCCATCAGGTCAAGTAAACTAGCTACTAACACTTCATAACGGACTGGATAAACAGACAATGAAAGATTGTAAAATCGCATTCTTAGGGGGCGGCAATATGGCCCTCAGCTTAATCGGCGGTTTGGTTGCTGATGGTTTTGATCCTGATCATATTCATGTTGCAGATCCTGACGCCCAACGCCGAACAACGATTTCCCAACAATATCCTGTTCAGACTTTTGAACAGAACCTTGATGCCATGCAATCCTGTCAAGTCATTATTGCGGCCGTCAAACCTCAACAATTGCAAAGCCTGATCAAACAACTTTCTCCACACTGGCAAGCGGGTAGCTTATTCATCTCCGTCGCCGCCGGCATTCGACTGGATGATATTTCACGTTGGTTAAACCAGCCCAATGCGGCGATTGTCAGAACCATGCCTAACACCCCCGCACTCGTTCAAGCTGGTGCAACAGCGCTCTATGCCAATGCACATGTTTCGCCCGCACAACATGAACTGGCGGAATCGATCCTGCGTTCTGTCGGCATAACACTCTGGGTGAAAGAAGAAGCCCAACTCGATGCTGTCACCGCGCTATCAGGCAGTGGCCCAGCGTACTTCTTTTTGGTCATGGAAGCGATGGAACATGCAGCCGTTGAGCTAGGTTTAGAACCCGAAACCGCAAAATTACTCTGCCTTCAAACCGCCTTTGGTGCAGCCAAGATGGCATTAGAAAGTAATGAAACGACCACAAGCTTACGTGAACGCGTGACTTCTCCAGCAGGCACGACCGAACGTGCTATACATGAACTGGAAGACGGTGGCCTGCGCAGTTTATTCGAAAACGCCTTAATCTCAGCAGCATTACGCTCACGAGAGTTAGCAAGTCAATTAGGTGAAGACCATGTCTAACACCTATTTTTCAACACCCCTCATCTTCTTAATTGATGTTCTGTTTAGCATTTATATAACAATCGTCGCATTAAGACTGATTATGCAATGGGCGCAATGGGAATATCATCATCCTCTCGTGCAACTTATCATCAAAGCAACACAAACTCCTGTCAAATTTTTACGACGCTTCATTCCGCCTTTCGGACGCTGGGATTCTGCAACGCTGATTCTCTTATTTGCGCTTAGCTTCGTTAAACTGGCCTTAATTAGTCTGCTACAAAGCCAGACCAGCTACCAAGGCTTCTTCATTGGGTGGCTATTAGCGGATGTCTTTTCACTGTTCATCACGCTGTTCACCTTTAGTATTATTATCGAAGTTGTTTTAAGTTGGGTTGTGCCACCACATAGCCATAACCCGATCACGCCCTTGATTCACAGTATGAATGCGCCGCTATTACGCCCCGTCAGACAAAGGTTGCCTTTAATGAGCGGCATTGACTTATCCCCTCTTGTGGTCGTTATCGGCCTTCAGCTGTTATCGATGCTCGTGTTACCCATTCTGGTGATGGCGCCATAGGCGCTAAACCTTATATTGCACAAATGATCTTGACTATTTAGACTTTCAACCCCTCCCGTTATTTTAAGGAACAAGCGCACATGCCGGATTCAATACCAGCCGACTCTGTTGGTTTGGTTAGCCCACAATCCCTACATTTTGACAGCCCACTGACCCTAGAAAGTGGGCGAGTGCTGAGTCAATACGACTTGGTCTATGAGACTTATGGTGAACTCAATGACCGTGCGTCAAATGCCATTCTCATTTGTCATGCTCTGTCAGGCGATCACCATGTTGCCGGCTATCACACCTTAGAAGATAAAAGACCCGGGTGGTGGGATAATATTGTCGGCCCAGGCAAAGCAATTGATACTAATATCTTCTTTGTAGTTTGTCTCAACAACCTTGGTGGCTGTTCGGGTTCAACTGGGCCTACCAGCATCAACCCAGAAACCCAAAGACTCTATGGCCCAGAGTTCCCTATCGTCACCGTGACCGATTGGGTTAATAGCCAAGCTATTTTGGCAGACAAACTCAATATCCAACAATGGGCAGCGGTAGTTGGTGGCAGTTTAGGCGGCATGCAAGCCATGCAGTGGGCCATCGCCCTACCAGAGCGATTACGCCATGTACTGATTATTGCCGCAGCCCCCAAACTATCGGCGCAGAATATCGCGTTTAATGAAGTGGCCAGAACCGCCATTAAGTCCGATCCAGACTTTCATGAAGGTTACTATGCAAGCCATCAAACCATACCTCGAAAAGGTCTCGGCCTTGCACGTATGCTAGGCCACATCACCTATTTATCAGATGAAGCGATGGGCGCCAAATTTGGTCGCGAATTGCGTCATGGCAGCTTGAACTATGGTTACGATGTCGAATTCCAAATCGAAAGTTACCTACGTTATCAAAGTGAAAGTTTTGTCGAACATTTTGATGCCAATACTTACCTATTGATGACCAAAGCGTTAGATTATTTTGATCCTGCCAAACATTTTGGCAATGATTTAGCCAAAGCTGTGGCAGACATTCAGGCTAAATGCCTGGTTCTGTCATTTACCACTGACTGGCGATTTTCACCCGAACGCTCGCACGAAATTGTGAATGCCTTGCTCAGTGCAAATAAACAAGTGACCTATGCTGAAATTGAGGCCACACAAGGCCACGATGCTTTCTTATTACCCATCGAACGCTACCATCAAATCCTCACAGCCTATCTGCAAGGCATTGCTAAAGAAGTACGGTCAGTATGAAATTAAGAGTCGACTTACAAATCATCAATAGCTGGATCCCAGCAGGATCAAGGGTGCTCGATTTAGGCTGCGGCGACGGGACCTTATTAGCGGCATTACAACAACATAATGTCACCGGTTACGGTCTTGAAATCGGCAACAGTCAAATCACCGATTGCATTCAATCGGGCGTCAATGTCATTCAAGCTGATTTAGACCAAGGTTTAGCCCAGTTTGCAGACCAGAGCTTTGACTTTGTGATTTTGTCTCAAACACTACAGGCCGTAAAACGACCCGACTTCCTACTCGATGAAATTATCCGTGTCGGTAAACAAGCTATCATTGGTTTTCCAAACTTTGGTCACTGGCAATGCAGAACACAATTGGCACTGGGGGGTAAAATGCCCGTGTCTAAAACCTTGCCGAATGCTTGGTTCGACACGACTAATATCCACCTCTGTACTATCAAAGACTTTGAACAAATGTGTAGTAATAAACAAGTAACCATTGAAAAACGGAGCATCGTTGATCATGCACATCAAAATAGCTTAGGTATCAAACTCGCGCCAAACTTATTTGGCGAAATCGCACTTTATCAAATCAAAAAATCGTTCCTATGAAACTGTATCAACAACAATTTATCGAATTCGCCCTTGCCACTGGCGTCCTACGCTTTGGCTCATTTACACTCAAATCAGGTCGCGTCAGTCCTTACTTTTTTAATAGTGGCTTATTTAATACTGGTGCTAGCTTGGCCCGTTTAGGTCAGTTCTACGCGCAAGCGATTACCGCTTCGCAACTCGACTTCGATGTGCTCTTCGGTCCTGCTTATAAAGGGATTCCGTTGGCTTCAACCACCGTTGTTGCCTTAGCAGAGCATCATCAACGTGATGTTCCTTATGTCTTCAATCGTAAAGAACCTAAAGATCATGGTGAAGGTGGACAGCTTGTGGGTGCGGCCTTAACCGGCAAAGTTCTCATTATTGATGATGTTATTTCTGCCGGTACGTCGGTGAGAGAATCCGTCGAGATTATCAACGCCGAACAAGCCACGCCCGCTGGCGTAGTTATTGCGCTTGACCGTCAAGAAAAAGGGCAAACCGACTTATCAGCTATCCAACAAGTGGAACAAGATCACCAAATCCCTGTTGTCAGTATTATCTGTCTTGAGGATTTGCTGACTTATCTAGCGGATAATGCGGCTTTAGCCGCACATTTACCTGCTGTTAAAGCCTATCGAGATCAATACGGCGTTTAATGGCCGATTAATAATTTGATCGAAATCAGCAGGGTCACGACCTCAAAAAGTCGTTTGATCCACTGATTGCCATAGCGTAATGCCCAATGTGATCCCAAATAGCCTCCAATGAGGGAACCCAGCAATAATGCAGGCAGCCAGTCCCAGCGGATCTCAGCAAGCAAGCCAAGCGTCAATGCGCCACTGCCATTCCAAAATAAGCCCACCATCGTTAAGGTGTACGCTACCGCACGTTGATAATCCATTCCAAACCACAACACCAACCACAGCGTCACAAATAAACCCGTGCCGGATGTTAATGAGCCATTCAACACCCCCAATAGGAATAACACTAGGCCACCCCATAGCAGGTTAACGCGTTCACGGTGTTTCGGGGCATAAACTTGCCCAAGGTCTGACTTAACGACGGAGTAAATCCCCAAGCCCCCAGTCAGCAGACCCAAAGCTATTTCAGCCAGTCGATCTGGAACCAATAGAATGATATTGGCCCCAACAACAACCCCAGGCACACCAAACAGCAACATTAATAAAACAAATTGGCGTTCTAGTACGTTATGAGAAGCATAACGCAATGCAGCACCGATACCTAAGGCGACACTCGCCACCTTATGTGTTGCCAAAGCGACACCAAATGACAACCCTAAAAATAACAACACAGGAAACTGAATCAAGCCTGCGCCGCCACCACTGAATGCCGAAAAAGTATTTGCAAACAATGAAACTAAAAACAGAATAATGTGATCTAAATCATTCAACTTTATGAAAACTCTCTATAGAATAGGCGCCATGAAAATAAGCCAATTAATAATCCATACCTGTCTCGGCATCCTACTTATTTCAGCAAGCTTGTCGGCTTACGCTGGACAGGTTTATCGTTTTAAAGATAACCATGGTGTCACCACCATGAGTAAGACATTGCCCCCCTATGCGGCGCAAAAAGGCTATGAAGTTCTCGATGAGGTATCGCTACGCGTGATCGAACAAGTTGCGCCAGCATTAACAAAAGCAGAAATCGCTGAATATAATCGCCAGCAAGCAGCGCAAAAAGAACAGCAACGCCAGGCCGAAATAAAAGCGCAAAAAGACCAAGAACGCCATAGACAAGCTGTACTCTATGATAACGACCTAAGAGCCAGTTACAGCTCAGAGGACGACTTACTCAAAAAACGACAAACAGAATTACTGTATTTTCAAAACCAAATTGAAAAAACCCAAACTTACCTAAAAAGAAATAATGACAAGCTTCGCGACTACCAACAACAAGCAGCGGATATTGAGCTAAGCGGCCGAACTGTGAGCGGTAACCTGAAAAAAAGTCTCATCGCGACCAAGCAAGAAATCAACAATAATCAAATTGAGTTAGAGCGTCTCGCGATCGAAAATGCAGCGACTATCAAACGATATGAACAGGCATTAATACGACTAAAACAACTTTTAGGCACCGAGACCAGCGAAAGCCATCCGACACAACTAACTAATTAAGTCCGCCAACACACTTAATAACTGTTGATTTTCTGCTTCAGTCCCTATCGTAATACGTAGATACTGCTCTATCCGTTGTTGTCGGAAATGACGCACAATCACTCCTTGCTCACGCAGCGCCAACGCTAAAGCCGCCGCATCATAATCTGCATGACGAGCAAACACAAAGTTGGCCGACGATGGCAATACCTTAAAGCCCAGTTCAAACAAGCCCTCCACTACCGTTTCTCGGCTTTGAATCACCAATTCACGTGTGTGTTGAAAATAGGCTTCATCCTCAAATGCCGCCACACCACCGGCAATCGCCAAACTATCCAATGGATAAGAATTAAAACTATCCTTCACTCGCACTAAGGCTTCAATCAAGTCAGGGTGTCCAATTGCAAACCCGATACGCAAACCAGCCAATGAGCGCGACTTTGATAAGGTCTGGGTAACCAGTAAGTTGGGATAATTATTGACCAAGCTAATAGCACTCTCCCCCCCGAAATCGATATAGGCTTCATCAACGACCACAACCGAATCGCCATTGCTTTTCAGCAAGGCTTCAATCTCACGCAAGCTTAATAAACGCCCAGTCGGTGCATTGGGGTTAGGAAAGATGATACCGCCGTTGTCACGTCGATAATCAGCAACATCAATACTAAAATCTGCGGCTAAGGGAATCAGTTGGTAATTCACCTGATATAGACCACAATAAACAGGGTAAAAACTATAGCTAATATCGGGAAATAATAACGGGGAAGGCTGTTGAAGCAAGCCATGAAAAATATGTGCTAACACTTCGTCAGAGCCATTACCCACAAAGACTTGCTCCGGCGTCATGCCATAGTAATCTGCAATCGCTTGCTTTAAGTCAGCGGCATTAGGGTCCGGGTATAATCGTAAGCTGTCATCAAGACGCGCCTGTATCGCGGCCAACACTTTCGGCGATGGTCCATATGGGTTTTCATTGGTATTCAGCTTGACCAGATTAGCTACTTTTGGCTGCTCACCCGGTATATAAGGATCCAACTGATGTACGATTGGGCTCCAAAAACGGCTCATCGTTATCAGTCCTTCAAACGATATTCGGCTGATCGTGCATGTGCCGTTAGCCCTTCACCACGTGCCAGCACCGAAGCCAACCCACCCAGAGTCTGCGCCCCTTGTTCTGACACGTGAATGAGACTTGAGCGCTTCTGAAAATCATACACGCCTAAAGGTGAACTAAAACGCGCTGTTCTTGATGTCGGTAAAACATGGTTGGGGCCCGCACAATAATCACCCAAGGCTTCCGCCGTGTAACGTCCCATAAAAATAGCACCCGCATGGCGTACTTTTTTGGCCATGGTCATCGGGTCATCAACAGATAATTCTAAATGCTCCGGCGCGATAAAGTTAACGACCTCTACCGCCTCATCCATATCTTTTACATGGATTAACGCCGCTCGACTTGATAACGAGGTGTTGATAATTGCTTGGCGTTCCATAGTCGGCAATAAACGCTGAATGGCTTCATCCACCGACTGTAGAAAATCAGCATCGGGAGAGATTAAAATCGATTGTGCATCTTCATCATGTTCTGCTTGCGAGAATAAATCCATCGCAATCCAATCAGGATCTGTTTTACCGTCACACACCACTAAGATTTCTGATGGTCCCGCGATCATATCAATCCCAACCGCACCAAAGACCATGCCTTTTGCCGTTGCGACATAAATATTACCCGGCCCAACAATTTTATCAACTTGTGGAATGGTTTCAGTACCGTAGGCCAATGCTGCAACCGCTTGCGCACCACCAATAGCGAAAATACGATCAACACCTGCAATGGCTGCTGCCGCTAACACTAAGTCATTGACTTCACCATCCGGTGTTGGCACCACCATGATCAATTCACTCACTCCCGCGACCTTGGCTGGGATCGCATTCATTAAGACTGATGACGGATATGCCGCTTTACCACCAGGTACATAAAGTCCAGCACGATCGAGTGCTGTCACTTGTTGACCCAATATTGTCCCGTCAGCCTCGGTATAAGTCCATGATGATTGCGTTTGATGCTCATGATAAGACCGTACGCGCTCGGCAGCGGCTTCTAATGCTTGCCGCTGTGCCGTTGGTATCGAACTCAATGCTTGTTCGGCACGCCCTAAAGGTATTTCCAAGTCAGTCACCGACTCTGCAACAATACGGTCAAAGCGACGACTGTACTCTAAAACAGCAGCATCACCGCGTGATTTCACATCTGCCAAGATATCCTTCACCGTTTCGACAACCGTCGCATCGGACGAAGCATCCCACGCTAACACAGCATCCAATTGTTGCTGAAAGTCTTCTGACTCGGTATTTAAGCGTTTAATTTCAATCATTGTTTTTCTGCCACTGCCTCACGAACCCGATCAATAAAAGTTTGAATGCGTGCATGTTTCATTTTCATTGACGCTTTATTCACAACAAGCCGCGAGCTTATATCGGCAATATGCTCCATTGGCACTAAGCCATTGGCACGTAATGTATTACCGGTATCAACAACATCGACAATACGATCAGCTAAACCAACTAAAGGCGCCAACTCCATCGAGCCATACAGTTTAATAATGTCAACTTGCTGGCCTTGTTGCGCATAAAAACGTCGGGTACTTTCGACAAACTTAGTGGCCACCTTTAAACGACCTTTAATATCAGTCGCATCGACTTTGCCCGCCGTCATCAACTTACAACAGGCGATATTTAAATCAACTGGCTCATAGAGTTCTGCTGTCGGATGCTCTAGCAATACGTCTTTACCCGCGACACCGATATCAGCACCGCCATATTCGACATAAGTCGGTACGTCCGAGGCGCGAACAATAATCAAGCGTACATCGGGTTGATTGGTCTCTAAAATCAACTTTCGGCTGGTTTCAGGGTCATCCAGTGGTTCTATCCCCGCTGCTTTTAATAATGGTAACGTTTCTTTGAATATCCGCCCCTTTGATAAGGCTAAGGTGAGCATTTCTGACATAACAAATCCGGCCTCAAGCTGAACCAGGGACGCGACGAATTTTGGCCCCTAATTGTTGTAGTTTTTCTTCAATACATTCGTATCCACGATCGATATGGTAAATACGCTCGACCGTGGTTGCGCCTTCTGCAACCAATGCCGCCAGCACTAAAGACGCGGATGCGCGTAAGTCTGTTGCCATCACCGGAGCAGACGTCAGTGTCTCGACACCATTGCTTAACACCGTATTGCCTTCAATTTGTAGGTTTGCCCCCATACGCTGCATTTCTTGCACATGCATAAAGCGGTTTTCAAACACGGTTTCCACAATGGTCGCCTGCCCTTCGGCAACGCTGTTCAAAGCTGTAAACTGCGCTTGCATATCGGTAGGAAATGCCGGATAAGGTGCCGTCCGAATATTGACCGCTTTGGGACGTTTGCCATGCATATCCAAGCTGATCCAATCCTTGCCGACCGTGATGTCAGCACCCGCTTCCTCAAGTTTTAATAAAACCGACTCAAGTTCATTCGGATCAGTATCCTTTAACTTCACCTTGCCACGTGTAATTGCCGCTGCAACTAAATAAGTACCCGACTCAATACGATCCGGCAAAATATCATATTTTGTGCCTTGCAGAGATTTTACCCCTTCTATCTGAATCGTCGCAGTCCCCATACCAGTGATCTTAGCGCCCATCGCATTCAAATACTTGGCGAGATCAACTACTTCCGGCTCACGTGCTGCATTTTCAATAATCGTCGTCCCTTCGGCTAAGGTCGCGGCCATCATTAAATTCTCAGTCCCTGTCACCGTGACCTGATCCATCAATAAATGTGCGCCTTTTAACCCCCCGCCATCCGTAGCACGGATATAACCATTTTCTACCTTAATCTGAGCACCCATCTGTTCTAAACCACGTAGATGTAAATCCACTGGTCGAGAACCAATCGCACAACCACCCGGTAACGACACATCGGCTTTACCAAATTTAGCCAGTAACGGCCCTAAGACTAGGATCGAAGCACGCATCGTTTTCACTAAGTCATATGGCGCTTCAGTGTCTGTCAATGTCGTCGGGTCAATAACCACCCCTGAACGTTCATCCACTGTGAGCGTCACCCCCATACGACCTAACAACTCTAGCGTCGTCGTAATATCATGTAGGTGTGGTACATTGCCGACGCGGACGGGCGTATCAGCTAATAATGCCCCCATCAAAATAGGTAAAGCCGCATTTTTTGCGCCAGATATACGAATTTCTCCATCCAGAGAAACCCCGCCAGTGATAATTAATTTATCCATGTAATCTCAATATTGGTTACAGCTAGTCGATCTTAACTAGGTGCGGATGTCTTTAATGCTAGAGCGTGTAACGCACCCTCAAAGCTTGTTCCTAATGTGGCATAAACCATTTTATGTTGTGCGACCAAGCCTTTCCCAATAAAAGAAGGACTCTGTACATAAGCTTCAAAATGTTGGCCGTCATCACCCAACACTTTGACCGTAGCATCCGGTAAGCCAGCTTCGATCAGTTTTTGTATGTCTAATGCATCCATAATTTGTTCCGTTTTATTTATTTTAGGTTTGTGACAGCGGTAATAACTCATCTAAACCACTTGCCGATGCAATTGCTAGCATTTGTGATGGAATATGATGAAAAACAAGCTGTTTCTTCGCTGTTTTAGCAGCCCGTATCCAGTGAACTAACAATGCCAGTCCAGCACTATCACTTCGTGTCACCTTAGCTAAGTCAACATCTAACTTAGCTAGAGATTCCACTAAGTTTTGCACTTCGCCAAGAACATCGTTCACCGTTGCAAAGGTCAGCTCACCACTAACCTCGATCGTATTTGATGTCGTCCCTAATCGAATGGCGACAGCTTGGCTCATGCCTTCACTTTTGCGTTACGCGATGCTAAGTTTTTGATCAGTTTTTCCATGCCTTCATTGCGAATTTCAGTCGAAAATGTTGAGCGATAGTTCGTCACCAGACTGATGCCATCAATTTTGACATCGTAGACTTTCCATTCATCTTGTTTATTAAGATACATCGATAAAGCCATCGGAATTGAAGGTCCCCCGGCTTGTAGAATTTCCATCGCCACTTGCACGCGTTTTTTGGCGAGGTCATCGCGGAAAGGTAAAAATACAATTTCTTCATCGGTAAACTCCAACATGGCTGTCGAATACGTTCTCACCAGTAATAAACGAAACTCATCGATAAACCGAACGCGTTGTGCAGACGTCGCTTTACGCCAGTTTTTACCCAAGGCTAATTTTGACATTTTCTCAAAATCAAAATTAGGTAGCAAAATATCTTCTACCAAACCGTACACAAATGAAGGCTCTTGTTCTATTTTATCTTCATTATCTTTTAAAGCCTGTAACATCCTATCTGAGGCAGCTTTAACGATAGCTTGTGGCTCGGCAACTTCTTCTGCAGAGACCGCTGATGTCATCAAATAGGCTGGCAACATTGCCAGTAAGATCAACCATCGTGATTTAAATAATTGTCGTAGCATTAGTCGTCTCCACCTTCAGTTTTACTAAATAGAAATTGTCCTATCATTTTCTCTAACACTAGCGCAGGTTGCGTTAATTCTATGACATCGCCATCTTTTAAAAATTCTTCTTCTGCGCCGGCTTCAAGGCCGATATATTGCTCACCCAATAAACCCGCAGTATAGATACTAGCGGCTGTATCCGTTGGCAAGGTATCGAAACTTGAATATAAATTCAGAGTCACTTTTGCATTATACGTTTCTGGGTCAAGCTGAATATTTTCCACTCGGCCGACTCGTACCCCCGCCATTGTGACAGGAGATCGCGCTTTTAAACCGCCAATATTCTCAAATTCTGCTATCACTTTATAACCGACTTCATCGTTGAATGCCGTTAAATTGCTCACTTTCATTGCGAGAAAAACCAAGGCCGCAATGCCTAAAACAACAAATAAGCCAACCGTAATTTCAGTACTCTTTTTCTGCCGCATTTATACTTCTCCAAACATCAGCGCTGTTAATATAAAATCCAAACCTAAAATAGCAAACGCAGAATGTACAACAGTTCGTGTCGTCGCTCGCCCGACACCTTCCGAAGTAGGAATAGCATCATGCCCTTCAAATAAAGCAATCCAAGTGACCACAAAGCCAAATACAACACTTTTGATTACGCCATTCATAATATCATCATATAAGTCTGTTTTAGCCTGCATCTGTGACCAAAACGCCCCATCATCGACACCTAACAAACCATATCCCACTAGGTAACCGCCCAGCACGCCAACCGCACTAAATACTGCGGCCAATAACGGCATGGAAATAAAGCCCGCTAAGAATCGTGGCGCAATGACTCTGCGCATCGGGTCAACTGCCATCATTTCCATACCTGACAGCTGCTCTGTACTTTTCATTAAACCAATCTCAGCCGTCAACGCTGAACCCGCCCGGCCTGCAAACAACAAAGCACTAACCACCGGACCTAGTTCTCGCACTAGAGACAAGGACACCATGACTCCCAATGATTCTTCAGCACCAAAGTCGACTAGCGTGTTATAACCTTGTAACCCCAGTACCATGCCAACAAACAATCCTGACACCAAGATGATCATCACTG
Source organism: Piscirickettsiaceae bacterium (assembly GCA_024685995.1). GTDB lineage: Bacteria > Pseudomonadota > Gammaproteobacteria > Nitrosococcales > Methylophagaceae. The sequence goes on along the minus strand of JAIBDY010000012.1, from coordinate 36,165 downwards.
ACAACACACCAACAGAATAAAGTTGCTGAATCACCAATGAAAATCGAAACAATGCACTAGGAATGCCCATCATTATTTCGAGCAAAAATAAATGACCTCGCCCCAATCGTTCGAACGTGCCAAGTGCCCATTGGCCTAGCCGTTGTATCACACCCATTATCGCTTGCTTCCTGCGTTCATCAAATCATCGCCAAAGTCCACGCCTGGATAATGGAAAGAAACAGGTCCATCAGGCAGACCTTCCATAAATTGTTTAACCCATTCTGATGTAGAGCTTCTCAATGCATCCGGCGTGCCTTGTTCGATTACTCGGCCGTCAGATAATAAATAGATGTCATCCGCAATCGCCGATGTTTCCTCAAGATCATGTGACACCACAATACTGGTCAAGCCCATTGATTGATTAATACGTTTGATCAATGTGACCAATGTCCCCATTGAAATTGGGTCTTGTCCCGTGAAGGGTTCGTCATACATAATCATCATCGGATCTAGCGTTACTGCCCTAGCCAAAGCGACGCGACGCGCCATGCCACCCGACAATTCACTTGGCATCAAGTCTTTAGCATTACGCAAACCCACAGCTTGTAATTTCATTAACACCAAGTCTCTGATCATACTTTCTGGCAACACCGTATGTTCACGTAGGGGGAAAGCCACATTATCAAAGACCGAAATATCTGTCAGTAGCGCACCACTTTGAAACAACATACCCATCCGTTTACGTATTTCGTACAACTCCGAATGAGACAGTTTATGTACATCTTGCCCATCAACCTTGATCGTGCCTTTATCAGGCGCAAGCTGACCACCAATCAAGCGCAACAAGGTTGTCTTACCCGTGCCACTCGGGCCCATGATAGCCGTGATTTTTCCGCGGTGGATATCTAAATCCACCCCTCTAAAAATCGCTCTATCTCCGCGGTAAAAGTGCAGATCCCTGATTTCTATCAGTGGCACTAAGCTCTCCAAGTAAACAAATAAATATCAAAAACAGTCAATTTTCATAAATAAGGCGCATTAAGTCAACTAAACGACTATTAAATTCGCTTTAACAAGGTCTGCGTCACCTGCCACACGACCAAGCAGTATTAAACAGTCTTGCCCCAATACATGTTGCGACAGCACCCAAACACATTAAACCGCTAAGTGTACCTGCTTTAGACTAGACATATTTTTCTCATTTCATCCTGATTGTGACTAGTGTAAAAATCGTCTGCTACGTTATGCTACAACTTTTCAATACTCACAAAAGAACCATACCCCTTAAATAATGCTGAATATCACCACGCTTTGCAGCGTCACAACAACCTCGCCAGATGACATCGAACAAGCCCAAATGCTTGCTGAACGGTTTGCCCTGCCCTTTTCCGATCACCTTGATCCGGCGCAGTATCAACTTGTTATCACAAATCAACAATTAGCCATAAGGGCACCCGACTTACTCAAACCCATCACTATCGACTTCACTCAAGGTAAGCATGCGCATCGTAGGCAATTCGGCGGTGGTCGAGGACAACCCTTAGCCAAAGCGGTTGGCTTAAAAAAAGGAGCAACGCCAACAATCATTGATACCACGGCGGGTTATGGCAAAGATGCCTTTGTTTTGGCAACGCTAGGCTGCCATCTCACCTTAATTGAACGTAACCCTCTCCTCGCCGCATTGCTTGAATCTGCGATTGCCCTAGCCCGTCTAGACCCTAGTTCTGAGCCAATCGCGCAACGTATGACATTACACCATCACGATGCCAACGACTATTTAACAACGTTATCGTCTCAACAACGACCCGACGTGATATATATCGACCCGATGTACCCGAGCAGACAAAAGTCCGCGCTCGTCAAAAAAGAGATGCAATTGTTACATCAGCTCGTTGGGCCGGATACCGATAGCGAACAATTACTAGACACCGCTAGGCAGACCGCGATAAAAAGAGTCGTCGTAAAACGTCCTAAATCCGCTCATCCTATCGCAGATCAAAAACCCAGTACGACCGTCGACAGTAAAAATACCCGTTATGACATCTATATGCTCAATTAAGCACCGCCCTCGTACTTTATCCCTAATTATGAGAACCACATCACAATTAAACACTGTTCATTCGCGTTTTTCGCGTATAGAGTGAAGCCCGAGCAATAAAGCACCGCACCAAGCTTTTCACTGTCGGTAAAAAGGAGTTTATCGGTGAAGCAAAACAATACAATCTCTCGTCCCTTCTAGCGTAGTGTCACAAGCAACAATGCTCTTCCCGAACCAATATTGTTCACTATAAGCTAACAAGCTCATGCTAACGGACAACCGCCATCCATTTAAATTAAGGAGAATTTAACCATGGCTAAACATGACAAACACAAACGACGTTATACAGTCGCTCACACCCGCGAAGATGACTTAGGCCCACTCAGCTTATTACCTGGAAAATGGCAGGCGACAGGGACCGGCTGGAATATGATCGCGCTACCTTTTGTCGACGGGCCTTTTGATTATCGCTTATTGATGAACCAATACGATGAAACACTCGAATTTACTTTTGTCGATGATAACGTGCCTAATCGTGGACTTCCTGGCGTGATTCAGGACTGCAAAGAACATGGCGGTAAAAAAGCAGAGGCCGATCAATTTGCCATTACCTTAGATTATCAGCAATCTATTCAACAAACCGTCGCAGAAGACTTCCCCGTCAGCGGCCTAGCTGGTAACGCTGGTCTTGCCATTCACCATGAGCCTGGCTTATGGCTACATATGAAAAACTTGCAAACCATCGACAAGGATTTTTCTGCCACCGAAGGCATCGTTGACGCTGTCATAGAGGTCGCGCGACTGGCAACCATTCCACATGGTAACGCTGTATTAGCATTAGGGACCGCCACGAAAGACGAAGGCATGCCAGAGATCCCGCCAATCAGTGGTTTACCCATTGGTCGTTTTGAAGATCTGTCAACACTAGGCTATGATTTTAATGACGATCCTTACCTCGCACCGTATAAACATTTTATCGATAACCCCTTTATGGGTAATGTCGCGGCACCAGAGTTTCCAGGCTTTAACCCTAGGGATATGAATGAAATTCTACGCTTTGCCAATAAAAATATGGATATTCACCGCACCACGACTCTGACTGTCGATTCAACCCGACAATCTGCCGGTATCGCTAATATCCCCTTTGTCGTCAAACAAGCCGAACCGGTCAGTATGAAATCCACATTTTGGATACAAGAACTGAAAGAAAAAGACAAAAATGGCCACCATAAATTGCGTATGCAATATTCTCAAGTTGTGATGCTAGACTTTTTCCGTCCCCGTGAAGATGGTTTACCAAGCCGAGCACAATGGCCTCATATCAGCATTAACACGCTCGACAAAATAACCGATTCATGCGAATAGGCAGACAGATCATATGTAATTAATTAACCAAGGGCAGTCAATCGATAATCACGATGACTGCCCTGAGATTAAGCGCATATCGGCTTCAGCGTTTCCTAGCCTGCTGATCTAAGGCACGCAACCGCTCCAGTTTATCCGCGATTTGGATTTCTAAGCCACGCTTAACCGGTTGATAATAGTTAGGCTCACCCATCGACTCAGGAAAATAATTCTCACCCGCCGCATAGGCATCGGGTTCATTATGAGCATAGCGATATGCTTTGGCATAGCCCAGATCTTTCATCAACTTAGTCGGGGCATTGCGAAGGTGCAATGGCACCTCGCTAGAACCTTGTGCTCGTACATCGGCCATCGCCGCATTGAAAGCGCTATAAACCGCATTACTTTTCGGTGCACAGGCCAAATATACCACCGCTTGCGCGATCGCCAACTCCCCTTCGGCCTTGCCTAGCTTTTCATAGCTTTCCCAAGCATCCAAAGCGATACGTAATCCTCGCGGGTCAGCATTACCAATATCTTCAGAGGCCATTCTGACCACCCGACGCATTAAATAAACCGGATCGCACCCACCATCTAACATCCGGCACAGCCAATATAGGGCAGCATCGGGGGATGAACCCCGCACCGATTTATGTAGGGCAGAAATTTGGTCGTAAAACGCCTCACCACCCTTATCAAAGCGTCGCAAGCCCTCCGTCAAGACAGAGGCTAAGTCCTCTTCTGATACCGCAGACTGGCCGTGACTATCGGCCAGATCGATAACGATCTCAAGCAAATTTAATACGCGACGACCATCACCATCCGAAGCCAAAGCCAACTGGTCGCGCAATTCTGAGGCGAGCGTAATACCGCGTTCTGCAAAGCCCAATACGGGATCAGCCATCGCACGGTCGATAATTTCCCGCAGATCCGTATTATCTAATGCCGTGAGTACATAAACTCTAGCCCGCGACAATAAGGCATTATTCAATTCAAACGATGGGTTTTCGGTTGTCGCCCCAATAAACGTAAAAGTGCCATTTTCAACATAAGGCAAAAAAGCATCTTGTTGAGACTTATTAAAGCGATGTACTTCGTCAACAAACAACATCGTCCGACGACCTTGTTCTTGTTGAAGTTGCTCGGCTCTGGCAACCGCCGCCCGCACATCTTTTACCCCTGCTAACACCGCAGAAATCGTAATAAATTCGGCATCGCAATATCCCGCAATCAATTTTGCTAAGGTCGTTTTCCCTGTCCCTGGCGGGCCCCAAAAAATCATCGAATGAGGTTGTCCAGTCATAATTGCCTGCCGTAGAGGCTTACCTTCTGCCAATAGATGGCGCTGACCAATATAACCGTCAAGATCGGACGGCCGCATCCTATCAGCCAAAGGTCGACTCATCGGGTCATCGATTTGCTCAAACAAGCTCACAATTGAGTATCACCCACCACATCGACCCCTTTGGGCGCCACAAACAAAAAGGTGTTCGCATCTAACTCGATATTTTCCGAAACATCGCTGAAAATAAGCCGGGTATATTGGTCAAAGCTATCGCGCATAATCATTTGACGTAAGCCTTGCTTATCAAATGCAAATCGCACTGATTGGAAATTCGACTCCAAATCTTTAGGAACCAATTCAACCCAATCGAAACCATCATCCGTTGTCAGGTTGATGACTTGATATTTCTCCTGAGGCAACATCTCGCCAGACAACAATGTCGCAGGAGTATCGGTTAGTGCTTCCTGTTGCGACTTCACTGTCACTTGCTCTAGATCAGCATCATAAAACCAAATTCGCTTACCATCGGCGACAATTTCTTGTGGGTATGGGCTGAGATAATCCCAACGAAACTTACCCGGCCGCTCTAATATGAATTGACCTTGTGCGGTCTCTATAACCTCGCCTTGCGGGCTCAAGACCATTTGCTCAAACTGGGCTTTAAATGTCACCACAGATTGTAAAAAAATCGTTAACTTTTCAGAAGCAGAATCAGCTGCCATCGTCATTGATGATACTAACAGTGACAAAACAAATACGCCCCACTGCAGTCGTGTTTTAGGATTCATACTTTTCCTCAAGTTATTTAGGACATGCCCAGAGACCTTACACATTCAGACCCGGTTGGCGCTTGAATGTTCGCCGTAAAGTTAGATTAACTAATCACGAGGCGGTGGCGCAATGACTTCGCGGCTGCCATTGGCCTGCATTGCTGTCACGACACCCGCGGCTTCCATTGCTTCAACCAGCCTTGAAGCGCGGTTATAGCCCACTTTCAAACGCCGTTGCACACCCGATACCGACGCTCGACGAGATTCGGTGACCACTTGTACCGCTTGATCGTATAAGGGATCCGACTCGCCATCACTGGCACCTGCAATGCCCGAACCATTGTCATCATCGGCCAAGCCTTGGGTAATTTCTTCCAGATAATTGGGTTGACCACTTTTCTTCAAAAAGTCGACCACACCATGCACTTCGTGATCATCGACAAAAGCGCCATGTACTCGCTCTGGCAAGCCCGAACCAGGCGGCAAATACAACATATCACCTTGACCTAATAGCTGCTCCGCCCCCATTTGATCCAAAATAGTACGAGAATCAATACGCGATGACACTTGAAATGCCATTCGGGTTGGTATATTCGCTTTAATCAAGCCCGTAATGACATCAACTGAAGGTCGTTGCGTCGCCAAAATCAGATGGATACCAGACGCCCGTGCTTTTTGAGCCAAACGCGCAATCAATTCTTCAACTTGTTTACCAACCACCATCATCATATCGGCAAATTCGTCGATAATCACCACAATGAAAGGCAAGGGTTCCAATGTCGGCGCAGGCTCTCCCGGCACCACATCAACGGTAGGATCAACAATCGGTTCACCGCGTTCAATCGCATCCTTCACTTTTTTATTAAAACCCGTAATGTTTCGTACGCCCATTGCCGCCATTAAGGGATAGCGCCTTTCCATCTCAGCCACACACCAACGCAGGGCATTGGCCGCTTCTTTCATATCGGTCACAACAGGTGTCAACAAATGCGGAATATCTTCATAGACAGACAGCTCGAGCATTTTGGGATCGACCATGATCATTCGGACTTGTTCTGGCGTCGCTTTATAAAGCAAACTCAAAATCATCGCGTTCACCGCCACCGACTTACCCGATCCCGTGGTACCTGCAACCAATAAATGTGGCATTTTTTCTAAATCTGCCGTCACAGGCCGACCGGCAATATCTTTACCCAAGGCCATTTCCAACACCGATTTACTGTTTTCATAATCAGCACAGCCTAAGATCTCTCTCAAGCGAACAATATCGCGATGTTCATTGGGAATTTCAATCCCAACTAATGGCTTACCTGGAATGACTTCTACCACCCGCACGCTGGTAATCGACATAGCTCTCGCCAGGTCTTTAGCCAAGCCGGTAATCCGGCTCACTTTAATGCCCGGTGCAGGTTGTAATTCAAATCGGGTCACCACCGGGCCTGGTTGAACTTCAACCACCTCGACTTCGACACCGAAGTCTTTCAGTTTTAATTCAACTTGGCGCGATAGCGCCTGTAAGACTTCTGCGCTATAGCCGCCTTTACTTGCTTGCGCCATATCTAATAAGGCCAAAGCAGGCATCGCGCCTTGATCTTGCGACTCAAATAGCGGTACCTGGCGCTCTTTTTCTTCGCGTTGACTCACTTTCGGTGCATCCAAAATCGGCTCGACGCGAATTTTGGCCGGTTTGGCCAAGCTGGTACTTTTCGCTTTAAACGTATCGGCGCGCTTTTGTTTGGCTTGCTTAGAGGCCAGTTGGGCTTTAGTCTCCCTAACCCAGCGTGCTATATAGGTCATCATCAACAATGCCACCGCACCAATTTTATCGATTATCATTAACCACGATAAACCGGTAAAAAGCGTAATCCCCGTTAACAACACTGCCAAGAGCAACAGCGTTGTCCCGGATGCGCCAAAAATAGCCACAAACCCATTACCAACCAGTTCTCCTAACACTCCGCCAGCACCCAAAGGTAATGCATTGGCATAGGGCATCAAACTCAATGTCGACAATCCACTGGCGGCCGACAAGGCGATCATTAAACCAACGGCTTTCAGCACCCAGAAATGCACGGCACCTTCAGCACCATCGCCGTTACCCCAGCTGAATAATAACCAACCACTAAACGCTAACATCAAAGGCGATAAATACGCGGGAAAGCCAAAACCATACAATAATGAATCGGCTAACCAAGCCCCGACAATACCGCCTTTATTGCCGATAACATCATTGGTGCCGGTAGTAGACCAGCCGGGGTCGGTCGGTTGATAACTCGATAGCGACAATAGCAAATATGCCGCCAAAGCCAGTGATAAAATGAGTGCCGCTTCGCGCAGGCGAAAGCTCACTGCGCCCGTGTTTACCTTAGGCTTGTCTTTGTTATTCACTCGTGTCGCTTGAGCCAATGTAATATTTCCAATAACACCAATAGATTAGCGGCTTATCTTACCACAGCTTTATAAGTATAATACTTTACCAAATGTTCATCTCTGGGTAATCTACTCGTTTAAAAAATCATCTATGGAGATCATTATGGCCGACAGCAAACACTGCCGCTTACTCATTCTAGGTTCTGGCCCTGCGGGTTACACGGCTGCGGTTTACGCTGCGCGCGCTGCGCTCAATCCTGTTCTCATTACGGGTATTGAACAAGGTGGTCAATTAACCACCACGACCGATGTCGATAACTGGCCTGGAGATGATCAAGGTGTAGAAGGGCCTGAATTAATGCAAAGGATGCAGCGCCATGCAGAACGATTTGGTACAGACATTATCTTTGATCATATCCACACTGCCGATCTCAGCAAACGTCCATTCAAATTATCTGGTGACGCTGGCGAATACACTTGTGATGCGCTGATTATTGCGACAGGAGCTTCTGCGATGTATCTCGGCCTAGAATCGGAAGAAAATTTTAAAGGCCGCGGCGTTTCAGCCTGCGCCACTTGTGATGGTTTCTTTTACAAAAATCAACCTGTCGCTGTCGTTGGTGGTGGTAACACCGCTGTTGAAGAAGCGTTGTATCTATCGAACATCGCTTCAAAAGTCACTGTGATTCATCGTCGTGATGCCTTCCGCTCAGAAAAAATCCTCAGCGCACAACTGCTTAAAAAAGCAGAAGAAGGCAATGTCGAGATCCTATGGAATCATGAGCTTGATGAAGTCCAAGGCGACGAAGCCGGTGTGACCGAATTACGCGTTAAAAGCACCCTCAATAACAGTACGCAACAAGTTCCTGTCCAAGGCGTTTTCATCGCTATTGGCCACAAACCGAATACCGACATTTTCAGCGAACAGCTCGACATGGAACACGGTTATATCACCTTAGGTAAAGGCACGCACACCAGCATTCCCGGCGTCTTCGCTGCAGGTGACGTATCAGATCCAATTTACCGTCAAGCTGTCACATCAGCAGGTGCAGGTTGTATGGCGGCCTTGGATGCCGAACGCTTTTTAGAAAGCGAAAAATAGCGTTATACTTTAAGGGCGGATATCCGTTCGCCCTTTAGTTTAATATGAACTGCGGGGAAATGCTTACCCAGTTCAAAATGTGAGGTACTGGCTATGGCACATTATCAGCACATCCTTATCGCCATTGACTTCTCAGATCATCACCTTCAGCTGTGTAACAAAGCGCTGAGTTTGGCGCATCACAAGCACACCAAACTGAGCCTTTGCCATATTGTCGAAAACTATATCGTCTCAGATTTCGCCTATGAAGCCATCGGCAGCGTCAGTGTTGATATGCAAGACGAGCTACTCAACAGCGCCAAAAAACGCATTCAGAGCCTTGGGGAAGACCTCAAGATCTCGACGGAAAACCAATGGGTCGAATTTGGTAGTTCGCGTTATGATATCGTCCGTCTTGCAGAACAACATAGCGTCGACCTTATCGTAGTGGGTTCTCATGGTCGCCATGGCATCAAATTATTGTTAGGGTCAACTGCCAACGCTATTCTACATCACGCCAAATGTGATGTCTTAGCTGTTCGCCTTGATGAGTAATCCCTCGAACTACTGATTTGTTTTTGTGCGCTTCAAATAGTCCACACAGCCAGTTTCATACGACCAATACCACGGTCCTATTTAGCCCTTAATTAATGGCAAAATACGCCTCTCAAGATTTAATGCTTCCAAATAAGGCTATCAAGCTTGTCTAAAGCAAGTCGGCATTCGGACAGTAATCGTTTTACACTAACCTCCGATAACGCGCATTGTTAGCCCCTTTACCAGAAGACAAGCCACAAGATTCTAACGTGTGTTGAGACTGAGATTAGTGCGATGGTTTGTGCCATCATATCGTCCCTACAACACCGTCTCGACATAAAGCTTCTTATAATGAAACTTGTCGTCCTTTAGGAAGCGGCTTCTACAATAGTAAGTCGTTTTATTTGTTAAATTTTTTAAGATAGTAGCCAATCACCTTTTGAGACCTCTTATGACTTCGTTATTTAAAACTACCGGCTTCCTGTCTTTCATTGCAATGATCTTTCTTAACGCCTTTGTCGATTTAGGTCATAAGATCGTCATTCAAAACACCGTATTCAAAGTCTATGATGGCTCGACCCAAATCGTTTTAACCGCCATTATTAATGGCCTTATCTTATTACCTTTTATTTTATTATTTACCCCAGCAGGCTTTCTCTCTGATCGCTTTAGAAAACCTAAAATTATGCGCTGGGCCGCCTCTTTGGCCGTTGTGCTAACACTACTCATAACGCTTTTTTATTATCTCGGATGGTTTCAACTGGCCTTTGCCATGACATTTATGTTGGCCGTTCAAAGTGCTTTTTATTCGCCCGCAAAATATGGCTATATCCGAGAAATCGCCGGCAAGGATTACCTTGCTGCCGCCAACAGTTTTGTTCAATCCACCACTATCGTCGCTATTTTGCTAGGAATGTTTGTCTTTTCAATCTTATTCGAGCTCGCGTTAGCCAATACCCACTTTACTAGCGAACAAGACATTATCAGTATCATCGCCCCTATTGGTTGGTTACTTGTTTTGGGTAGCGTGCTCGAACTTTATTTTGCCTACCAATTACCTAATGTCAAACAACCACATCAAGCGCCCCCTTTCAATTGGCAACAATATCGCAACGGCCAAGCGTTAAAAAATAATTTAAAATTAATCAACTTAGATACGGTTATCTGGTTAGCGATCATTGGCCTATCTCTCTTCTGGGGTGTTTCCCAAGCCGTACTCGCCACCTTTCCAGCTTATGCCAAAGAAACATTGGCCATTGATAACACCATCGTCATCCAAGGCCTGCTCGCGTGTTCGGGTATCGGTATTATTTTAGGCTCTCTGGTCGCAGGCAAAGTCTCTAATCACTATATTGAGACCGGCTTGATTCCCATCGGTGCACTCGGCATGGTTGTCAGCCTAGGTTCACTCCCACAACTCGATTCGACCCTCACCTTAGCAATGGCTATCGCCGCGTTTGGCTTATTCGGTGGTCTCTTCATTATCCCACTCAACGCCATGATCCAGTTTCGCGCCCGTGCCGAACAATTGGGTACTGTGCTCGCGGGTAATAACTGGATTCAAAATGTCGTGATGCTCACATTCCTTATCGCGACCATGCTCGCTGCTTTAGCCGATATACACAGCCAGCACTTGCTCCAAACAGTCGCGATTATCACTTTGATTGGCACTATTTATACCGTTTTTAAGCTACCACAGTCCTTGCTCCGTTTCGTCACCGGACTGATGTTCACTAGCCGATACCGCATTCATGTACAAGGTTTTCACAATATGCCGTCGCAGGGCGCTGTGCTGATGCTTGGTAACTATACTAGTTGGTTGGATTGGGTCATTATCCAAATTGCCTGTCCGCGCCCGGTCCGTTTTGTAATGGATAAAACGATCTATCAAAAATGGTACCTCACTTGGTTTTTTGACCTGTTCGACGTGATTGCTATTTCTAAAGGCAGTAGCAAAGCCCCGTTAGCCGCTATCAACCAGTGCTTAAAAAATGGCGACGTCGTTTGTCTATTTCCCGAAGGGTCACTCAGTCACAGCGACCAACTAGGCGAGTTTAAAAAAGACTTTGAACGTTGTATTGATGAAGTCGATGGCGTCATCTTACCTTTTTACCTGAGCAGCTTATGGGCCGGAGGCTCGCGTTCGGACTCTCGGTTACAAGGACTTTCGGAACAAGCTATGCCCCGAGATGTCAGTGTGATTTTCGGTGAACCTTGTACAATCGACAGCGATGCCACGGCAGTTAGACAAATCGTCGTTAAGCTGTCGAGCAACACTTAGCGAAACGCTATATTAAGGGTGAAGACTATCGCTGCACAGAAGCGACAGCTGTCGCGGGTATAAAACCAGCCATAACTATCATATCGATACTGATGATTTTCTCACCCGTCGTGCAGTATCCCCATTTTGCCATAAACAATGGCTGACATCTATTCAACAAAATAGTACGATAGCCAATCTCAAGGGAATGCCTATAACTAGCATAGAGCACGGAAGTAACTAGCCATTAAGTTTTATAAGGATACGGCAATATGTCCGGAAAAAGGTCATTCCCCCCCGCCTATACGCAAGACGACGCACAAAAAGCATCTGAACACTTAAGACAAATTATTCCGCTGATCAACAAACACAAAACCCCCGTTAACCCGGTTAATTATGCCGTCTGGTATGAATATGTTTCCGGTGATAATGAACAGCTCAAAAGAACGCTCGACCTGCAACTCCAAAACAAGTTACCAATCACAACCGAGCTCATCCAAACATTATATGAAAAATATGTCTTATTCGACATGCCCGATAGACTTGAGCTTGCCAATAAAGGGCTTTCTAAAATCGTCAATGACACCTTGTCTCATATCAACCAAGTCGAAACCACCGCCACCGCCTGTGCATCCGACTTAACGGGAACGCAAGACAGCTTAAGCAATTACGCTGACATCAAAGAATTAAAGGCAATCATTTCCAGCATCTTAGTCAATACAGAAACACTCACCACTACCAGCCAAAACCTGAAAGCTGAGTTAGAAAAGTCGTCCAGTGAAATTCAACTTCTAAAATCAGAACTTGAAGCCGTCAAAGAAATTTCAAGAATCGACGGTTTAACGGGCTTACTCAATAGACGCAGTTTTGATCAAGAACTAGAACGCGTCTGTCAGCAGCAAAGTCACAACACCGGTATCGTGATGTTTGACCTAGATCATTTTAAAGATTTGAACGACAGCTTGGGCCATCTCGTGGGCGATAAAGTGTTACAGTTTTTTTCAGGCTTGCTGCTCAAATATGCTGGTGACAAGCATATTGCCGCGCGTTTTGGCGGCGAAGAAATGGTCATGATCGTATTAGAACAATCGATGGTTGATACCATCGATCTCGCCAATAAAATCAGAATAGAATTATCGGAAAGTCGCCTAAAACATAAAAAAGACAATACTGACATTGACCCAGTCACAGTCTCTATTGGTATCAGTTTTTTGCTGGCAGGAGATACCGCAAACAGCTTCCTTAATCGTGCCGATCAAGCTTTATACCTCGCTAAAAGTAACGGTCGCAACCAAGTCAAAGTCAATTAAACCCGCTACTTAAAACGATAGAAAGTCGTCGCTAAATAGTCGACAACCTGCTGTATTTGTAACGCCTGCCAGTCCACTCCAGCAGCCACGGCGCAGCCTGCCACTTGGTTTTCTAAGCGGCCTAGACTATTCACTTTCCTATCGTTACGGCTATAAATCATATTGGCTTTGCCGACCATCAGTGCAGCATGGCACTGCAGACAGGATTGATCGTGTAATATTTTGCCATTTGCCATCGCATTGCCAGCAAAGGTCAATAACACAGCGCTAATCAAGAGAGCTTTCATGACGCCGCTTTCGCTTCCAAGTGGGCGACACGCAAGGTGGCAGGCGGATGAGAGTCATAAATAGCCGACACCAGAGGATCGGGCGTTAACGTGCTGGCGTTTTCTTGATACAAAGCGACCAAGGCACCAATCAAATGCTCGCCACTCGACACTGAGGCAGCATAATCATCAGCCTCATACTCATATTTTCGTGACATCGCCGTCATCAGCGGGTGCAAGAAAAAACCAAACACAGGGATGACCAGCATAAATAACACCAACGCCATCGCATGACTTTGCGTCGTCACACCTAAGCCTTGATAAAACCAAGGTTCTGCAGCCGCCCAACCCAGTAATGCCAAACTGATTAGACTTAGTATGGCCATAACCCCCATATTCTTGATCACATGCTTACGGCGAAAATGCCCCAACTCATGCGCCAATACCGCTTCAATCTGTTCTGGATTTAAGGTTTTCAACAACGTATCAAAAAACACAATCCGCTTATTGCTACCTAGGCCGGTAAAGTAGGCATTGCCGTGTCCCGATCGACGAGAGCCATCCATCACAAAAATACCTTGGCTTTTAAAACCACAACGCGATAATAAATCTTCGACGCGCGATTTTAATTGCACGTCTTCCAAGGGTGAGAATTTATTAAAAATCGGCGCGATAAACGCAGGATACGCCCACATCATCAATAACGTGAACCCCATCCACGCGGCCCAAAGGTACAACCACCAATACTCACCCGCACTGCCCATTAACCATAAAGCACCCCATAACAAAGGAGCTCCGATAATCATCAACAACAGCGTCTGCTTGGCCAAATCTGATAAAAACAAGCCCAAACTACTTTTGTTAAAGCCAAATTTTTCTTCTAATACAAAGGTACGATAAAGAGAAAAAGGCAAATCTATCAACGAGCTCAGTACAAAGAAGCTCAAGATAAAAACAATCCCTATCGCCATTTCCGGCCAAGGCAAGCCTTGCCATAACCCCGATAATAAAGCTAAACCGCCGCCGACCGTCCACATCAACAAGACCAGCATCCCAAACATGCCTTCCAAGCGATTCAGTTTACCTTTTGCCTCGGTATAGTCCGCCGCTTTTTGGTGGTCGGTCAGTTTAATCTGGGCTTTAAATGCCTCGGGCACGGCATGGCGATGTGCGGCCACATAGCGAGACTGCCGTAGAGATAACCAAAGCTCCACCAGGGTCATCAAAACCAATGCGGCAATAAAAATTACACTAAACTCATTCATACTCTCTGCGGCCCATAAAAATCATATCCATGCTAATCAGCTTAGCGTTTGATACAATCTCTGGCAAGAAGTTCACTCCCTCCGCATTAATATAAGATATTTATCATGGCTAAAAGCAAAAAAAACCTCATCTGGATCGACCTCGAAATGACCGGATTAGATACCAATAATGACGGCATTATCGAAATAGCCACTATCGTTACCGATGGCGAACTGAATATTTTAGCTGAAGGCCCTATTATCGCGATTCATCAACCCGATGAAGCATTAGCCGCAATGGACGAATGGAACACGCGCCAACATGGCGGGTCGGGCTTGACCGAGCGCGTGAAGAAGAGTGTCATCAACGAAGCGGAAGCTGAACGCCAAACTATTGCTTTTCTTGAGCAATACGTCCCAGCGGGTGTATCCCCAATGTGTGGCAATAGTATTTGCCAAGATCGTCGCTTTATGGCGCGTATCATGCCGCAACTCGAAGCCTATTTTCACTACAGAAATTTAGATGTCAGCTCTCTGAAAGAGTTGGCAAAACGCTGGGCGCCGAAAGTCGAAAAAAGCTTTAAGAAGAAATCATCACATCTTGCGATGGACGATATCAAAGACTCCATCCGAGAATTACAACATTACCGCGAGCACTTCATTAAGCTTCCTGAATAAGCTCAAGTCCCGATCACTCCGCCATCATTTTTGGTAATCAGGACTGTCGCAGAACGCGGCCGACCATTAACAGCATGGTCTGGCCAATTGCTCGCTGCATTGGGCTGGTCGGGAGTTTTTTTCACGCCTCGTTTTGCAAGGCCTTTAGGGACATCACCTGGGTGCTGAATGTTGACCCACATCGTCCGTAGATCAGGCGTCATGGCCACCCCAGTCACTTCACACCCCACGGGCCCAGTTAAAAACCGCCGCGTCTCACCCGTCGCAGGATCGATCGCCAACATTTGATTATTACCAAACTGGGTAAACTCGCCCTCATTCAATACCGAGTCGCTCATATCAGTTTGCACCCACAAGACGCCCCGCATATCAATCATCAAGCCGTCTGGGTTAGCATAAAGATCTCCTTTAACTGTGCCACCCTGCGCCTCGCTGCCAGCTAAGGCCAATACCTCCCAATCAAATTTCAGCACCGAAGCATCCGCTTCGCGTAATGTCAGAATATGGCCAAACTGATTATCATTTCGAGGGTTTGCCGCATCTCTCGACGCCACAGCACCCTCGCCTCGCTTCGTATTATTGGTCATCGAAATAAACACCTCACCCGTTTCTGGCTGCACTGTCACCCATTCCGGTCGGTCCATCGGTGTGGCGCCCACCACATCGGCCGCTAGTCGTGCATGCACCAGCACGTCCGCTTGACTCTCAAAGCCATGTTCCTCGGTCAGCTCATCTTGCCCATACACTAAAGGGAACCACTCACCGGTGCCATTATCATTAAAGCGTGCAACGTGTAGCACACCGTGATCTAGCAACTGACCATGTTGCGGGCCTTGGGACCCATCCCAAGCATCCCGTGTGATGAACTTATAGACATATTCAAACTTCGCATCGTCACCAGAATAAAATGCCACTCGTCCATCTTTGGCAAGCTTATGCGCCACGTTTTCATGTGAAAAACGCCCCAATGCAGAACGTTTTATCGGCTGACTGCCTGGGTGATAGGGGTCAAATTCAATCACCCAACCGAAACGATTCACTTCGTTAGGATGAAAATCAACATGAAAGCGTGCATCATGCTCATGCCAACCATAATAACTCCGTTTAATCCGATAACGTTCCCAAGCCGCTTGCTGTCGCTCACTCGCATCATCACTATCAGTCAGCTCGAAATAATTCTGAAAATTTTCTTCACAGCTTAAATACGTGCCCCACGGGGTTTTGCCATTGGCACAATTATTAAGCGTTCCTAAAATTTCTTGGCCTAGCGGATCCATTGCTGTTTTAAGATAAACACTGCCTGCCACAGGCCCAGACACTGCCATCGGCGTTCTGGCTGTTATTCGTCGAGCCAACAACGAAGGCCGAACAATCTGCCACTGCCCATTGCGTGAAATCACTTCAATCACCGAAATACCGTGGGCGTACTGCTCTTTACGCGTTTTTTCAGCCGTATAATTTTCAGGTGAATCAAAAATACCACCATCGGCATGTAGAATCTGCGCATCAATATACTCATGATTCATCACCAATAAACCATGCGCTGACTGCGTAGCTTCATTAGGCAGTGGGAAAAAATGCAAGGCATCATGATGCATGCCTGCCTGGACCAATTGATCTTTAGCCGTATTACTCGCGTCCATCTTAAATGTTGGCCCGTCGGAAATGGGATCGCCCCAGCGGTAAAATACCTGAGCACGATAACCCGAAGGCACAACGACGTTATCCGTCAGATCGGCAATAGCAATGCCTTCAAACCCTAATAAGGGTCGATTCAATTGTCGCTGACAGGCCGAAAGGGGGAATAGCGCTGCCGCCAATCCACCGATGCCATACTGCAACACTTGACGACGCGAGAGCCGTGCTGCAATCAAATCCTGAATGGTGAGTTGCTTATTTGGGGTCATTTGTACTCAATGATGCCTTTGTTAACTGTTGTTCCAATGCCCACTGCACATGCTCTTTAACTAAATCTGACGTATCTTCTAACTTAGCTTGTAAGGCTGCGACAGTCTCTGGTGAACTTACCGCATTTCCCAACGCCACCGCAATATTACGCAACCACGACTCATAACCAATCCGCCGAATAGGGCTGCCCTCAAAGCGAGATAAAAACAAGCTTTCATCCCAAGCAAACAAGTCCAATAACTGTGGTGAGTCGAGATCGTGCCGAGGCAAATAATCTGACTCCACCGTTGATTGTGCAAACTTATTCCATGGACACACTAACTGGCAATCATCACAACCATAAATGCGATTACCCATCATTGGCCGCAATGCCAGTGGAATAGCTCCTTTTAATTCAATCGTGAGATATGAAATACAGCGCCGGGCATCCACTTGATAAGGCGCAACAATCGCTTGCGTTGGACAAACATCAATACACGCCGTACAGGATCCACAATGTTCTGATGTCGGTGCGGTAACCGGTAACGGCAAGTCGGTATAAATCTCGCCCAAGAAAAAATAGGAACCGTGCTCTCGGTTCAAAATATTACTGTGCTTACCTTGCCAGCCAATACCCGATTTCTGAGCCAAAGCCTTTTCCATCACCGGTGCACTATCACAAAAAACACGATAGGTCGTATCACCCACTTGAGATGCGATTTTTTGAGCCAGTTTAGACAGCCGCTTTCGCATTAATTTATGATAGTCACGTCCCAAAGCATAGCGTGAAATAAAGCCCTTTTTGTCATCATTTAACACCGCCCACGGTTCTGCTGATTGTTCTGGCCAATAATCCATCCTCACCGTCATCACGCGAATGGTGCCTGGCACCAACAGCTCTGGTTTTGTGCGTTTAACACCATGTTTGGCCATATAATCCATTTCGCCATGAAAGTGTTGAGCCAACCAAGACTGCAAATCCAGTTCGGCCGTTTTCAAATCAATATCGCTCACGCCTAATTGTTGAAAACCTAACTCGCGAGCCCATTTTTGGGCGCGTTCAAGAAGCTGTTCCATTGTGTCGGCTGTATTTATTTCCTTCATACAGGCTATTATAGTCATTAGATTAAAGGATAAACATGGCTAACTCTCGGCAGAGTTCCCTTAACCCATCATCCGACTGAACAACCCAAATTGGATACCATTGCATGCTTAATCTGCCTCATGATTTATACACCGCTGAACAGACCCGTGAACTAGAACGCATTGCGACCGAAAACTACAATATTTCATCCGCCGAATTGATGACCCGTGCGGGCGCATCGGCGCTAGCGGCACTCAAGCAATATTGGCCCAGAGCCGAACGTATTTTAATTCTTTGCGGCACCGGTAATAATGGTGGTGATGGGTTTGAGCTCGCACGACAAGCGGTTGCCAACGATTATCGTGTGATGGTCGTACAAATCGGTGATGATGCGACAATGTCCAACACCACTGCCGCCGCTCGCGACGCACTCGTCGCGACAGGAACTGAAATTCATCGTTTCAAAGGTAAGCTTCCTTCTACCGATGTCATCGTTGACGCCCTATTCGGAACAGGGATTAACCGTGAGATCACGGGCGAATGCAAAACGGTTATCCAAGCAATCAACCAAGCGAAACGGTCACCTGTTTTATCTTTAGATATTCCATCAGGCGTCCATGCCGATACCGGTAGTGCACTAGGTATTGCTGTCAAAGCGACCATTAGCCTCAGCTTCATCGGCCTCAACCTCGGCCTATTTACGGGGGATGGCCCTAACTACTCTGGCAAAACCCATTTTGATTCACTTGAGATACCTTCTGTTCTCTACAAACAATGCCTCCCTGTCGCACGCCGCGTCAGCTTAGAAAAAGATGGTGCGAGACTCGCACCACGAGAGCGTACGGGGCATAAAGGTCATTATGGCCATTTACTGATTATCGGAGGCGATCATGGCATGTCTGGCGCTGCACGTATCGCGGCAGAAGCGGGCGCTAGAGTTGGTTCCGGTTTAACCAGCATTGCGACCCGAACAACACATGGTCCTTTACTCAACCTCGCTCGGCCAGAATTGATGTGTCATGGTGTAGCAGATCCTGCAGATCTAGCCCCCTTACTACGCCAAGCCAATGCGCTCACAGTGGGCCCTGGCTTAGGGCAAAGTGATTGGGGAAAACGGTTATTTGAAAAGGCGATCAAAACCAACCTGCCAATGGTCGTCGATGCCGATGCCCTCAACCTATTGAGTAAAAATCCACAGCATCATGAGCACTGGATTCTAACGCCACACCCCGGCGAAGCAGGACGCTTACTCAACTGTAGTTCTAAAGAAATACAAGCGGATCGTTTCAATGCCGTGAAAGAAATCCAAAAAATCTATGGTGGTATTGCAGTTTTAAAAGGATCAGGCACCCTGATTAGTAATGGCGAGCCGCCCACACGCCTCTCCTCTTGGGGTAACCCAGGAATGGGGAGTGGCGGCATGGGTGATGTACTTGCTGGCGTCATCGGTAGCCTATTAGCACAAGGTTTTCCATTGATAGATGCAGCCTGTGTTGGCGTTACATTACACGGTATGGCAGGTGATAAAGCAGCAGAGCAAGATGGTGAGCGCGGCATGCTGGCGATGGACCTTATGCCTCACCTAAGACATCTAGCCAATTTAATTTTTTAAAGCGTCATTTATGTTAATCGACCTTATTGATAAAGCAGCCACACTCCAGCTTGGACGAGAGATAGCACAGTCGTGGAATGGACAAGCACTCACCATTCATCTCTTAGGCGAGCTTGGCGCCGGTAAAACCACCTTAAGCCGTGGTTTGCTCAGCGCCCTTGGCCATACTGGCAAAGTCAAAAGCCCAACCTATACCCTCGTCGAGCACTATGACTTGGCAAGCTGCACGGTCTACCATTTTGACTTATACCGCTTATCGGATCCCGAAGAACTAGAATATATCGGCATAGAAGACTACCTAGGTAGTGATGCATTGTGCTTGTTTGAATGGCCACAACAAGGCGGTGATTATTTAGCTCAACCCGATCTCGTTATTTCACTTCAATATCTACAGTCTGGTCGACAAGCTGAACTCACAGCGCATTCAGCTCCAGCAAAAAAAATTTATCGGCAACTAAGCCAAATTTATCTTAATAAATAACAACTTGATTTTTTGATAGGACAGTCAGACAATACGGCCTATAGTTAATTTAAGGATTTGCCCGATGTACAGACTGCTACTAAGTCTATTCGTACTCACTTGTTCAGTGAGCGCTTGGGCGTCCGCAATTGATAGCGTCCGCCTATCACATTCAGACCAAAAGACCCGCCTTGTCTTCGATTTAACCGACAAAGCAGCCTATAAAGCATTTATGCTCGATAAGCCAGATCGGCTGGTAATCGATCTGAATAATACGAAACAATGGAAAAACATCAAGCTGCCGCCATTATCCGGCACCCCCATCCAAAATATTCGCTACGCCCAACGACAACAAGATACTTTGCGTGTCGTGCTCGACCTTGCCAAGCCACTACAATACATCAGCCAAACCCTACCACCGTCGACGCGACATTCGCACCGTCTGGTCATTGATCTGGCAGAGCCAAAAACCACGCAGGCACAAGTGGCAGACACCACCACCCAAGTTGTTTCGCCACCGGCCATCAAGCCCAAACCCGCTCCCGCACCGGAAATAACGACAGCGGCTGTGAAAGTGAACAAAACCATCAAATCCATCCCCCGCCGCGACCTTGTCATCGCCATTGATGCTGGCCATGGCGGCAAAGATGCTGGCGCCATTGGACAACAAGGGACTAAAGAAAAAGATATTGTCCTCGCCATTGCCCGAAAACTGGCTAATCTGGTCAATAAAGAAGCCGGCATGCGTGCTTACCTTACCCGCAACAACGATACCTTTATTAGCTTACGGCAACGTATTAATTTGGCACGGTCGCAAAAAGCAGATATGTTCATTTCGATCCACGCTGACGCTTTTCACAAACGTGAAGCCAGAGGCGCCTCTGTATTTGTATTATCGGAACGCGGCGCCAGTAGTGAAGCTGCACAAATGTTGGCTGATAAAGAAAACGCGGCCGATCTTGTCGGCGGAATCAGTTTAGAAGATAAAGATCACCTGCTCGCCTCGGTCTTACTGGACCTATCACAAGATGCCAGTTTGCAAGCCAGCATAGAAGTTGCCGAAACCGTGCTATCTGGACTCAAGCGCGTCGGCCATACTCATAAAAAACAAGTTGAATCTGCCGCTTTCGTCGTCTTAAAATCACCCGATATCCCATCCATTCTGGTCGAAACCGCCTTTATTTCTAACCCCGCTGAAGAGCGCAAACTTCGCAGCGAAGGACATCAAAATAAACTTGCTTTAGCCATGATGTCGGGGATTAGAAATTATTTTCAACGCAATCCGCCGCTAGGGACACAAATACCACAGCAGCATATTGTCAGCCGTGGTGACACCCTCAGCACCATTGCACAGCGCTACCAAGTCAGTCTAACTAGACTTAAATCTAACAATGGACTCACTCATAATCGCCTCAACATTGGCGATATTTTGCTCATCCCGTAAAACCAAAGCCATCGAGACTGCTAAAATAACGGCATGACCAATAATAGCCGTATCCATGCCCTTCCCCTTCACCTCGCAAACCAAATTGCAGCAGGCGAAGTCATCGAACGCCCAGCCTCTGTTGTCAAAGAATTAATCGAAAATAGCTTAGATGCCGGTGCCACCGAGATTGTCGTGACGATTGAGGGCGCAGGTAGTAAAACGATCCAAATACGAGATAATGGCCACGGCATCCACCCTGAAGACCTCTCGCTGGCGTTAAGCCGCCATGCCACCAGCAAACTCCATTCCACAGAACAACTCAGCCATATTGCCAGTTTGGGCTTTCGTGGCGAAGCGTTACCAAGTATCGCCTCAATCTCTAGACTCTCGATCACCTCTAAACAAGCACTCAGTGAACACGCTTGGCAATTAACTGCCAATAGCGATGAGCTCACACCGATTGCACACCCGCAAGGCACCACAGTAGAAGTGCGAGAACTGTTTTTTAATGTCCCCGCACGTCGACGCTTTTTACGAGGAGATAAAACAGAGTTAAATCACATCACCACCACCTTACAACGCCTCGCACTGAGTCAATTTGAGATTGGCTTCCAGTGCCAGCTTTCTGCCAACAGTAGCTTAAAACTGCCACGCGCAACAACGCCAGAGCAACAACAACAACGCATCGCCAAAATATGCGGCAAAGCCTTCTTAGCTCACAGCCTATATATAGAACAGGACTACGATGACATCAAACTACAAGGCTGGTTAGCCGATGCCGATGGTCACCGACCACAAACCGATGTCCATCATTTTTTTATTAATGGCAGAGTCATCCGTGACCGCGTTATCAACCATGCCATTCGCCAAGCTTATTCAGACTATATCCCGGCAGGTCGCTACCCCGCTTTTGTACTGTATCTAGCCATGCCCCTTGATCGGGTTGATATCAACGTTCACCCGACCAAACATGAAGTTCGCTTTAGAGACGCTAGGTTAATTCATGGTCTAATTAATCAAGCTATTAAAGATGCCTTGGGTAGCCAAACACCCACTATTCAACTAACGCTCAGTCAAGCCGGTCGCCCAAATAAAAATAAAACGGATTCCGCTACTCATCATATTGCTGAAACACAAGCCAACTATCCATCATCACCAATACCAACACCCCGTCGCCAAACACCCTTCGGCGATGCAATCAGCCTGCTATCCCAACGTTATGTCATCACGCAGTCCCCGCAAGGGCCCGCATTAATCGATCTCCAATACGCCGATCAACAACTCCGACAACAACAGTTTCAACATGCCGTGGCAACAGACACACTCAAATCCAGACCGATTTTAGTGCCGCTCAAACTGCCCTTAACAGCACCCCAACTCGACGTTTTGGCCCAGCATCAAACGCAGCTCGCAGCCTTAGGGTTGAGCTACACCATCGAAGTGCAACGCATCCTAGTCAAAGCGATCCCAAGCCTCTTTGCCCATGTCGATATTCGTCAACTGATAGACAATCTCTGTTGCGCGCTGTCGCCAGAGACCAGCGCGCAACAACTGACTGCACTCATGCAACAACAGCTCCCTATCAACCCCATCCATTCGATGGACCAAGCGCAGTCGTTACTCGAGCAAATAACCGCCCTAGCTCCGTCACCCAAGTGGTATCGCCAGCTCGACGATACAACCCTCGACGCTTTGTTCCAATCCCTTTAAACATCAAGCCTGAAAACAACCATTCCCATACAGGGAAACCTAAATTAAATCGCCTTTAGACTTGACACAGAGGGCCTTAAACAGGTTTAATACGCGACCTTGATGGCTCGATAGCTCAGTCGGTAGAGCAAGGGATTGAAAATCCCTGTGTCCCTGGTTCGATTCCAGGTCGAGCCACCATCAAATTCAAAGGCTTAGTGACTTAACCGTCCTAAGCCTTTTTTGTTGGGTCATGGCAGGGTCATGTTTCAAACTTCACTTCTAGTGTTCTTTAGCTTGGTTTAGCGCTTTATATAGTGCTATATTCCGTTACTATCTTATGAATCAGGGACGGATTACTCATTGAATAAGAAAACACTTAGCGAACAAGATATTTGCACCAAGTACATCACACCAGCCATTCAAAATGCAGGATGGGATATTCATTCGCAAGTTCGCCAAGAAGTCACCTTCACCGCTGGACGTATTATTGTTCGAGGTCGATTACATACTCGCGGTGAAAAGCGCCGTGCTGATTATGTCTTATACCATCAAAAAAACTTCCCTATTGCTATCATCGAAGCCAAAGACAATAAACATTCTATTGGCGATGGTATGCAACAAGGTTTGGCTTATGCTGATGCGCTTGATGTGCCATTCATTTTTTCTAGTAATGGTGACGGATTCTTATTTCATGACCGAACAGGTTTAAGTGGACAGGTTGAAACAGAACTCTCGCTCGATAACTTCCCCTCTCCTGAGACGCTATGGAACTGGTACTGCCAACATAAAAACATCAACGACCAAGCAAAAGCAGTCGTGCAATCACATTATTATGATGATGGCTCCGGTCGTAGCCCTCGTTATTATCAAGTCAATGCTATTAATCGTTCGGTAGAAGCAGTAGCTAAAGGCCAAGACCGCATCTTATTGGTCATGGCAACAGGTACAGGTAAAACCTACACCGCCTTTCAAATCATCTGGCGACTATGGAAGTCACGCCAAAAGAAACGCATCTTATTTTTAGCTGATAGAAATATCTTGGTCGACCAAACCAAAAACAACGACTTCAAACCTTTTGGTCAGGCGATGACCAAGATCACCAAACGTCAAATCAACAAATCGTATGAAATCTATCTGTCTTTATATCAGGCCGTAACAGGTAATGAGGCCGAAGCTGACATTTACAAACAATTCTCACCCGACTTTTTTGATCTTATTGTTATCGATGAGTGTCACCGAGGTAGTGCCAAAGATGATTCAGCATGGCGTGAAATTTTGTCTTATTTCAGCAAAGCGACACACATCGGTTTAACAGCTACACCCAAAGAAACCAAAGATACCTCTAACATCGAATACTTTGGCGACCCAATCTATACCTATTCATTAAAACAAGGCATTGATGATGGCTTCTTAGCCCCATATAAAGTCGTGCGTGTTGATTTCGACATCGACTTACAAGGCTGGCGTCCAACTAAAGGTCAAAAAGATAAATACGGCAATCTAATTGAAGATCGTATCTATAATCAAAAAGACATCGACAAAAATATCGTGTTTGATGAACGTACCTATCTCGTTGCTTCAAAGATCACCGAATTTTTACAACGTACAGGTGAATTTCAAAAGACCATCGTGTTTTGTAATGACATCGATCATGCCGAACGTATGCGACAAGCGCTTGTGAATTTAAACCCTCAGCGCGTCAAAGAGAACCGTAAATACATCATGCGAATTACCGGCGATGAAAACGAAGGCAAAGCTGAACTCGACAACTTCATCGATCCCGAACAAACCTATCCTGTTATCGCAACCACCAGCAAACTGATGACCACGGGAGTGGATGCCAAAACTTGTAAGTTAATCGTGCTTGACCAACGTATCAAATCAATGACTGAATTTAAACAAATTATTGGTCGCGGTACACGTATTGATGAAGACTACGATAAACACTGGTTTACCATCATGGATTTCAAAAAGGCAACCGAACTATTTGCAGATAAAGACTTTGATGGCGATCCGGTTCAAATTTATGAGCCAACACCTGGTGGCACTATTGAGCCACCCGAAGAAACAGGCGAAACCGGCACTTCAACTGGTGGTGGCACTGACTACCCTCTACCAGAAGAACCGGAAGGTGGTAATACCGGAATTGGTGGCGGTGAAATTGGCGAACCGCGAGTTAAATATGTCGTTAAAGGTGTTGATGTCAAAGTCTCGGCAGAACGTGTTCAATACTTAGGTTCCGATGGCAAACTCATTACCGAGTCACTCACCGACTACACCAAGTCATGTGTGAAAAAACAGTTCGCCACCATGAAAGACTTTTTAAGGACTTGGGCTGAAGCCGATCAAAAGAAAGCGATTATCCAAGAATTAACCGAACAAGGCGTGTTTTGGGAGGAATTACGAGATGATGTTCGCAACAAACTAGGCATAGAAATGGATGCTTTTGACCTCATTGCTCACATCGTCTATGACCAGCCGCCACTATCACGCAAAGAACGTGCTGAAAACGTAAAAAAACGCAATTACTTCACCAAGTATGAGGGCGCAGCTAGACAAGTACTGGAAGCACTATTGAACAAATATGCTGATACGGGAATTGAGCCAATAGAAGACTTTAAGATACTGACCCTTGCACCATTTTCAGACATGGGCGCCCCAATAGAGCTACTTAATGCCTTCGGTGGCAAGCAGCAGTACATCGACGCATTAAAACTACTAGAACAGGAGCTTTACGCATAAATGCTCAACTCCTTCGAAATTGAAAATGCATTAATTGATCTTAATTTGGCAACATTTAAACGAAATAAACGAATTAGAGGCTACAAAACGCAAAGCAAAGAAATTGTTTACATAAAAACATCAAACGAGCCAGATACAAAACCAGTTTGTAAAAACCCACTACTGATAAACCCATCACTGAGTAGATTTAAAAGTGAAATTGATAATATCTCAGGTATCACCGTTGACTGGGTTGAGTTGAGAAAAAACTCAAACATCAATCGTTTTAATGAACATGGTGAGGTGCTCAAGGGTAATAAAAAAACCGCATACGCCGTTGCTGTTCACTCCAAATCAGCATTGAAAGAATTGCTCGGTTTTGTTGACCCTAGCGCTTTCAAACGTATTTAATACCTACCATCCAGACATAAACTTAAGATACAACACCAAGGAACACCATGAGCATTAGCAGTACCATTAAATCAATCCAAGACATCATGCGTAAAGACGTAGGTGTTGATGGTGACGCCCAACGAATCGGCCAGTTAGTGTGGATGCTGTTTCTCAAAATCTTTGATGATAAAGAGCAAGAGTGGGAATTATTCAACGACAATTATTCGTCACCCATTCCAGAAAGCTATCGCTGGCGCAACTGGGCAGCCGATGCCGAAGGTATGACCGGTGATGAACTGAAAGACTTTATTGATAACAAGCTATTCCCTGCCCTGCAAAATCTAGAAGTAGAAGCAGATAACCAACGTGCGGTCGTGATCCGTAATGTCTTTGAAGATGCCTACAACTACATGAAATCAGGCCAACTGATTCGCCAAGTGATTAATAAAATCCAAGAAGGCATCGACTTTAACAAAGCGCAAGAACGTCACCTGTTTGGTGATATGTATGAGCAAATCCTCAAAGACCTGCAAAGCGCTGGTAATGCCGGTGAGTTTTACACCCCGCGAGCCGTTACTGAATTTATGGTCAATCGGGTTGATCCTAAAATAAATGAATCCACACTCGATCCTGCCTGTGGTACTGGCGGCTTCCTAACCTGCGCTATCGACCACAAACGAAAAGCCTATGTAAAAACACCGGCTGATGAACAAACGCTACAGGCCAGTATCCACGGTGTAGAAAAGAAACCACTCCCCCATCTGCTTGCCACCACCAATATGATTTTGCATGGCATCGAAGTGCCCAACCAAATTCGCCATGACAACACACTAGCCAGACCCTTAATTAGCTGGGGGCCAAAAGAGCGGGTTGATACCATCATCACCAATCCGCCGTTTGGTGGTCAAGAAGAAGACGGCATCGAAACCAACTTCCCTCAAGCCTTTCGCACCCGTGAAACCGCCGATCTATTTATGACCTTGATCATTCATCTATTAAAAGATCGTGGTCGTGCTGCCGTCGTCTTACCTGATGGCTTTCTATTTGGTGAAGGCATGAAAACCCGCCTTAAAGAAAAGCTATTAGAGGAATGTAATCTCCACACCATCGTTCGCCTACCTAATGGCGTGTTCAATCCCTATACGGGCATTAAAACCAATCTACTGTTCTTCACCAAAGGCACGCCAACTGAACACATCTGGTTTTATGAACACCCCTACCCAGCAGGCATAAAAAGCTATAACAAAACTAAACCAATGCGCTTTGATGAGTTCCAAACTGAAATCGACTGGTGGGGTAATGAACAAAATGGCTTTGCTGATCGCGTTGAAACAGAACAAGCATGGCAAGTCAGCATCGACGACATCAAAGCCCGTAACTACAACCTCGATATTAAAAACCCACATGTGGTTGAAACGGAAATTCATGATCCTGAAGTACTACTTACAATGTATGCCGAGCAGCAACAACAAATACAAGCCATTCGCGACCAACTAAAAGGCATCTTATCCGTCGCCTTATCGGGCGAAAAATAGCCATGTTGCAACAACTAATTACTGACAATATTGATCTATGGACCAGTGCCGAAACCAAGCGTTCAACTACAGGGCGTGGCAGCAATAGCAAAATCGAACTCACCGGCATCAAAAAGCTACGTGAACTGATTTTAGAACTCGCTGTGCGAGGCTTATTAGTGCCACAAAATCCCAAGGATGACCCTGCCAGCATGTTGCTGGAAAAAATTGCGACTGAAAAAGCAGCATTAATCAAAGCGGGCAATCTTAAAAAACAAAAGCCATTGCCTGAAATTACTGCGGATGATAAGCCATTTGATTTGCCTGATGGTTGGGAATGGATACGACTTGGAGATGTTGCTGAATTTGTGAATGGATTCGCATTCAAAAGTAGTGATTTTACAGACGTTGGTATTGGTATAGTCAAAATTGGCGATATTCAAAACGGTGAAGTGACATCAGCCTCAATGTCCAGAGTAAATGAGGAGGTCATTACTAATCTCGATGATAGCCTCATGATAAAAAATGGCGACATGTTGATTGCTATGTCTGGCGCTACGACAGGTAAATTAGGCTTTAATACATCAAATGAAATTTATTATATAAACCAGCGAGTAGGTAAAATTTCTCCCTACATTCTATCTTGCTCATTTCTTTATCATCCATTGACGACGAAGATACAAGAGAATTTATCAAAATCGATGGGTAGTGCCATTCCAAATTTAAGTACCGCTCAAATTAAAGATATTGTCTTTGCCCTACCTCCACTCTTAGAACAACACCGCATAGTCGCTAAAGTCGATGAATTAATGGCCTTATGCGACCAGTTAGAGCAACAACAGCTCCAGCACAGCGACACCCATCACACCCTCGTCACCACCTTGCTCGATAGCCTATGTCAAGCGGCTGATAATAAGCAGTTTCAAACCATCTGGTCACAACTCGCTACTAACTTCGACATCCTGTTCACTACCGATGCCAGCATCGACCAACTCAAGCAAACCATTCTGCAACTCGCCGTCATGGGCAAACTCGTCCCCCAAGACCCCAACGACGAACCCGCCAGCGTGTTGCTGGAAAAAATCGCGGCTGAAAAAGCCCAACTGATTAAAGACGGTAAGATTAAAAAGCAAAAACCGTTGTCAGCTATTACCGATGATGAAAAACTGTTTAAATTGCCTGATGGATGGGAGTGGGCAAGACTTCAGAATTTAGCAGAATACATTCAACGAGGTAAAGGTCCTAAATATGCAGAAATAGGTTCAGTTCAAGTTGTATCTCAAAAATGCATCCAATGGGCAGGATTCGATTTATCAAAAGCTAGGTTTGTCGATGAGCATAGTTTGGATGCCTATCAGGAAGAACGCTTTCTAAAAACGCATGATCTCCTTTGGAACTCAACAGGAACAGGAACGGTTGGTAGGATTAATGTATTACCTAAAACCGAGGGTAAATTAGTTGCAGACTCTCATGTGACGATAATTAGACCGTTGTTCGTGAATAGCCAATTTATTTGCACCTATTTAACGTCACCAAGTATCCAATTGAAAATCGATCCTGAACACGAATTATCTCTTGTTTCAGGAACAACAAAACAAGTGGAATTGAATACCAGCACCATAACACCAATAGCTACACCACTTCCCCCTCTCGCTGAACAACACCGCATCGTCGCTAAAGTCGATGAGTTGATGACCTTATGTGACCAGCTCAAGGTTGGCCTCAATCAAGCCCAAACCACCCAACAACACCTCGCCTGTGCTGTGGTTGAGCAAGGAGTGAAATTATGACAACTGAATTTAATGTCTACTGCGATGAGTCATGCCATCTAGAAAATGATCATCAAAAAGCCATGGTATTAGGTGCTGTATGGTGCCCGCTAGATAAAAGGTTGTCGATAGCTGAGCGTCTGCGTGAAATTAAATCAAAACATGGTTTACCTCGTAATTTTGAGGTGAAATGGACAAAAGTCAGTCCATCCAAACTAGGTTTTTATCTAGACTTAATTGACTATTTTTTTGATGATGATGATCTTCATTTCAGAGGCCTTGTAGTGCCTGATAAAGACCAATTAAATCATGAACAGTTTGGTCATAGCCATGATGACTGGTACTACAAAATGTATTTCACCATGCTTAAGACCGTTTTTGATCCTGAAAGCCGCTATAAAGTGTTTATTGATATTAAAGATACGCTTGGTCAGCATAAGGTCGAAAAATTACAGGATGTCTTGTGTAATAACGCTTTTGACTTTTCACGTCGGATGATTGCTGACATTAAACGCATTCACTCTCATGAGGCTGAGCAGTTACAGGTGGCTGACTTACTAATCGGTGCTTTGTCTTATGTTCACCGAGATCTACATGAAAGTAAGGCCAAAGAAGCGTTAATCGACCGTATTCGCAAACGTAGCGGATATAAGCTCACACACAATACATTATTGAGAGAACTGAAGTTCAATCTCTTAATTTGGAATGGAACAAATTAAACCATGGATGAATTACCTAACTGGCTTCCTGAATTTGAGCCACTTGAAAACTATGACGGTGATTGGCAGATATACATTGATGCTCTCTATCTGATATTCAAACAAAACTTTATTGATTCTATAACTTACTTCCGAGATCAAAAAATAGGCCTAAAACGCACGCCTATTATCGATGGAAAAGAGTCTACTTTTTGGCACATTACAAGTGAAGGGGAAATTGAGGATGAAAGAATGCCTGATTTACGAAGGTGTGAACGTATTCGTTGGCCAAAGCCTATTATCGAAAATCACACTGATGACTCATTAAAGATTTGGACAGAAAAGCACAAAGGAGAACAACGGATACACATTTGGTTCCAGGATGATGGCTATTTGATTGTGCTTAACAGGAGAAACGGCTACCTAATCCTATGGACAGCATTCCATGTTGCGCGTGAGCGGCAAAAACAAAAGTATTTGAAACGTTG
Organism: Piscirickettsiaceae bacterium; assembly: GCA_024685995.1. Lineage (GTDB taxonomy): Bacteria > Pseudomonadota > Gammaproteobacteria > Nitrosococcales > Methylophagaceae. The sequence goes on along the minus strand of JAIBDY010000012.1, from coordinate 5,256 downwards.
GGAAAGAAACAGAGATAAATAAAGCTGGCCGCGCCCTCAAAGAGGACGGAGCCGTAACTCTTTTCACGCTAACACCAAAGGATGGTGAATGAGCACTACTATAGTAAGCCTTTGAATCTAAAAGTTCAAAATTATTTACAACCGATATACAAAACACAAGGCTAACAAACCATCTATTTTGCTTTATTACTGAAAAGCAGGCATTGCACTGAATCGCTAGTAATAACAACGCTACCGATCCCTGAGATCTTTCCTGAATAGGCTGTAGTGGTTGAGTTTGGATTATGTTCAGTGATGCTTGTTAGTTGCTCGTAAATTTCAACATATTGCTCTGTTGTTATAGCTTTAATTTGCATAATGCTTTCCTTTCTTATTTGGCTAAATTGACGTCTTATCTAGTTAAAACAATCTGCTTGTAAAGATTTTCATCTGGTGACATATTTAAAAGCCACCAGCAATCATCCAATTTTCAAAATTGACAAAAAATTTTGAAAGGTAGCCCTACGGTATAGTCGAAAATATCTAAGGGTTTGATTTTTATGGGTCAAGTTGGTACCTCTTCTGGCTCATAGCCTTCCATTACGATTTCGTTATCAGCTTCATCATCGTCAATAGGCAATAAGCCACCCAAGCCATCATCAAACCCTACACTACGCATTTTGGCCTCGTGCCTTATGGTAGCCATTTCATCTTCTGTCATAACGCTGATGACAAGTTCTGGTAGTTCATCACCAAGATCGTCATCTTTATCTAACCCTAATGATTTACGAAGCGTTTCACTTGTGGACTTCAAAGCAACCGCTCCGGCACTAACGGCTCGCATAACCTGTAATGCCTCTGCTGTATTGTTTGCTTCCAAGTACTCAGTTGCCGCAGCCATTGCCTGCCTTAATCGTTTTGCTTGAGCTAAATCATCAAACAGCAGATTTGCTGCTTCAAGCTTGATATTGGCAATAGTATTGGCATCATTAAGCAATTCATCTTTTGCTTTATCAATTACCGACTGTTTCAACTCACCTCGCCTCACGGAATGTGTTTTGAATAGTCGTTTTAATGCTGACATCGATATGTTCGTCTTATCAGCAATGACGGCGTGTGTGTAACCTGCTGCCCTGAGCATGATCGCCTGCTCTTTTTGCTTAGGTGTAATATGTTTACCGGCCATGATTAGCTCCTTTTTTCATTCTTGATGTTTGATAGTCTTTTGCCTGTTTATCCCTGTATCCCTTGCCCCTAGCTTTTGCTAGGTAAGACACTCTATAAATGACGTCTTGTGCTATGTCCTCTGCTTTACCAAAATAAAATGGACGTTTGATGACTGGCACGTGATAGGCACCCGTTTCATCTTCCCAGGCATGCTTAATCATGTGATTGATTCTGCTTGAGTGACGAATTAAGTTACCATCTAAAAACAGAACCCAGTGATAGTGCTGTGCTTTGCTTTTTTCCATTTCACGTACCCAGCAAAAGCCAATTTCACTGAACCCATATTCACGCTTTAAACGCTGAAATAACCTTTTTCTAAATAACGTTATTCGTTTGTTATCGCCCGAGTAATAATGTGAGTGCAAGTCAAAACGAATGGCAAAGACCCGGCCCCATTTTTGGCTCGCTAATTCAAACTGCTCGATTATTTTTGCAAGGATTTCGGCATATAGCCCTGACTTAGCCGAATTGACACGATAATCTCTTCCGTTATGGGTAAAAATATCATTAAAGACGACTGTCTTTCGGTTACGTTTCTTTTTTCTCTTAGCTTCACTGCTATTGTTACTTGTAGGTTTATCAAGAGCATCTTTAGATATTAGAAATAACCGTGACTTATCACCCGTTTCGGAAAAATACGAAGCCTCACCCTGTATAGGCTTGGCTTCGCTTTCCTGTGTCAATTCCGCTATGTCAAAACCGTGCAATCGCTTTGAGGCAGTTTCGTACATACCTCACCGGCATTGATAAAACAGACACTTGCTGATCATCACCATCAGCGCTATCATCGACAATTGAAGTATCTAAGCCCTTTCCTATAGTTTCGTCGCTGGCAGTTAGGGCTTCTTCTTTTTCTGAACTTCTCTCGATTAATATTCGCATTCGTTCATCAAGATCGATCCAGTAACGACAACATCGCGTCTTAGTGCCACCAAAAACAGGGATATATTCATAAGCCCTAGATATTTTGATGCCATACTTGTTCTGCAATGTTGATACAGTACTGTGTAATGAACGGTCGTGTAGCTCTAATGCTGCTTCAAACAAGTTATAACTATTACCCGTCATTAATGCTGCAAATACACGACCTGTTTTTGAAGTTGGTAAAGGTAATTTCATTTTTTACCTCCCTTGCTGATTGGTCTTTTAGGAAACAAAGAACATCCTGGGGAAAGGCAATTTTCGACTTGTTTTCGCCACGATCCTTCTGACTGAGGGTCATATATACATTCACGACATTTCGCGTCTATAACAGTTCTTAAAGTAAGCTTATTGGCTGTGTTTTTGACCATGACTTAGCCCTCCACACAATTAAACGAGTGTTTAGCTAAATAAGCTTCAAGATCGAGAAGTTTATATCTGACGCATCGACCGACCTTTGAGTAAGGAAGGTTCGGATAACCAACACTTCGCCATTTGGCTAGTGTACGTACAGATACATTTAGATGTGTTGCCGCTTCGTCAGCGGTTAATAGATATTTTGTAACCATTGTTTCTCCTTTCGTCATCCCCAGTAAATGTCTGAGGTTGAGCGCAAGCTTAGAGAAACGAATTTTTTTTGAAAAAGCTATAAAAGGGTAAATTTACTCTATCAATAAAATACCCTTTTTAAAGACTTAGAAATAATGGTTTTAGCACTATTTACTGTAATTAAAATTACCCTTATCCGCTAGGCTTAAAACCTTTGAGATGTTTTTGTTTGCGAAAGAAGGCTTTTATTGTTGATTGGCCATATTCTCGGCCATTGTTTGTGAAAAGCCCTTCATTAGCTTCACGAAGCAACTTCCATACCCCAGGATGACCAAGCTTGAGTAAATACTCTTTGCCATGTTTCGTTATCAAACTTACTAATACAGCCTCGCGCTGCTGTTGAGTCTTTGGCTTGAACTCTTGTCCATCACTGTCTTCGTTTGGAAAAAAGAATTTAGAGCTTATTTGCTCAGACCTTAACCACGACCTTATATCGGCCACCGAAAGCTTAATTGAATCTACTGTAGGGTGAGTTTTTTCATTTAAAGCTGCAAAGTTTTCTTCAGCGATTGATTTGTAGAATGAAACGCCATATTCAATACACTCATGCTCAAATATATCGAAGTCATGTAACTTATCGACATATCGACCAACCTTACCCTTCTTAACTAATTCGCGGGCATATGTCACTGTAGATATGAGTGCTAATCTTAAGTCGGCATCAATTATTGAAATCATTTTTTTATTAGATTGATGCGACAGTTTTTTACAAGGATCACCACCAGCAGCAAGAATAGCTGTTTGTTCTATAGTGTAATGACCTCTATCTTGCCAATATTCTGGACCCAACCCCACGTACTCCCCTTCATGCCATCCATGCTATACAAATTGGTTCTTCATCATCTTAATAGCGGAAATTAGTTATTTTTACGCAATCGCGTGTATGTCTTCAATATGCTCTGGGTGACACTGACTCAATTCATAACTGCTTTGCAAATTCAGCCAATAAATTGGTGTTGTACCAAAATACCTGGCCAGTCTTAATGCCGTATCAGGCGTAATCGCTCGGCGCTCTTTTAGAATATCGCCCACACGCGTTGCTGGCATAAAGGTATCTTTAGCCAATCGGTAAGGGGTAATATTCATTTCCTTTAGTAATTCTTGAAGAAACACCCCGGGATGAAATGGATTGTTGATCATGTTTCGTTCCTAGTGATAATCAGTTATTTCCACATTAAAAGCATTGCCGTTTTCAAACTCAAAACATAATCGCCATTGCTGGTTTATTCTTATGCTGTATTGCCCTTGCCTATCACCTGATAATTTTTCCAGATGATTTGACGGTGGTAATCTTAAATCATCGATGCTGGCGGCATTATCTAGCTGTACCAACCGCATCAAAACACGAGTTTTTATCTCACTTGGCAACTTCTTTGAATAAACGCCATTCGCCACCTGTTCGGTAAGCTTATTCGCATAGCTTTTAATCATAACAACATAATACCGTATCTCGTTAATAATGCAACACGTTACTAGTTATTTTCTTAACTGAATAACATTATCCTTCTGTGTCACTCTGGTTTGTATGTAATCCGCCACTTTATTGATCGCGACTCGCAATGTTTCTTCTTCGGTCACGATATAACCACCTGTCACATCATTGGTGGTAACGTGATTCATTAAGCGTTTAATCATGGTCAATGGTAAGTTCACTGCTTCGGCTATTGTTGCAAAGGTACGACGGCAATCATGCGGGCTAAACTCCACGCCACTTGTTTTTGTAACGGCTTTCACGGGCTTGGCTGGTACTGCCATCGGTTTTAATGGATTATTACCAGCAAATACCCACTTATAAGACCCTGTTTGCTCCTTTAACGTCTTAATATGGGGTAATAGCACGGTAGGGATCGGTAAGCTATGATTTGTGCCATTTTTGGTGTCATATAGGGTTATATTCTTGCCTTTAATATCGACGTGCGACCATTCCAACGTTAATAGTTCTATACTTCTAAATCCCATGTATAAAGCCATTAACAAATAGACCTTGGCTCGTTGATTTGGTAGCGCTTCAACTGCTTGATGCCATGCCTGCAATTGATTGCTTGGTATTACTCGGTCTTTGCGGTTGTTCTTATGCCATAAACGAGCTTCGCTTAATATGCTGGCGGGGTTGTTATCTATCATACCAACAGCTTTGGCATGATTCATTGTCAGGCGTAATACACGCATTGTGTTATTAGCTGTCGTTTTACCTGTTCGACTGATCTTTTTGTGCCGTTTTAAAACCATGTCTTTTGAAATGCTACTCACTGGCTTTTCAAGCCAATCACTAAAACCCAACTTGAGCCTATACCGATAATCTTTAACAGTGTAGGGCTTCAAGTCACGATCAGCCAAATATGACTCCAACACATCCTCAAGACTGATTTGTGCTAGCTCTTTCTTACGTTTCTCTGCTGTAGGATCAATACCTGAATTAATAGCCGTTAGAATAGCTTGTGCTTTTTGTTGTGCTTGAGTTACTGATACATCAGGAAACTTGCCAACAGTTACCCTTTGCATTGTTTTTCCATTCCATTT
>JAIBDY010000043.1 GCA_024685995.1 Piscirickettsiaceae bacterium | reverse complement strand
TTTCTTACGTTTCTCTGCTGTAGGATCAATACCTGAATTAATAGCCGTTAGAATAGCTTGTGCTTTTTGTTGTGCTTGAGTTACTGATACATCAGGAAACTTGCCAACAGTTACCCTTTGCATTGTTTTTCCATTCCATTTCAAAACAACAAACGATTTATTGCCTGTACTGCTAACTCGACACGTTAGCTTTGGCACTTTCAAATCGTAATAATCAATACGCCCCTTATCAGGTATCGGCAAGTCTTTAATTCTAGCTTGTGTGAACTGAAACTTTTTATCCATTTGTATCGCCTTGGGTCATCCTTTCCAGCCTCAGGTCATGTCAGGGTCATGTTTTTCCGGTGACTTTAAGTATATTTCAGTTATCTCTATAGGTAAAGAAAGATATTCATATATGTTGTTATACATAGCTTTAATGGCTAAACTTGTGTGTTCTTGAGAGGCTGGCGAAAGCATAGTCTTTTGAATTGAAAATCCCTGTGTCCCTGGTTCGATTCCAGGTCGAGCCACCATTAAAATTTAAGCCCTAGACAGTTCACGCTGCCGGGGCTTTTTTTATGGAATAATGTTAAACGCGATCACGCCATCAAATCTGCCATACGGCAAGCTTAATCTATCTCTTGGTCTTACGAATTAATCGAGACAGGCTTACTGCTTTCTGTCAGAATTGCACTACTGAAAATATCACCGTTATAACCCCGAGAAGCGATGAATATTTATTAATACAAGGGCGTTTCACCAATGGTCAAAAAAGCCATCAAACCTAAACAAACCTCCTTTCCTAAACCATCTGTCTCTCTCTCCGCTCATCAACTGATTAAATTAAATCATGGCGAGCATCACAGTACAGCGAGCCCATAATGGAATATTTGGCACAAATTCTCCTTCTGTTATCTGTAGCAATCGCTATCGTGGTGATATTCCAACACTTACATATTCCAACCAGCCTAGGTTATTTAATGGTCGGCTTAGTGCTTGGCCCTTATACGATGGGACCAGTCGTCTCGATGCCGGAGCTGCAAACACTCGCAGAGTTCGGGGTTGTCTTTCTGTTATTCACTATCGGTCTCAACTACTCCATACCTGAGTTAAACGCACTACGAAATCAAATCCTTGGATTAGGAACAGGACAAGTCGCCTTCACAACGTTAGTTGCCGGCACCGTAGTATGGCTTGCAGGATTACCAGTGGCTGCTGCTTTTGTATTCGGAGCTGTTTTTGCACAGTCATCTACAACTATCATTGCTAGCCTGTTATCCGAACAAGGCGAAGAAAACAGCCAACATGGGCGACTCGGGCTGGCCATGTCTGTTTTTCAAGATGTCACGGCCGTCCCTTTCTTAGTCATTATTCCTGTACTTGGTATGTCGGTAGCCGCAGATGTGTTAGCAATGACGGTTGTATGGGCGCTTGCAAAAGCCGTTCTTGCTTTTGTGTTGGTGTTTTTCGCCGGGCGATGGTTGTTAAGACCATTATTTCATCTGGTCTCCAAACGTAGATCTCTAGAGACATTTACGCTGGCGATTCTTTTAGTTGCATTATTTGCCGCTTGGACGACTAACAGTCTAGGACTCTCGCTGGCGTTCGGCGGGTTTCTTGCCGGTATGATGTTAGGAGAAACCGAATTTCGCCACCAAGTTGAATCCAGCGTAAGTCCATTTCGCGACGTCTTGCTGGGATTATTTTTCATTGGTATTGGCATGCGCTTCGATCCAACTTCAATTCCGCTCATCTGGCATTGGGCGTTACTCGGCGCGCTGCTCATTTTGATCAGCAAAATAGTTATTGTGGCACTGATGGTTCACCGAGTTACAACGAATAAACGTGTTGCATGGCGTACCGGTTTAATGTTGAGTGTGGGTGGAGAATTCGGACTTGCACTCATCGCCATAGCCTTGGACTCAAGTGTACTAGACATTACCCTTGGCCAGATCGCGATCACTTCCGTGCTTCTGTCCATGATCGCAGGCGCCATCCTGATCCGTTTCAATGGCCCTATCGTAAATCGTTTAATAACAAATGATGATAGCGAAACCGACCTTAACGCCTCAGAAACCTCACAAAGCACGCCTGAACAGCGAGTGGTAATCGGCGGCTATGGACGTGTAGGTCATACCATCGCGGTGTTATTACACTCACATGGCATTCCTTTTGTAGCCCTAGATACGGATCCTCAACGCGTAGCGCAAGGACGTGCCGATGGACATCAAGTGTTCTTTGGTAGCATCACGGACCCCGGCTTACTCGCCACAATTCATGTCGAACGGGCATCTTTATTAATTATCACCGTCGACAGAACCGCCGCGGCATTGGATACCTTATCCTATCTACGCAGAACCTGTCCGCAAGTACCGGTGATTGTTCGGGCTCGCGATCTCGAGTCCAGTACACGCCTACTCAATGCCGGTGCCATTCACGCCTATCCAGAAATGCTCGAAGCCAGCCTGCGTCTTGGCGCCAGTGCTTTGCAAATATTAAACGTGTCTGATAATGAGATTGATCAGATGATTCAGGGCGTCCGGGATTGGGGTTACCGCCCAATTCTAACCAAAGAGATAGATAAATCCTGAATATCGAAATGCGTTCGACAAAAGCGTAACTTTTGACTTTCCGAATAAATTTTTATTGTTATGCCAATTTATCTTCAATAGACTTGAAGAGCTCAAGAACAAAGGTATCTCGCCTTTGTTTTTTGCAGTCTACGTAAGCTCTTGGCTCTTTAAATCCCAGCTAGAGAAGCTCTCACCTGTGGCCGAGTCAGCCTAGTCACAGGATGGACTACAACAGCCTCATAAGCAATGTGAACGTTAATGTACCTTTCTTGCTTTTCAGATTCTCCATCGAGTTCAGAAAGTATTGTTAAAGCTACTTTTTGATGAACTTAAAGTCTGTCTTACCTGCTTTAAATGCATGCTCAACATTCCATGAATTGTCTATTTCTCCTTTCATGTTTGGAACGGTTAGATCGATATACATATTAAGGTACTGAATAGTTGAGCGGATTACCTTAGTAAGAAATATTAGAAAACGAGTATTATTTGGAGGATACGCAAGATCTGTTTCGGAATCGAAAACTCGATGATTGCCATCAGCATCTACATACGTATTAATGGCGGTTTCCAATATGAATAGGTTAACCATATGCATCACTTTTTCATCATCCATATTTTCAAGGATCATCCTTAACTCTGGTTTCCACTCGATAGATTAATTAATGAGCTCCTGTTTTATATGGCCTGCAAACTTGTTTCTAAGGTACTTGGTAAATTCACATTCTTTAGCGAAGTCCTTATACAAGGCTGAAAGTTCGGGATGTAACTGATATATAGACCTTATAGAGTTTTCAAATTCGCTAAAGTTAGCGACCGCAATAAATGCTTGCTTTAGGAGCAATATCGCTTGGAGATCGGGCAGGCCATTTTCCGTAAAGCTATTATCAATAACAATCAGATCACCCCGTAGAATTTGTGCGCGAATATATTGATCCATCTCGGTACTCAATGGCTGTAACTGTGTATTTATGAGGCATTTGACCTCATAACAATTTTTAAGTAGGTGGGCGTTATCTGTTCTGAAGAAAAGGCAACACACCAGCCTTGAGAAACGGCTTTATCCACTTCTGCTTGAGTTTCACACCAATGGACCTGTTCTTTGCACGAACCGCAATACCTTTGGTTGTCGACTCCCTCATCCGTTAAAGCCGACCAGTCCTTAGGACATTTAAAACTGAATTTACAATTATTGATTTTTGCTGCTATCACGTTCTATTTGTCCTTAAATAATGAGAGGCATACGAAAGTTAGCTTTTGGCTGTTATCACTGATTCTGTGCGTTAAAACTAATGAAAAACGATTGTACGCAAAAAGCATTTACCTTAGCGTAAACTTACCACTTCATGGGCTTTATAATATTTGTATCGCCTCTTCTTTTTGCTAACGTGCTTGTCTTCATATTAGTTTGCCTTGAGGTTATATTGAACATGAATGAGCTTTATGTCGCTACTCCATCCGTGAGACTAAGTTTATGCGGTGACTCAATATGCTGCACATCTAATAGATGTCAAATCTGCGGTGACAAAATCAAAATAGTTTATGCATCAATCACCATATCGTGCTTGATTATTGTTTGTTACCTAGCCTATTGGCTCCAACTTGATGATTCAAAATTCGAGTGTTGAAATGGCAAGCCGTCAGCGTATTTCCGAGCTATATGGGCTTCAAAATAGGCCAGCGGCCAGCGGAGCACGCGTCCGCCCAAGTTACTTTCTCGAAAGTGAATTTCAATCACTATCGAAGGGTCTTTTGGTAGCGTCTTGTAGCCCACGACTTCGACAATGTGAAAGGCATTAACCTCATTGGCTATATCACTCAGATCTAGCCCAACCCGGACCGAATTTCCTTTATCAAGCTCGTCTATTATCATTGAAACGCGTGTCTTGTGATTGTTGGACGGTCGAACGGTGGACACAGAGGCGCCATATTTACGCAACACATATCGCATTGTCACATTGGAAATACCCGTGTCTTCAAGATGGCGAAGATGGGCTTCAAAAGTACGGGTATGGGGTGATTTGTGTATATTTTCAAGGTAAGATCGCACTTCAGGGTCGAGCGTCGCCCATTCACTTTCTTTGATTTCTGCTGGGGTTAATGTTTCTCCTCGCGCCGCTTTCTCACGCAAGAATTTGGCACGCCCTGCTTTCCGTGCTAAAACGAAACGCTCCATTTCGACAGCCTGCTGAAGCACCTCAAACCTTGTTACTGGCTGCCCAGTACCTTTTCTAATAACACTGACCGCTGAGTGTACCGAGCAGTCGCCTTTTGTTTGCCGAGGGTAGATAGGAAATTGGCCTTCGACAAAACCAATAGCAGGGCCATACATCTCTGCAGCAAGCGCGCGTTGATCTAGCTCTGACATGCCAATGTCGTAGCCTTTGGCAGAGCGAGTTCCTCCCAAGTCCAAACTGCCCAGATCGGCGCCATCTAGGACGTCATCCGGTCCACTCGCTTTCGCTCTCGGCGGTCTCTTTTGCTTTGGTTGCCATTGAAAAGGCATGCCCACGGGAGGATCGGCTTCCAAAGTTTGCTGTAATTGACGACGTTGTTTGACACTCACGTTAGAGGGAACATTTTTGACGACTAGGTTGGCCGCCCTTTCCATTGGTGCAATCGCCAGAGAATTCCTTGTAGCCGATTTTAACGCTGCCGGGTCCTGAAGTTTAACCCTTTGTATTGGGCCCTGTTTTTTAGGTTTTATTTGGTGATGTCGGTACACCCGTGGCGGGCCTATCCGTTGGTGTCGATAATTATTTAAGCGCTGCATCGCTGTCATTGGCGGCAGAGACACTTTCGACGCTGTCAGTCGCATTCCCACATTTAGGGTTTGATTAAGCAAGCCTTGCAGAATCAGAAAGGAAGCGCGCAGTGATTGATCAAGCTCAGTTTTCTTCTTACCCTTTAAATCATGTCCCTTAAAGGTAATCGAAATGTCTTCGGCTATTTTTTTGGGTAGACTGTAGGCAATGTCGCCGACCACCTCTTGAATATCTGCCTCAATTTTATGGCTAGCACCCTGCAGTACTCCTGCCACCATGGCTTTTTCTGCCACTGAAGTCCAAGGAATACGGTCTGCCATTCTTTGCGCCGCTGAGCTAGCCTTGCCCCCTGTTAGCACCGTGTGAAAGGCTTTAATCGTCTCGGTCAAATATTGCGTATCACCTTCTGTATATCTAAGATTACTCACTAATGCTGCGAGGTTCGGATCGGACATTGCATAGAGTGGTTGAGACAGTTGTTCAATGATGCCCTGATCAGCAGAGGTGAAAGCATAGTTCGTCGTGCCGCTTAAACCACGCGTAATATAGAGTTCACCCAAATAATACTTGTGCAGATCATGAAGATCTTCCTGTTGCATTAACAAAGCGTAATTGGTAATCCGGCGCAAGGCCACATCTGTTTCAGCTTTTTCACGAACGGATCCCAAGTTCATTATTTGACGAAACTGATAGCCTGTCGCCGCGACACTGGCCGTGGCAATATGCTGATCGATGGCACGGTCATACCATTTGTCATACACCAAAACGGGGTAACGGTTTCCATCGTAGGAAAACATAACCACTTCTTGGTTCTTAACCTTAAGACGAATACGTCGCCCTTCTTTAAGCTCAAACTTTGAGTTTATCCAAGCTAGGGAGGCAAATGGCGGTGCTTGATCTTCTTCTGTACCTTCATCAGCAATCGCGATGGGTTTATCTAAGCTAAATAAGACAGGCCGAGGTCCATTGGGTGTGCGACGTAACAGCGTAAGGTCAAGCGTTTCTCCCGACGCTGTTTTGACCGATACAATGAGGGAATCGCCAAGTTCAGCTGCTTGCTTCGCAGGGATGCGAGCCTTGACTGTAAAGGACTGATGTTTGAGCAACGCCACTACTTGCTCATCTATTCGAGGGGGCACATTGGTCAAGCGCTTAAATTCTTTAGTGCGCTCATCGTTCGTTTCAACCAACTCTACCCAGACCGCTGCATTGGATCCTTGTTCTATCGCAATATGCGTTTCTTGGGCGAGACGATATCGTTTGGGAGAGCCTCGCCCGACAATTTTGATGTTGCCAGACTTATCCCATTTGACCTCTCCGGGATACCATTTGACGTCTAGCAAGGGCATAGCCGCATTGCCAAGCTCGTCAATCTCCATTTCCCACTGTAATTGGCCTGCTATTTGTGCTCGGACCCAATGAGGAATTTCCGCGTTCATTTCAGAAGCCTTGGGCGTATAAGTAAATTTCATCCGAGCCTGATGCAACCGCGTAGGGTCACCCCTTTCCACAGCCACATATTCTCCACGCCAAACTCGATGTTCTGTATGCACTTCTAAGCGGTTTGGGTACAATTCACTACCCGGCTCGGCTTGGGCAATCACAAAAGGCCAATCCCCACCTTCAACCGGTCGCCAAACCCCGGTAGCTTGTTGCAACGACATGTGATAACGCGCGATGCGGGCCGCCTCTTCGGCGTAGCGTCTAGCACTGTCGAAGGCATCGGTGCTAACTTGCTCAACCGCATCGATACTCTGCTGCACAGTCAGAATTTGCTGGTCTGCTTGAAGCTGCAACATTTCTGAGCGTTTGGCATTAAGGCGTATCGATACATTTTGAATATCCACCGTCCGATCCGCGGCCAATTTTCGAAAATTTTCGGCAGAGTTTCGATAATGTGCTACATCAGCAGGATCTATCGCATTGTCCGCGTCTTGTTTGGCCTTGCTAGCTAGTGCTTGATAGTCAAAGAGACGTTTTTCTAATTGTAGAATTTCTGTTTGATAGGACGTGACTTCTCGTTTAAGCGTGGCTATTTTAGCGTCCAAATCAGCAAGTGACATAGCTTGAGCGTGTATGGTAAAGGTGAAAAGACAAGATAAAATAACGCTCAATAAAGCAGAGAAGATAAACCTGTTTAAGTTAATGTGTAGATTCCACTTCACGCTATCCACCTCTCCCATGTTATGGCAAGTCGCTCACACTTGCACCGTAAGCAAAGAAGTATTCGACAAACCCAACATCGCCAGTCGTCACTTCAACGGTTATCTCCACCTCCTCAACGCCCTCATCGTTCCATTGATGCTCGGGAGGGTAAATAGCCGGCGGTTCGCCGTGCTCTTCTAGACGCATTTGAATGCTTAGCGTCATCGGAAACACCACGCCAGCGGATTTAACTTCATGAAAGGAATTCGCAGAACTATAGTAAGAAAACGTCGTCAAAACGATCTCGTCATCATCCTTTTCAGGGAAGAAGCGTGCCCGTATCCCTTCACTATTCGCGTTGGTTTTAGGAGCCTGTGAAGCCGAAGTAAAGGTGAACTCGGGTAAGACTATATTGCTTAAATCACTTGCAATTTCTGCTCGTGTTTGCTGCGAGTCGAATGAGTTAATACCGTCAAGCGCCCCAAAGTCAAAGATACTGTTGCGGTTTGACTCTGGGGGGAGATCATAATTTCCAGGGTGGGGCACGCCCTGGAAATTATGTTCGAAACCGTGGTTCCCATAAGGGTCTTGTACCACCATCTGATGACGTAATCCATCGTCGGCGTCGGTCTTCAGCTCTTTTCGGATATAGTTATACGGATCAATAAAAGTATTCAAGTCATCAGGCATGGCAGTGCCTAGTGTTGGGAAAACGATGCGAACTCTCATGCCTTCTTTTATAGTGGGGAGCGACACTGGCGCATTACGCTGGACGAGAGGTACCCCATTTGCATCCACATAACCTTGCCCAGTATAAGATGGAGTATTGGCGTCAGGGCTGGGGACATACATGTCAGCAGGCACCGGTTCATCAGCATAAAACCATAAATGCCGTATTATCTCGTTTAAGGCTTCGCGATAAGCATTACGGTGCATTTCAGCAATCAGTGGTGCGGTCGTGTTACCGTACCACTCACGCTCTGCTTTGTTGAGAAACAGCTCGCCAGCAGACATTGGGGTCAAGTCTTGCGCAACCGTATCCCAATTAGCAACCAATTGCTGAATACGCTCAATTTCTGTCGCCGATAGATTCCAATAGGAAAGGTAAACTCGCATAGTGAGCTCAGCCAACGCCGAGTTTTCTGTTGCGTGCTCATTGCCCAGCATCGCTTGCGGGAAAGTTGGCAACGGCATCACACCCAAGTCATTCACTTTTTCAATGTCACCGGCATTTGAGCCACCGATACCTGAAGGACGGTAAATGATGCCGGCCTGTTTAGCTGGCGTTCCGCTATTTTCATATTGTTTATAAGCACTCACTTTGGCCGGCATAATCTCGACCAGTGGAGCCGCCCCGCTCGCATAAACTGTCCCCGTGTAGGGTTGAGCCGATGCAAACCAACGCTGCTTATCAATGATATGACGCATGAACTTTACATCTGATTCGTAAGACTTCGCGGCTTCCATGAGCCGCGTCACTTCATCCGAAATCTGCGAAAAATAGGCCTTTCGGGCTTTGGGTTGATAGGATTTCGACATATCCGCTCGCTCGTAGCGCTTTAATAAATCTAAATAATAATCACTGTTCGGCACCCAATTATCCAAAGTGCTATAAATCCAGTTTCGCCTATCGGTATCCCCCATTTCTGTCTTCATCGGAAAGCGAACTGTGGCAATGGCGGGGCCATAGTCCCAATGTAATCGATGAGATTGTCGTAAAGAGGTATCGGTAAAGCTTTCTTGCCCTTTACGCTTGACCGTCAGGCGAACCAAGATCTCCAACTCTTGGTCGCTAAAACCTTCAATATCATGATAGAGCTTACTTTCTGACGTACTGTCATTTGAACTGCTGTTTGGATAGGGCAATTCAGGGACTATAATTTCTGGGATCTCAAGTGCACTGACCTGTGTACTTGCATTTGACGAAGGGGTGACTGGCTCCAAAGCCTCTGGGATTTGAGCGCTAGCTAGGCTTAGTGACAAAACGCCGAGGCCTATAATGCCCACACCAATAGCGGGAAGGGTGATTGCCGACGTCGTCATGAGCTAAATATACTCCTTACTTACGGATCGAAGCCTTGTGACATCTTAGATCGGAGTGAGTCATCGGTCGACGATAGTCTCAGCCCCGCCTGACTAACAAGGGTTATTTTTCCGTCTGTGAGCAATATCGTTTTTATGACCACCATTTTATTGCCACACTAATTCTTTTCAATTGTAATATCGTGGATAAGAAATAGCGTCTCACCCTCAACCCTATTGGTCTGCGAGGCATTGATCACAAGACTTTTTGGTGCACGTAAAGATGAGACTAAGTCTGTTGTAATCCAAAGTGGGTTTCCCTTGTCATCTACCTCCCCATCATAATGAAGAGAGGATTGATAGCTACGGCCTTTTTTCACCAGTTTCACCGTCAGTTCTTTGTTCGCCTCTTTCGTCTCAACGAACAAACTGAAAGCATTGGTGCCGGAGTCCAACATCTCCCTTGTTCTTTCTTCGAAGAGCGTGCTTTCACCTTTGGCGACTTTGACGGTTTGTAGCATGATGTTGTGAGTTTTGTTACCCATTCGGCAACAGAAATTGTCTGTCGCGTAGATATTTGTTGCGACAAAATTCTGCTCATCGGTAAACAGGCCAAAGGTTAACTGGTCACTGCCGGTCTGGAATTCTGGTTGAACTGTGACGGTAATTGTCCAGTCACCACTCGGTAACCCTGTCAGTAATTTTATAAGGTTGGGACTTTGCGCGTTGCGCAAACCACCAACTTCTTTGCCGATCAGCAATAAACTGCCGTCCTCGACAATATATTGGTCCAGATCGGGGTTCAATACATTCCAATCTGCTGACAAAGCATCCCCATCAAAACTGTCTTCAAACACAATCATTGAGACTGGTTCGGGTTCGGGTTCCACTTCGGTAAGTTGTGCCACTTTTTTGATTGCGCTATCAAAGCCCGCGGTATCAGAAGCATCGAAATATTGACCGCCGGTATTGCTAGCTATGCACTGCAACTGACCACCTTCATCTTTGGTCAGACCGAAGCCGACTACGTGTGCTGTCACGGCCAATTCCGCATCATTCAATGCCTGAGCAGCGGCACAGGGATCCCCGTCACAGCTTTCGATACCGTCAGAAATCAGCAACACATAATTGTTTTGCCCCTCAAAGTCCTTGAAAGCTGTCGTGCTTTGCGCCAGGGAATAAGCGATGGGGGTTTTGCCCTTAGGTTGAAGTCCCTTGATCTGGCTCACAATCGCAGCTCGATTGCTATCACCGATCGCACTCAGGACTTCTACATTCTGGCAATCACCTTTGGCGCTGTGACCATAAGCCATCAAGCCGACTTTCGTTTCGGCCGGGAGGTTGGCAACAAGATCGCTCAGTGTATTTTTGGCAGTCTCTATTTTCGCAACACCATCAATTTGGCCCCACATCGAATTTGATCCATCAACGATGACGAGCAAATTAGGATCGGCTTGAATGGGCATAGTGACGAGAAACAAGACTGACGAAAAGATTGCTAAAAATTTACGCATAGCCATGAGGTTTAGCCCTCCTAATTACTTGACTGCCGAAGTACCTTAACGGTTCTAGTTTCACCATAACTGAAAGTGAGTGAAATTTAAAGACCTTGCAAATTTACAACCATCGTGATGCACTTAAATTTTGGCAAAGGAACCAATTAGTAAAGAGATAATTCGGACGCTTTGACCCTGTACGCCATAAAGCAACAACGCGGCCATCCGAACACAAGCAACAGACGCTAAGTACAAAAAGCCGCTATGATTCACTTTATAGTGGCTTTTGTATTCGCTAAAAATCATGAATAATAAGCAAATCATGTTTCAAGGAAAAATGCATTATGACGACAACAATTCTTCCACAGTTACTCAATGCTATTGAATTGACGATCGACGATAATGCCGATGAAATCGCCGAGCTCGACCGTGCCATCGGAGATGGCGATCATGTCATCAACCTACAACGTGGTATCGCCGCAGTACAGACCCTAGAATCAGAACTAGTGACATTAGACTGGTCGCAAGCCTTCATGAAGATTGGCATGACCCTGATGTCTACCATGGGCGGTGCCTCGGGCTCTTTATTCGGCACCTTATTTATCAGTATGGCTAAGGCTGCGAAAGGCCAAGAAATCGATATTGCCAGTTTCGCCGCTATTTTTGACCAAGGCGTCGAAGCAGTCAAGCAACGAGGTAAAGCTGATATCGGTGAAAAAACCATGCTCGACACACTGATCCCCGTTGCTAATCGTTTAAAAGAAGACAGTACTAATGGTACTGACTTGGCTCAACTGCTCACTAATTTGTCAGACCAAGCCATTACCGGCATGGCCTCAACTCGAGACATGGTGGCTACCAAGGGTCGCGCTTCCTTTCTGGGCGATCGCGTCATCGGTCATATCGATGCGGGCGCCCGAACCAGCCAGTTAATGATTTGTGCGATGACGCAAGTCTTAACAGATCACGCTAAACGAACGTAAACTACCAACGCAGGTTGGCGGTGTGCACCGGTGCATCCCAAAGCTGTGTCAATTCATCGTCCATTATCGTCACCGTAATCGAGCAGCCCGCCATATCGAGTGAGGTTGTGTAGTTACCGACGAGAGATCGCACCACGTCTACACCGCGCTGTTGCCAATATTGTTCAGCCAAATCATAAACGGCATATAGCTCCATCAGAGGCGTGCCGCCGAAGCCATTAATATGGAGTAGGATCTTCTGTCCTGCCTGCACCGCCAACTCAGTTTCAATCACGGTCGCCAACTCGTTCACAATTTTGCTTGCTGATTCCAACGAAACCGTTTCACGGCCGCGTTCACCATGGATCCCGACGCCCATTTCCATTTCATCGCCAGCAATATCGAAAGTCGGCTTACCCAAAGCCGGTACCGTACAACTCGTTAATGCCACCCCAATTGAGGCTGTCACTTTATTTACACGTTCGCCTAAAGCCTGGCACGCAGCCAAACTCGCGCCTGCTTCTGCCGCGGCACCGACTATTTTTTCGACAATTAAGGTCCCCGCGACCCCACGACGGCCGGTACTATGGTCTGCCGGCAATGACACATCGTCACACACCAAGACCGTGGCATGTTCAGACTCAAGCATCTCAGCCGCAATTTCAAAGTTCATCACATCGCCAGCATAGTTCTTGACAATGAATAACACTCCCGCGCCATTATCGACTGCCGCCGCCGCCGCTAACATTTGATCCGGTGTTGGCGATGTAAAAACTTGCCCAGGGCAAGCCGCGTCTAGCATGCCTTGACCAACTAAGCCTGTATGTAAAGGCTCATGCCCTGAACCACCGCCGGACACTAAAGCCACTTTCCCTGTTTTTGCAGGCATTTTCCGGCTAATAAAATGAGGTTGAGGATTAAAGCTAACAATATCACGATGTACACTCGCAAAGCCCTTCAAGCTATCTTCTAATAAACTTTCAACATCATTGATTATCTTTTTCATCTAGTTAGTCTCCACTGCTTCGGTCAACAAAGGTACGGCGTAACACGGCCGTGATTTCTTCAAGGTCTTGCATCACCCAAGTCGGCTGATAATCAACGTCTTGTAATTCTTGCTTTGTTGAAATACCCGTTAATACCAAAATGCTGCGAATACCGGCATTTACCGCACCGAGAATATCGGTGTTCAATCGATCGCCTATCGCCACCGTGTTCGTTAAGTCTGTACCCAAGGTCGACAAAGCTTGTTGATATAAAATAGGCTCAGGTTTCCCAATACATACCGCTTTTACACCGGTAACGGCTTCCAAAGCAGCTATCGTGCCGCCATTGCCCATTACATCACCCAGCTCCGTTGGTAGTGTGGTATCGGCATTGGTTGCAAAAAAAGCAGCACCTTGTTTAATATTCAACGTGGCGGTCGCCAATTTATCCCATGTTAATTGGCGATCTAAACCTGTTACTACGAGATCGGCACCAATACTGTGGGCATCATCCTTGCGATTGACCTCATATAGATCGGTCAGGGTAAAGCCATGAGCAAGCAAAGGTTCTCGTAAACCATCTTCTCCGATAACAAACACCCGTCTTTTATCCTTGGCTAGGTGCGCATCCAAATAACTTGCCGTCGCCATACTCGACGTTAAAATTTTGTCGGCACTAACTTCTACGCCCATTCTGGCCAATTTGTCGATATACTGTTGTTGCGTGAGACTGGCATTGTTCGTCGCCAATACATATGGCAACTGAATATCATATAATGTCGCAAAAAACGCCGTTAAACCCGCTATCGGATTATTGCCATGCCATAGCACACCATCCATATCGATGATCAAGCCAGCAACATTATCAATCTTGGTCATTTTTAGCTTGTTCCTAGAATAAAAGTTTTGCGCCCAACGCAAAAATGAAACACAGCTTGGCATAATTTAAATCGCACTGTCTAGCCATCCCACTCCCCTAGTCACGATAGCCGACGCATAAAATTGACATTAATCAAGCGAATACTATATAGTCTCCCGGCGTATTTTCAGCGTAA
>JAIBDY010000055.1 GCA_024685995.1 Piscirickettsiaceae bacterium | reverse complement strand
CGATGCGGTATAGCTGTTTGTCTTTACTCATGTCTTTTGTCTTAGTGCTTATCGTAAAATCATAAACATGGCGCGGCCATGACGGGTCAGGTTGAGCAATAAATGACTATCTGTTCTCACGAGACGTTTAAAGTCTTCTAAAGATTTCACCGGTGTTTTATTAACGGAAGTAATAATATCATCGGCTCTTAAGCCTGCTTGCCATGCGGGGCTATTGCGTTTTACGTTGTAGACCATGACACCCTCGATCTGACCATAATAAGGGGAAGAGGGTTCTAAATCGCCAAATGAGGCACCAGCTAATTTAGGGTGAGCAGGCATTTTAGTGTCTGCTTGTTGAATTTCTTTGACGGTGGCTTTTATTTGGCGAGCTTTACCTTCGCGAATAAGATCTAAGGTGATCGTTTGATCCACCATTAATAAACCGACAGTATTGCGTAAACTATTTGCATTAGTGAGTTGTTCACCATCAATTGCCGTGATGACATCACCGACTTTTACGCCCGCTTTTTCTGCGGCAGAACCCGCATGTACTTGTGTGACAACAGCGCCATAACCCGTTTTTAGATTAAATGCTTTTGCAAGATCAGGGGTAATGTCTTGCATTTGCACACCTAAATAAGCACGACGAACTTCACCATCTTCGATGAGTTGGGCGCTGATTTGTTGCACCATATTACTGGGGATAGCAAAACCAATGCCGATATTGCCTGCTTGTTGGCCGGGAGAGAAAATAGCGGTGTTAATGCCTACCAATTCACCTCGTAAATTAACCAAAGCGCCGCCTGAATTCCCAGGATTAATAGAGGCATCTGTTTGGATAAAGTTTTCATAGCCTTCGATGCCTAAGCCGCTCCGACCCAAAGCACTCACAATACCTGATGTGACAGTTTGACCGAGACCAAAAGGGTTTCCAATGGCGACGACAAAATCACCGACGCGTAATTTGTCTGAGTTGGCGATGGGAATGGCGGTGAGGTTTTCTGGTGGAATTTTGATTAAGGCGACATCGGTCGCAGGATCGCTGCCGACGACTTCTGCTTGAAAGCTGCGGCCATCAGTGAGTGAGACGGTAATTTCATCTGCACTTTGAATGACGTGGCTATTGGTTAATACTAAGCCTTTCTTGGCATCAAAAATAACGCCAGAGCCGAGACTTTGTCTGGTGCGATGGCGTGGTTGTTGTTGCTCAGGAATATTAAAAAAACGACGAAAGAAAGGATCATTAAGCAAAGGATTATCACGGACGGGCACTTGGCTTTGAGTGGCGATATTGACGACTGCTGGTTTACTTTCATCCAACATAGGGGCAAGTGAGGGCATTTCACCATTGCCAAACCAATGATTTGGCAATGCGGCATAGGCATTTAACGTCAGTAAAATAAAGGCACCCAGCCATAATAAACGTGAAGTTAACTGTGTCATAAGGATCGCTCCTGTCTGGCGTTTTATAAGTTTTCTAATGATTCTCTTGGGTTAAAGTTCAGTTCTTCAGCCATTTGCTGATAGAGCTGTTTTGCCGTGTTGCTGTCTGCTGGTGGCGTCATGATTTGCAAAATGATGATTTGATCGCCCGCTTCTTTACCGGGTAAGCCACGCCCTTTTAAACGCATTTTTTGCCCACTTTTGGCGCCAGCAGGAATCGATAAACTAATTTTGCCTGCCAAAGTGGGTACAGTCACTTTAGCTCCTAATGCCGCTTCCCAAGGTGCGATAGGTAGTGTCAAAATAATATTTTTATCTTCAACCTGGTAATGGGGGTGACTGGCAATATTGATTTCTAAAAAAAGATCACCTGCTTCATGGCTGGCACCGACTTTTCCTTGGCCTGATAGGCGAATCTTTTTACCTGAAGTGATGCCCGCAGGGATTTTGACATTGATTGTGCCGCCTTGCGCTGAGCCAGCAGGTCTTCGAATAGCTTTGGTTGCGCCTTGGAAGGCATCTTCTAAAGAGATGGTGATTTTGGCGTTAACGTCTTCACCTTTCGTAAAGAAGGGGTCGTTTCCCTCGCCCATACCGCCGCCGAACATGCTTTCGAAAAAGCTGCTGAAGTTATTATTGCCGCCCATACCGCCACGTTGATCCCAGCCTGGTGGTGGGTTAAATGATTGGCCATGTTGGAAGTTATGGCCAAACTGGTCATATTGAGCCCGTTTTTCAGGATCTTTTAAGGCTTCATATGCTTCTCCCACTTCTTTAAACTTGGTTTCAGCATCGGCCTCTTTACTGACGTCAGGATGGTATTTACGCGCTAGTTTTCGATAGGCTTTTTTCAGCTCATCTTGAGAGACATCACGCGAGACGCCCAGTATTTTGTAATAGTCTTTATATTCCATATGGTTTTGTCATCGTTACCCAATCTATTGGTTGAGTAATGTGGGGGCAGTCGCACGACTTTTCAATGTCTTGTTAAATGAAAAAAGGTAAAGCTAGACGTTCAGCTTGTGTTCAGTCGCAATCTTATACATTGTCTATCACTGGGTAATAGAGAGCTGTGTCGGTTTATGCGTCACCCAGCAATTGATTATTTTAAGGAATAAATTATGAATATAAAGCGAAGTCGTCCTTTATTTGTTGTGGCCGGTGTCTCGCTACTGGTTGGTTGTGCAACACAATCATCCGATGTGGCTATGTCGACAATGAGCGCACAAGAAATGGCGGTAAAAAGTGAAGCTTTGGCATCAGAACGTGCAGCGCTAGAACAACGAGCGGCAGCGTTGGCGGAAAGGGAAGCGAATTTATCGTCTGTTGGAGCTGGCATGATGTCAGCGCAAGGCGATTTATTACCGCCTTCTGCTAAAGCGGGTGAATGTTATGCGCGAGTTTGGGTTGAACCGCAATTTAAACAAGTATCTCAAACGGTATTAAGCAAAGAAGCCGCTGAAAAAGTGAGCGTGATTCCTGCTCGTTATGAGATGGTGACAGAGCAAGTTTTAGTAAGTGAAGCCGATTATCGTATTGAGACAGTTCCTGCAACGTATCGTACAGAAACTGAACGTCGGTTAGTGAGTGCCGCATCGACACACTGGATGACGGGCCTTGAAAAAAGTGCGGCACCAGCGAGTCATGAATTATTAATGGCTGCAAAAAATGGGGGTATTAATCTTGATAACGCGACCCCTGGAATGTGTTTTCATGAACATTTTATTCCTGCTCAATATGAATATGAATCAGAAACAGTTTTGTTAAAAGCAGCGTCGGAATCTGTCTCAGTTTCATCTCCAGAATATCGTACAGTTGAAAAACAAGTACTCGTGAAAGAAGCATCAACTGAAATGAAAACTGTGCCTGCGACATATCGCACTGAAACAGAACGTGTGGTTGATGTTGCCGCACACACGGTTTGGAAAAAAGGAACAGGCCCTATTCAGAAAATTGATGAAGCCACGGGTGAAATCATGTGTTTAGTGGAAGTACCTGCGACTTATAAAACATTAACACGCCGTGTCATCGAGAGCCCAGCAAGAATCGAAGAAGTGGTTGTGCCTGCGGTGTATAAAACAGTTCAAGTACGTGAATTAGTCTCAGGGCCACAAGAAATTAGAACAGAAATTCCGGCTGAATATGACACAGTGAGTGTTAAAAAACAGGTGTCTGATGTGGCGTTTGTTTGGCATGAAGTTCACAATACTGAACATCCTCGTATGACACGAACAGGCAACAAGATCTGTTTAACCGAAACGCCAGCCGTGTATGAAACGGTGAAAACAACGGTCGTAGATACGCCTGCCAGTTCGCATCGAGTTGAGATTCCTGCCGTTTATAAAACAGTGGAAGTAAGAAAGTTAGCTTCAGCAGCACAAGAAGTGCGAGAAACAATTCCAGCTGAATATAATACGGTAACGTCACAAGAGCTTGAGACAGAAGGCTTTATGGAATGGCGGTCGATTTTATGTGAAACCAATATGACCAATAATGCGGTATCGAGTATTCAACGGGCACTGATTGCGCGTGATTACAATCCTGGTCCGGTTGATGGTGTAATTGGTCACAATACGATTCGAGCCATTAATGCTTTCCAACAAGATAATGGGTTGCCGGTTGATAAATATATCAATATGGAAACAGTCAAAGCATTAGGTATTAATTTGTAAATAGAACTATAACGACGGATAAGGCGGACACAGATCCGCTATTTCAACCCTGATAAGGCCAAGTGCCTTGTCAGGGTTTTTTTTATTTCTTTATAGTGGTTATTCGGCCTTAGCGAGATCTCGTTTTGCTTTTGCAACGGCTAGTTTGACTTGTTCTGGTGCTGTGCCGCCTAAATGATTTCTGGCTGCGACTGATCCTTCTAAAGTGAGCACATCAAAGACATCTTTAGAGATTTGGTCAGAAAACCGTTGTAATTCAGCAAGGCTTAGCTCAGACAAGTCTTTTTGTTGCTCAATACCATAAGCGACAGATAATCCGACGACTTCATGTGCATCTCTAAAGGCAACACCTTTACGAACGAGATAATCGGCTAAATCAGTTGCCGTCGCATAACCGCGCAATGCAGCTTGGCGCATATTGTCTGCTTTAACAGTGATAACGGACATCATATCGGCATAAACCCGTAAAGATCCCAATAAGGTATCGATCGTGTCGAATAAAGGTTCTTTATCTTCTTGATTATCCTTGTTGTAAGCCAAAGGTTGGTTTTTCATTAAGGTTAATAAGTTGAAATGGTTGCCATAAACACGGCTGGTTTTGCCTCGGATTAATTCCGGCACGTCAGGGTTTTTCTTTTGCGGCATGATGGAAGAGCCTGTGCAAAAGGCATCGCCTAAATCAACAAAATCAAATTGGGCTGATGACCAGATAATGAGTTCTTCTGAGAAGCGAGATAAATGCATCATTAAAATCGATGCGGCGCTATTGAATTCAATGGCAAAATCACGATCGCTGACAGCATCTAAAGAGTTCTGGCAGATACGATCAAACCCAAGTAATGCGGCAGTTTGTTCTCGATCAATATCGAAAGTGGTGCCAGCCAATGCGGCAGCGCCTAGCGGCAAGCTATTAACACGTTTAGCGCAATCGTTGAGTCTTTCGGCATCACGGCATAACATTTCATACCATGCCATCATATGATGACCAAAGGTAACAGGCTGCGCTGTTTGCAGATGGGTAAAGCCAGGCATGATGGTCTCTGCTTCTCTTTCTGCGACAGCCACTAAAGCGCTTTGCAGTCTGGCAAGCTCGCTGGCAATCGGTGTCATCATGTCACGCAGGTAGAGTCTGACATCGGTCGCGACTTGGTCATTACGTGAGCGACCTGTATGTAATTTTTTACCGACTTCACCGATAAGACTAATTAATCTGGCTTCGATATTCATATGCACATCTTCTTGTGCGATTGACCAAACGAATTCCCCTGCGTCAATTTCTTGTTCTATTTGCTTTAAGCCAGTGATGATTTGATCGCGTTCAGATTCGGTTAAGATGCCTACGCTGCACAACATGGTAGCGTGAGCGACGGAGCCTGCAATATCTTGCTGATATAAACGCTGGTCAAATTCGACTGAGGCGGTAAAGGCTTCGACAAAGGCATCTGTAGGCTGCGTCAGGCGCGCTGAGGAGAGTTTTTTACTAGGTGCAGTCATGGCTTCCAGTCTTTAGACGTTGAATTAAAAAGGGTATTATAACGCGTAATCATGCTCATACTGTTGTCGTCCTGTTTTCTGGGAAAGCGATGATGGCTATGACTCACTTGCTGTGGCTGTTAAACTGCACACTTATCTTAGACAAAGAATCACCGAATTAGATGACTGATAGAACTATAAAAATTGCAACGCGTAGAAGTCCTTTAGCGATGTGGCAGGCAGAGTTTGTACGCGATCGCTTGCTTGCTTTATACCCAGAGCTGACGATTGAGTTGGTTAAAATGACCACACAAGGCGATAAAATCCTTGATACGCCATTGGCGAAAGTGGGTGGTAAAGGTTTATTTGTCAAAGAGTTAGAGCAAGGCATGTTGTCTGGCGATGCCGATATCGCAGTGCATTCGATGAAAGATGTGCCGATGATGTTGCCCGAAGGATTACATTTACCGGTTATTTGTACACGAGAAGATCCAAGAGATGCCTTTGTGTCGAATGATTATGCTTCCATTGATGCATTGCCTGAAGGCGCACGCGTTGGTACGTCAAGTTTACGGCGAGAATGTCAGTTACGTCATCATCGTCCTGATCTAGAAATACTGTCTTTAAGAGGCAATGTGAATTCACGGTTAGCAAAGTTGGATGCCGGCGACTTTGATGCGATTATTCTGGCTTCTGCGGGCTTAAAGCGACTAGGCTTCGACGAACGTATTCGTGATGCCATTACGCCAGAACAAAGCCTACCTGCTGTCGGACAAGGTGCAGTCGGGATTGAAACACGCAGCGATGATGTTGAACTAAACCGGTTATTAGCGCCATTGCGTTGCGCTCGAACATGGATTGTCGTGTCCGCAGAAAGAGCGATGAATCGACGTTTAGCGGGTGGGTGCCAAGTGCCTATTGGTGGTTTTGCTTTGATTGATGGCGATGAAGTGTGGCTGCGCGGACTGGTTGGGAAGCCTGATGGCAGTAAAATGCTCTTTGCTGATGCAAGAGCCAAAGTGGAAGACGCCGAAGCCTTAGGTGAAGTCGTCGCTGAGCATTTATTAGCACAAGGTGCGGACGAAATTTTAGCTGAGGTTTATGGTGACAACCCACCTGCTTAATGGGGTGAATGTCGTTGTGACACGACCGGTTCAGCAGGCAACAGAGCTAGTGCATCAGTTGTCTGAACAGGGCGCTATTGTGACGCCGCTGGCAATGATTGTGATTGATCCCGTTGATGCCGATCAATGGCCAACGTTGCACTGCTCTGAACTGGATATGGTGATCTTTGTGAGCCAAAATGCCGTGCATTGTTTTATGGCGGGATTGACTGAAACATTGCCCGATACTGTTCAAATCGTCGCAGTTGGGGCCGCTACCGCAAACTGTTTATCTGAATATGGCTTGACTGTTGATGTTATTGCTCCGCCGCCGGCGGGAAGTGAAAGTTTATTAGCGTTGGCTGAAATGCAAACGGTCGCGAATAAGCGTATTTTGATTGTGCGAGGCAATGGCGGCCGAGAGTTGATTGCTGAGACCTTGCAAGAAAGAGGTGCTAAGATACAATATCTATCAGTATATCAACGTCGTATGCCGGTCTATCAAGATGATGATATTGCGAAGGTGTTAAGCGCGGACTGGTTGATTGTGACCAGTGTGTCAGG
The DNA here is from genome assembly GCA_024685995.1 of Piscirickettsiaceae bacterium. Taxonomy (GTDB): domain Bacteria; phylum Pseudomonadota; class Gammaproteobacteria; order Nitrosococcales; family Methylophagaceae. The sequence goes on along the minus strand of JAIBDY010000055.1, from coordinate 194 downwards.
ATTAAAAAATCTTTGGCAAGTTGTGAATGACAAACGAATTACACAGATTATGTTACTTGTTGTTAGCGATCGGATACGACAAGTAGCACTAGATTTAGGTTTCCAGCACGTTGTAGTGTCTGATGATGCTACTGATGCGGCTGTGGTTGAGCGAATAGTCGAAATGGGACGAAGCAATGGCAAATAATGCTAAT
>JAIBDY010000056.1 GCA_024685995.1 Piscirickettsiaceae bacterium | reverse complement strand
CTTTGTACCGGATAAGGCGTCATACCGCCCATCGCACAAAGTGAGCCATCTACCATGGTTTCACATAAGTCTTCGAGTAATGTCCAGTTTGCATCAGTATTGTCATTATTACGAATTTTATCAATGACTTCGACGCCTCGTATTGAACCAATTCGGCAGGGGGTACATTTACCGCACGATTCAACGGTACAAAATTCCATTGAAAATCGCGCTTGTTCACCCATATCAACCGTGTCATCAAACATGACCACACCGCCATGACCGAGTACTGCGCCAATTTCAGCAAAGGCTTCATAATCAATCGCTGTGTCCCATTGCTGTTCGGGCATATAAGCACCAAGCGGGCCACCAACTTGTACTGCTTTAAGTGGTTTACCAGTCAGTGTGCCACCACCGAAATCTTCCATTAACTCGCGAAGACTCAGGCCAAAGGCCAACTCGACCAGACCACCTTGTTTGACGTTGCCAGCAAGCTGCATTGGTAAGGTACCACGTGAGCGTCCCATGCCATAATCAGCGTAAGCTTGGCCGCCTTGATCCAATATATAAGGGACAGCAGCAAAAGACAGCACATTATTGATGACAGTAGGTTGACCAAATAACCCTGTAATCGCAGGTAATGGTGGTTTGGCTCTGACGAGACCGCGCTTGCCTTCTAAGCTATCTAATAATGAGGTTTCTTCACCACAAATATAAGCACCAGCACCTAAACGCACTTCAAGATCAAACCGTTTACCAGAACCTTGGATATTGTCACCCAAATAACCGGCATCATAAGCACGTTCGATGGCTGTTTTCAGCAATTCAAAAGCGACCGGATATTCAGAGCGTAAGTAGATATAACCTTGTGTGGCATGGACAGCAAGACCAGCAATGGTCATGCCTTCAATCAACATATAAGGATCGCACTCCATCACTAAGCGATCTGCAAAGGTACCGGAGTCGCCTTCATCGGCATTACAGACAATATATTTTTGTTCAGCTTCGGTATTTAATACAGTTTGCCATTTGATGCCCGTAGGGAAGGCAGCACCTCCGCGGCCACGTAGGCCTGATGTTTGTACTTCATCGACAATCTTTTGAGCTGACATTTCAATGGCTTTTTGCAAGCCTTTGAAACCATCATGAGCTATATAATCGTCTAATGAAATAGGATCTGTTATGCCTGAACGAGCAAACGTCAGACGCTGTTGTTTAGTAAGGTATGGGTGTTCTTCAACAAGACCAATACAACTGTCATGGCTTTGTTCGCCTGTCAGACAACCTGCGGCGATAAGCTCATTGACTTGTTGTGGTGTGACGGCACCATAACCTACACGACCGGCATCGGTTTCAATTTCAACTAAGGGTTCAAGCCATAACATGCCACGGGTACCGTTACGCACGATGGTGATATCAAGGTTTTGTTCAGTGATAGCCTGTTGGAAGGCTTCTGCAACTTGGTCAGCACCTAAAGATAAGGCAGTTGTATCACAAGGGATATAGAGACGTTGAGTCATTAGCTGACCTCCTTCATGTCTTGACGAAAATCGGCGACTAATTCGTCGAAACGCTCGACGCTCACACGGCCATAAATTTTATCATCAACACGGATAGAGGGGGCGGTAGCACAATTACCTAAACAATAAACGGGTTCGAGGGAGAAATCACGATCGGCAGTAGTTTGATGGTAATCAATGCCCAATGTAGATTTGGCATGTTGTTCTAAACTTCTGCAGCCCATAGCTTGGCACGCTTCAGCACGACATACTTCAATCGTATGTTTGCCAGGAGGCGTGGTTCTAAAATGGTGGTAGAAGCTGATGACACCATGAACTTCAGCACGGGTTTGTATCAGTGATTCTGCAATTAGTGAGACAGCCGTTTCAGGGATGTAACCAATCTCATCCTGAATCGCATGGAGAATGGGTAACATTGCTCCAGGCTGATGTTTTAGGCTGTCAATTATCTTTTGAATAGACGCTTCAGTCCACTCTTTGCCGACATTCATGGTAGTTTCTCCGTATTTAAATATGTAAATCTATGCATATTTAATTAATTTATTACTATTCTTAACAAGACCTTACCATAGGTGTGTTGGTATCAAAATATGTTCATACGGACATATTTAAAAATTGTGACAATAGTCCAATTCTTATCACTCTATGACTCTCCATCATAGTCTAGAGTTTCATTTTTAGATATAAGTAGAAGCCTCGATATAACTAAAATTACTATCGTTATTCTATTGTACGCCTAATCTGTACTTTTTTCTTATTTTGTAACCACTTAGTCGGTTAAAAAAGTGTTAACCACTTGTTAACCGAGCTTTCCTTATGCTTGTCGTCACAATAAAAAGAGATGTTGTTAATGAATATGGAAAGTGCGTTTGCAAAAATTTGCTTAGTGACATTATGTTTGACCATTGGAGGGTGTGGTTATGTTCCCGCGCGTTCGGAACTAGCCAAAACAAATTATGATGCCGTTATTGAGCAAGATATTGCCACGATACCCATTTGGGTTGAAATGGGTACGATGTCAAATACAGATCTGACCACATTAATTCAAAGTCCCATCTTAGATAGATTGGTGACGCGTGCATTAGTCCATAACCCTGATTTACAGCGAAGTTGGTTGAATCTACAACGTTATAGACAAGATCTTGTTCGCGCCCAGTCAACACAGCGTCCGCAAGTCAATGCAGGATTTAATGCTAGCCGTGAAGAAGATAATGGGGCGAGTTATAACGGCGATATTACGATTGCTTGGCAAATGGATTTGTGGGGAAAACTCGCTAATACAGTCCAAGCGGCTGAATATGATGTGGCCGAACAGGCGCTTCTTTACCAACAAGTCCAAGATACGTTGGTTGCGGAGGTGAGCCGATCTTGGTTGGCATTAATTTATCAACAACACGAAATCAATATCGAACAGGAAAGGTTGGCAACATTAGAGAAAAATGCTCAGTTTATCGAGCAACGTTATCGTAATGGTCTTGGTAGCTTAGAAGATAGAGACGAAGCAAGTAGCGCGCTGGCATCATCTAAAGCGAGCTTGACCGCTTTACGACAAGACTACCGAAACCAACAGCGCCAGCTGCAGATCTTATTAGGTGATCTCTCTTTTTCTGAGATTGATATTGTGGCGAATTATCCCGATGTGACATTAAGTATCTTAGATTTGCCTGAGTATGTGCTTGCACGTAGACCTGATCTGCAAGCCGCTTATCAGGCGATTAAAGCAGCACAATCACGAACAGATGTTGCTTATCAAGATTTATTGCCCGACTTGGATTTAACGGCGAGTTTAAGCCAACTGAGCGATACCCCGCAAGCATGGTTACTGGGGTCACCCGCTTGGGCGTTATTGGGACAATTAACGGCACCTATTTTTAATGGCGGTGAATTACGCGCCTCAATTTCACAAGCTGAATTAGACACGGCGATGAGCTACCAAACCTATCGGGAAACATTATTGACGGCGGCTAAAGAGGTTGATGATGCTATTGATGCTGAAACCAGTTTGCGTGAGCGCCAACAATATATAGAGACCGCGTTAGCACATAAGTTAAATACCTTAACTTTATACCAACAATATTATAGAGAGGGCTTGGTCTCCATCTTGGATTTATTGGCAGTGCAACAGGCAAGTTATGACCTGCGCTCTCAACATAACACTTTAATTTATCAACAATTGATGAACCGTATTGATTTAGGGCTGGCAATAGGTCTTGGAGTAAATAAATGAAGTCGTACAAAATAAAGATAGTAGGATTGATTGTGGCCGTTGGTGTGTTAATTGTGACGGCGATTGCGGTACAGCAACAAGTTTCTGCCAACGCGTCGCCTCCCGGAACACAAAAACAAGGAGAGCGACCGGATAAGCCTGCGATGTCTCCTAAAGCCATGCCGCCACAGTTGGTGGCGGAAGTGTCTATTGTTTGGCTGCAACCAGCAGAATATCAAGCACAAGTACAAGTACAAGCATACGGATCAGTTGAACCCCATTTCGAAGTGGATTTGACCGCTCAAATTGAAGGACAAATTGAAACCGTCTCAACACAGTTTGATAGTGGATATCATGTGCATGCTGGTGATGAATTAGTTACGTTAGAAGACAGTGAATATATTGCGGCATTAGCCGAAGCAAAACAAAGCCTAGCGGAAGCACATGTTGCATTACTAGAAGAGGAGCGGCAGGGAAAGCAAGCACTATTAGAATGGCAACATTCGGGATTAGATGGCGAGCCTGATTCTGAATTGGTGTTACGAAAGCCGCAATTACAAGCAGCTCAACGCCGTTATGAACAAGCACAATCGGCAGTTAAATATGCGCAAAGAAACTTAGATTATACCCATGTTAAGGCACCTTTTGATGGCATTGTCATTACACGTGACGTCGCACTGGGCGGTTATGTGCAAAAAGGGTCTGCGATAGCGACATTACAGAGTACAGATAGAGCCGAAATCAGCCTTGCCTTATCAGAAAGTGATTGGCAGAGCTTGCCGGATATGACGACGTTACAAGGGCAGCGTTGGCCGGTGACATTGACTCACGTCGAAAGCCAACAAACATGGCAAGCTTATGTTTTACGAGCAGAACAACACTTAACCGATGAAACACGTCAACGCCGACTTATCGTGGCAGTGGATAACCCTTTCGAACAGACACCAGCTTTGTATACCGGGACGTTTGTCAGTGCTGAATTACCGGGTCAACAACGGAATAATTTGTGGCAATTGCCGAGTACCGCTTTAAGTCCTCGTGGTGAAATTTGGTATGTGGATGACGATAATTTGTTAGCCAAATTTAGTGCTACGCCTGTTTTTAGTCGAGATAACAATATCTTTGTTTCTGTGCCGGATGCGTTGCAAGATAAACGCACAGCGGTATTAGCTAAACCTTTAAATAGTTATTTAACGGGTATGAAAGTGAAAATAATGGAGTTAGACCGTGAGTAATGTTAAAGGTGGATTGATAGGTTGGTTTGCGGCAAACCCAGTTGCGGCGAATTTATTGATGATCTTAGTGATTTTATTGGGTGTGATGCAATCAACAGAGCTTCGTAAAGAAGCTTTTCCGAGCATTGAACCCGATAGCATTAATATTTCAATTTCTTATGACAGTGGTTCCGCCAGCCAATCGGAAGAAGGGCTGGCAATTAAGATTGAAGAGCAGTTGCAAGATGTGACGGGGATCGACACGATTACTAGCGTCTCTACTGGTTCTGGGGCAACGATGACGGTCGAAAAGCAAAGTGATTATGACTTAGACCTGTTATTAAGTGACGTGAAAACCAAAATTGATGCGATCTCAACGTTTCCTACTGACGCTAAAGAGCCCGTTATAGAGCGGGCGACAAGGGAAGAACATGCGATTTGGTTACAGTTGTATGGGAATGCGGATAGGCACACCTTACAAAGTCTGGCGGATCGTTTGAAAAAAGATTTATTGGCCAAGGGGAATATTAATCGAGTCACTATCTCAGGATGGCTCGACCCGATGATGGCGATTGAAATCGATGAAGGCCGTCTGCAGGCCTATGGTTTGTCATTGTCTGATGTGGAAACGGTCATTAATGCCAACTCATCAGATACGATGACGGCCGTGATGAAAAATGCCTCTGTTTATGTGCAGTTGAAAGCGTCTGAACAAGCGTATTTAAAACAAGATTTTGCTGATATTCCATTAAAAATGACCCAATCAGGTCAATTATTGCGTTTAGGTGATGTCGCTGAAATCAAAGATAGCTTTGATGATCAAACCGCCACATTATCGCGATTCCAAGGACAAGACAGCCTGGCTGTACAAGTTATCACCGCGGGTAAAGGGGATATCACTAAAACAGTTGAAGATGCGGTAGAGGTCATGACCGAATGGCAACAATCGGGTGCATTACCTCACGGCGTGCAATTAATGAGTTGGAGTGATCGCAGTAATGATATTAAAAGTCGTCTGTCATTATTAGAAAAAAATGCGTTTACCGGCATTGTGTTGGTCTTTATTTTATTGGCTTTGTTTTTGAATTTGACCGTTGCTTTTTGGGTGGCTGCAGGTTTACCGTTTATTTTTTTCGGTACTTTATTTCTAATGGGGGATATGTTTTTTGGCTTGACCTTAAATGAATTTACGACGTTTGGATTTATTTTAGCGTTAGGTATTGTGGTTGATGATGCTGTTGTCGTGGGGGAGTCGGTTTATCAAGAGCGAGAAAAACATGGTGATACCTTGGTGAATACGATTAAGGGGACATTGCATGTTG
>JAIBDY010000041.1 GCA_024685995.1 Piscirickettsiaceae bacterium | reverse complement strand
ATATGATTTTTGAATTGGTCTGGGAAGACCATAATCGTATCGTATGCAAATGAACCGCAGATTAATGCTGACATGGTTTTATCCTTGTTCGTGGGTGTTGAGTAGTGTGTTATTGACCGTGATAGCTAACTTTCCATCTAGAAAAGCTTGGATATGATGACCGACAATCTCGTTACGCCAGCCATGTAATAAGTTCACAGTAGTGTCACCGGCGACAATGCGTTCTAATTCTTTACGAGAAGCAACGGCGGCGGGTGCAATAGATTGTTCATCACAAAACTTACGCATTAAGGCCATTAAGGCATCTACTGTTGCATCTTGTTGGGTCGATAACTTCAGGGGCTTTTTGAGCGTAGGCCAGGCGTCACGCGGCATGGTTTTGGCTAAAGTGATTTGTGCTAACAGGGCTTTACCATGACGATCTATCGTGCCAGATTCTAGCCCTCGGATCATACTGAATTTTTGTAGTGAGTCGGGTGCCAGTTTAGCGAGATCGATCATCACGTCGTCTTTTAAAATCCAGCGTCTTGGTCGGTTACTTTTGATTGCCCGTTGTTCACGCCAATCAGCAAGTTTTTGCAAGATGGCCAGTTGCGCGCCTTTCAAGCGGCCGGCGCCTTTAATCCTTTTCCAAATATTTTCTGGGTCGGGTGCATAAGTACTGACATTGCTGAGACTATGAAAGTCTTCATCCAGCCAATGTAGGCGGTTTTTATCGTTGAGTTCTTTGAGCAAAGCTTGATAAATATCACGTAAATAACGAACATCATCGGCGGCATAGTCAATTTGTCCTGCATCCAATGGTCGTTTTGACCAATCTGTTCGCGAGTGCGCTTTATCCAATTCGACGCCAAGGCACTGTTTGACTAAATTGCCATAACCAATTTGGTCACCATAACCCAACACGGTAGCCGCGAGTTGTGAGTCAAATAACGCGGTAGGTAAGCTGCCTCGAAGGGTATAGAACAATTCCAAGTCTTGCCTAGCGGCATGGAAGACTACCGTGATCGCCGGATCATAGATTAAGTCTAAAATCGGGTCGAGATTATCAATAGTCAGCGGGTCAATACAGGCGATTTCGTCAACGGTAGCCACTTGAATGAGGCAGAGCTGAGCATAATAAGTCTTCTCACGTAGAAACTCGGTATCAACGGTCATCCAGTCGCTATCAGCGATACGCTGACAAAAACTGACTAAATCAGCATCGGTATCAATAAATTGGACAGTCATGGCTTATCGGTTCTTTAAAAAACGGCTAGTATAGCGACTTTAAGACGACATTTGACAAATTTGGCTTTAAATACGACTGGGTTTTAAGCGCGCTTCGATATCACGGTATTCAAAAGGCCAGGCTAAGGTCGTTTGGTCTGGAAATTCAATTACTGGGATAGTCGTACCATAGCGCATTAGCAAATCTTCATCTAAAGCGATCTCAACAAGGTGGAGGCTAAACTGCTCGGGATCCAGCTGTTGTAACTGTAGATAGGCGAGCTCACAAAGGTGGCAGCCTTGTGTTGTGTACAGTGTAATTTGGTTCATTTTTCCAATAAGCGCGGCATGAGGTCAACAAAGTTACAGGGTTTATGGCGAGCATCTAGCTGATCTTTTAAAATGTTATCCCAACCTGTCATACAAGCGCCAGATGAACCAGGTAGGCAGAAAATAAAAGTCCCGTTAGCGACACCTGCAATAGCACGCGATTGTACTGTTGAGGTGCGGATCACATCATAAGAAAGCTGCCTAAATAATTCGCCAAAGCCTTCGATGGTTTTATCAAATAAAACTTGGGCCGCCTCGGGCGTGCCGTCACGGCCCGTCAGGCCCGTCCCACCGGTTGTGATAATCGCTTGAATATTGGGATCGGCAATCCATTGCGATAGGATAGCCCTAATTGCATATTTATCGTCGCGCACAATGGTTTGGTCTGCGAGCAGATGATTTTCAGCGATGACGCGTTCACGGAGTACTTTACCCGAAGTATCGTCATCAACTGTGCGTGTGTCAGAAATGGTAAGTAAGGCGATATTAACGGGAATAAACTGGCGTTCCATAAATTTTATCTCTTTGTTCAGTGTGTGTTCATTGAATGGAAAGCAGTATAATAGCCATCGGACTAATGGTCTATTTTAATAAGGAAACGGAAATGAAAAAAGCATTAATCGTAGGTTTGATTACGGCGAGTTTGACCTCTTGTGCAACGGATGATCCCAATCAACGCGCCAAAATGGGTGCCGTGATGGGGGCCGTGGCGGGTGCAGCACTGGGTCATTCCGTCGAAAATAACAAAAAAGGTGTATTGATTGGTGCCGCCGTCGGTGCATTAGCGGGTGCGGGTGCGGGCAATTACATGGACAAGCAGCAACAAGAAATGGAAGCCGCTTTGGCCTCTGAGCGGGCAAGTCATGCGCTTGAAGTACAACGTCTTCAAGACGAAACCCTGAAAATTGACATTGCGAGCGAAGTTTCATTTGACTTTGGTAAAGCCGGTCTTAAATCTGCTTTTATGCCGACCTTACAAAAAGTATCTAATATCCTTCAACGTTATCCTAATACAGTGATTCATGTTGTGGGCCATACGGATAGTGTTGGGTCAGAAAGTTATAATATGACTTTGTCACAACAACGTGCTGATTCAGTAGTCGGTTATTTTGCAAGCCAAGGTGTCGAGAGAAGCCGTCTTGTCGCTGCTGGCCGCGGTGAATCAGAACCAAGAGCAACCAATGCCACTGAAGCGGGTCGCCAACTTAATCGTCGAGTAGAAATTTATGTCAAACCCGTCATCGAAGGCCAAGAGTCAAACGCATACCAAACGCCGTAAGACTCACAAGTCTGCCAGCGCGGATAAGCAACAGCGTCATGACCATCATCATTTGATTTTTGGTTTACACGCGTTACAGGCAGCACTGGAGTTGCCTGTAACGCGTGTCACAGAAATTTGGTTAGCTGATGAGCGCCATGATGACCGAGTGGCCGCGATTCTGGCTGCCGCGAAGCAGCATGGCTTGCAACCGTTGAAAGTGGCGCGCGAGCAATTGGATGACATGATGCCAGAGGTACGTCATCAAGGAGTTATTGCGAAATGTAGCCCCTTGAAAGAAATGGCAGAAACCGACTTGCTCAAATTAGTCGATGACTTGATTGATGCAGGTACAGCCCCATTACTGCTGATTTTAGATGGCGTACAGGATCCACATAATCTGGGAGCCTGTTTACGCACTGCAGAAGCGGCGGGCGCGCATGCCGTGATTGCGCCTAAAGATAGGGCCTCTGGTTTGACGGCCACGGCGATGAAAGTGTCGAGTGGCTCAGCCGAACGATTGCCCTTTGTTCAAGTGACGAACTTGGCGCGAATCCTGCGCGAACTTCAGCAAGCTGGCGTGTGGCTAGTTGGGACATCGGGTGACAGTGAGGCGACTTTATATGATGTCGAATTGAAAGGGCCATTGGCGATCATATTGGGCGCTGAAGGCCGCGGTATAAGGCGACTCACTAGGGACCATTGCGATCAAGTTGTCTATATACCGATGCAAGGCGGTGCTGAGAGTCTGAATGTTTCTGTCGCCGCAGGTGTCTGTTTGTTTGAAGCCGCACGTCAAAGAAGCTTGTGATTTGCAGTAAATATAACGTAAAATAATCTGTTACCCATAAAATAAAGGGTAATCCTCCTTGCCTCATGCATAAGCTGTGGGGCTGTATAAACCGTAAGGAGCTCAAATGAGACATTACGAAATCGTGTTTCTGGTCCACCCTGATCAGAGCGAACAAGTGCCTGCCATGATTGAAAAATATCAACAGACTTTCACCAGCGAAGGTGGCAAAGTACACCGTCTTGAAGACTGGGGTCGTCGTCAATTGGCTTATCCAATTAACAAAGTTCATAAGGCACATTATGTGTTAATGAATGTTGAATGTGGTGTAGCACAATTAGAAGAAGTGACTACCGCTTTCCGCTTTAACGACGCAGTGATTCGTCACCTAGTCGTGAGCATGGACAGCGCTGAAACAGAACAATCACCAATGTTGCGTAAAGATGATGATGATAAGCCATCACGTCACCGCGATAACGCAGGAGCATAATCATGGCACGTTTTTTTAGACGTAGAAGATTTTGTCGATTCACCGCTGAAGGTGTGAAGCAAATCGATTATAAAGATGTAAATTTATTGAAAAATTACATCACTGAAACAGGCAAAATTGTGCCTAGCCGTATCACAGGAACCAAAGCGCGTTACCAGCGTCAGCTTTCAACTTGTGTAAAACGTGCACGTTTCTTGGCGTTGATCCCTTACTGTGATATGCATAAGTAACTGGGATATTAGTCAAAACATTGAGTTAGAAGAGTTAGTAAGATAATGCTGCGTGGTCTTGCAGTATTTGCAATGCAAGGGCGTTGGCAATCTGCCATCGTCATTGCTGCAATGTCGTTGCTAGCAATGATGTTGCCGCCTGTCAGTTATTTGGCGAGTGGTATCATCGCATTATGTACATTAAGGGCGGGCCCTAAAGAAGGGGCTGTTGTCCTTACGATAGCAACAATTGTGTTAGCGATAGCCAGCACATTTTTGCTCAACCAACCGTTCATAACGGGTGTATTTTTAATAGCAAGTTGGTTGCCAGTTTATGGCGTCACTTTGATATTGGGCTATACCCGGTCACTAACGACAAGCTTGTTAGTGACGGCGGGACTCGGCACTGTGATGGTCTTAGGGACCTATATTGTGTTGCCCAACCCCGCTGAATGGTGGTTACAAATGATGGCGCCCTTAGTTGAAATGCTAACCGCGCAGCCTGATTGGCAATTAAGTCAAACAGAAACACAATCGTTTGTAGCCTTGTTGTCCAGTATGATGACTGGGTTGATAGTGGCGGGTTTGTTTGCCAACATTGTCTTAGGTTTATTAATAGGCCGAGCGTGGCAAGCGATGTTGTATAACCCCGGTGGCTTTGCTGAAGAATTCCAGTCCTTACGACTCGGAAAGATGGCGGCAATCGTGACGGTGCTAGTGATGCTGATAGCGTCATTGCCCGGTAACGCCGTGCCAGTATTGCAAAATTGTTTACCAATATTATTGGTGTTATTTGCGATTCAAGGTGTGGCGGTTGCACATGCCGTGGTGAAACGACAGCAAAGGCATAAAGCTTGGTTGGTTGTTATGTATATATTGATGTTAATAATGATGCCACAAATGGCCGTATTATTGGCGCTAATGGGTGTTTTGGAACAGTGGATTAATTTTCGTCAGCGTTCATCTGAACAAGGCGAGTAAATTTATAAAGCAGTGTCATACTGCAATGAGGGTAAAACGATGCAAGTAATTTTGCTAGAAAAAATGCAGAAACTTGGTAATCTAGGCGACGAAGTTAGTGTTAAAGCCGGTTTCGGACGTAACTTTTTAGTACCTAAAGGTAAAGCATTACCAGCCAATAAGCGAAACAGAGAAGTCTTTGAAGCACGTCGTGCTGAATTAGAAGCTGCAGCAGCTAAATTGCATAGTGAAGCAGAACAACGCAAAGAAAAACTGGTTGCTGCAGGTGATGTAAACATCATGGCAAATGCCGGTATCGAAGGTAAGTTATTCGGTTCTGTCAGTGGTAGTGATATTGCTGATACTTTGAATGCTGCTGGTGCTGATATTGAACGTAATGAAGTACGTCTACCGACTGGCCCATTACGTCATACCGGTGAATACAATATTGATATTCAATTACATTCAGACGTTGTCGTCACAGTAAAAGTGAATATTACGTCAGAAGCGCAAATTCAAGCACAAGCAGAAGCAGCTGAAGCTGATAAAGCGAGAGTTGAAGCTTTAGAAGAAGCAGAAGCTATCGCTAAAGCACAAGAAGAAGCGTAAAACGTCATCTTGATTTCGCACCGCAGTGTTACTGCGGTGCTGAAATCACCATGACATTTGTGGTAATTTGTTTAACCTTGTAATTGCTATTTTAGGTGGGCTGCTGTGGAAGATCTAAGCTATCTTGATTCTTATAAAGATACGGCCACAGAGGCGCTTAAAGTACCGCCACATTCAATAGAAGCCGAACAGTCAGTACTCGGCGGCCTGATGCTGGATAATGATAGCTGGGAAAAGACAGCCGATTTACTCGTTGAGCATGATTTTTATCGACATGATCATCAACTCATCTTCCGTGCAATCGCAGATTTGTTTGAGCAATCTCAACCCGTTGATGTTATCACCTTAGCGGAATATCACGATAAACGTGGCGAACTAGATAAAGTAGGCGAGTTAGCCTATCTGGGTATGCTCGCACGTAATACCCCTAGCTCAGCCAACATCGTTGCCTATGCCTCGATAGTCAGAGAGCGTTCAATCCTACGTCAACTGATTACAGTCGGGACAACGATATCAAACGCGGCATTTAACCCAGAAGGTCGTAGTAGCGAAGAAATGCTAGACCTTGCTGAAGGCCAAGTATTTGAAATCGCAGAAAAAGGCGCCAAACGCGCTGGCGGCTTTATTCAAGTCAAAGAAGTCTTAAGCAAAGTTGTCGACAGGATCGACACTTTATTTGAACAAGATAGTGCGATTACCGGCCTATCGACGGGTTTCACTGACTTTGATGAACAAACCTCAGGTTTACAACCCGCTGACTTGGTGATTGTCGCAGGGCGACCTTCAATGGGGAAAACAACGTTTGCCATGAATTTGGCTGAAAATGCCGCAATCAAGAGTAAAGAGCCGGTCGCGGTGTTTAGTATGGAGATGCCATCAGATGCACTGGCGATGCGGATGTTGTCGTCATTAGGTCAAATTGATCAGCATCGTCTTCGAACAGGGCGCTTAAATGATGACGACTGGCCACGCCTGACGTCCGCGATTGCGTTATTAAACGAAGCGCCATTGTTTATTGATGACACGCCCGCTTTAACGGCAACAGAATTAAGGGCGCGGGCACGGCGATTGAAGCGTGAACATGGTTTGAGTTTGATCGTGATCGATTATATCCAATTGATGCAGGGCAGTGGCAAAAGCAGTAGTGAAAATAGAGCGACAGAAATCTCTGAAATATCACGGTCATTAAAAGCCTTAGCAAAAGAATTAGAAGTCCCAGTGATTGCCCTATCACAGCTAAATCGAAGCTTAGAGCAACGTCCCAATAAGCGGCCAATTATGTCAGATCTGCGTGAATCGGGTGCGATCGAACAAGACGCCGATTTAATCGTATTTATCTATCGTGATGAAGTCTATAACGAAGATTCGCCAGAAAAAGGTAAAGCAGAGATTATTATTGGCAAACAACGGAACGGTCCAATTGGTACTGTCGCGTTAACCTTCCAAGGTAAATATACCCGTTTCGAAAACTTTGCCTTTAATAATTATGATGATTACGGTGATCAGTAACGGTGCAGACCTATCCAGTCGCTCATATTGATCTCGCTGCGATAAGGCACAACTTATCGCGCGTAAAACAGCTTGCGCCAAATAGTAAAGTGATGTCCGTGATCAAAGCCAATGCTTATGGTCACGGTGATATTGCAGTGGCAAATGCCTTAATGGAAGGGAGTGATGCATTTGCGGTGGCAAGACTGTCCGAAGGGCTCCGACTTCGCCAAGCAGGGATTACGAAAAACATCGTCATTTTAGAAGGGGTCAATAATGTCGCACAGTTACAGTTGGCAGCAGAATCAGATCTCTCCTTGGTGTTTCATAACCCTCATCAACTGACATTACTCTCAGCGGCACAAGGCTTAAAACCATTACAGTTCTGTTGGTTAATGGTCGAGACAGGGATGCATCGCTTGGGCCTAGCCCATACCCAGCTCGCAGAAGCAGTTAAAACGCTTACAACTAGTGGGAAAGTCATCGGTCAGATAGGGTTAATGAGTCACTTTGCCAATGCCGATAGCTGGGATGATAAGCGTAATCAACAACAGTTAGATCGCATGAAAATGGCAAGTATGACGCATGCGGGGCCGATCAGTATGGCGAATTCGGCAGCAATTATGTCGTTGCAAACAGGTCAAGATGAATGGCTTAGACCGGGTATTATGTTGTATGGTGCCTCCCCTTTTGAAGATAAGAGAGCCAATGATTTAGGCTTAAAACCCGCAATGACATTGACAGCACAACTCATCGCAATCGAACAGCTGCAAGCTGGTGCGGAAGTTGGCTATGGCGGTGACTGGAAAGCCACGAAAGCGATGACAGTCGGCACGGTTAATATCGGTTATGGCGATGGTTATCATCGTCAATTATCAAATAACAGCAAAGTCTGTATTCACAATCAATTAGTTGATGTCTTGGGCCGAATTTCAATGGATATGGTTTGTATTGATTTATCTGCCTTGAGCACAGCACAGATAGGCGATCCAGTAACCTTGTGGGGCGATGATATCTTGGCAGTGGATACGGTGGCTAAGTCTGCCAATACCATTGCTTACGAGTTGTTGTGTCAATTGAATCAACGTGTGACAAGGCAATATCATGGCTAAAGCAAAGCGAGTGTATAGCTGCAAAGAATGCGGTGCACAAACACCGCAATGGGCTGGCCGATGTGGCGAATGTGGCGCTTGGAATAGTCTAGAAGAAGAGGTGCAATCTTCCACAACACCAACGAGCCAAGCCACAATTAGTCGTCATGCCAGTTATGCTGGGGAGCAAAAAGGTCGGGTACAAACTTTAAGTGAGGTCACATCGGAACAAGCGATCCGTTGGACAACTGGCTTACCTGAACTGGATAGAGTGCTTGGTGGTGGCTTGGTCACAGGCTCGGTTGTGTTGATCGGTGGTGACCCCGGGATTGGTAAATCAACTTTGCTATTGCAAGCGATGGCAATGATGGCAAAAAGCAGTGGCGTGAGTCCGCTTTACATTAGCGGTGAAGAGTCATTACAACAAATTCGATTGCGCGCAGAACGATTGCAACTAGAAAATATCCCGTTGGACTTGTTGGCCGAAACCCATGCCGAACAAATGGTGACGACGGCCAAAACATTAAAGCCACAGGTCATGGTGATTGACTCGATTCAAACGGTGTTTACCGAGCTATTACAATCAGCGCCCGGCACCGTTGCACAAGTACGCGAAAGTGCAGCACAACTCGTTCGATTTGCAAAATCCAGTGGGACCACAATGATTTTGGTCGGTCATGTGACCAAACAAGGTGCGTTGGCCGGACCACGCGTGCTGGAGCATATGGTAGATACCGTGTTGTATTTTGAAGGCGACTCTTCGACACGCTTTCGTATTCTGAGAGCGGTTAAGAATCGGTTTGGCGCGGTCAACGAGCTGGGTGTGTTTGGCATGACCGAATTAGGGCTAAAAGAGGTCAGTAACCCATCGGCTATTTTTCTATCGCGTGGTCAAGAAGCGCTGGCAGGTAGTGTTGTGACGGTGATTCGCGAAGGCAGCAGGCCGATGCTCGTCGAAGTGCAAGCATTAGTGGATGATAGCCCTTTAGGCAATCCGAGGCGGGTATCGGTAGGCCTAGAGCAAAACCGCCTAGCCATGTTGCTAGCGATTTTGCATCGCCATGGTGGTATCACATGCAGTGATCAAGACGTCTTTATCAATGTCGTTGGCGGGGTAAAACTGAGCGAAACGGGAGCAGATCTGGCGGTATTGGCAGCGGTATTATCAAGCTTGAGAGATAAACCTATCGCGCGTGATTTAATTATCTTTGGGGAAGTTGGCTTAACCGGGGAAATTAGGCCGGTGCAAGCAGGAGAAGAGCGGGTCAGCGATGCGGCCAAACATGGCTTTAAACACGCTATCGTACCGACCGCCAATGCCCCTAGGAAACCGATTAAAGGCATTAGCATCATCGCAGTTCAACACTTATCAGAAGCGATTGATGCGTTAATGTAATTCAAGAGATATCAGTATAGTAAAGCGGACAGTTCACGGTGTAATAGCGCATCATCGCCCAAATTTAGCTCAACAAGGCGTTTTAAGTGGCTTAAACTATCCAAGTCAAGTTGTTCGCAGTGAAAGCCAACACGTGCAGGGTCAATATGCGCTACGGAAGCGGTCATTTTGATAACGGCTTGTGACTCGATTAAGACTAAATCAATTTGGTATTGCTCTGCTAAACGACCCTGCCAGTCCATGGGCTTAGTGATAAGAATCCCTGAGAGAGAGATATCGATGACGGCACATTGTGCATCAAGCTTGCCCGTGACGTTATGAATATGAGCGACAGCATCAAACGGAATGCGACTAAACTGCCGTTGTTCATGAGGCATTTTGTCGGTCATGGGCAGCTCCGTGATAAATTAGTTAAAATAGTACCATTGATTTAAAGGAGTAGGGAATGTTGTGGCTTAAGGCCTTCCATATTATTTGTGTCGTAACCTGGTTTGCCGCGATGTTCTATTTACCGCGTTTATTTGTTTATCATGCGATGTGTGAAGACGAGGCGGGGAATGCACGCTTTAAAGTGATGGAGCGAAAGTTATATAAAGGCATTATGACGCCAAGTGCCATTTTAGTCTTAATATTAGGGGCTTGGTTAATGAGCTTTTATTCGTTTGAAGCCTTGTTATCTATGTATTGGCTACATGCTAAATTGGCGTTGGTACTCTTGTTGTTTGGCTATCACGGTATCTGTGGACGAATGGTAAAGGACTTTGCAAATGATCGGAACCAACGTTCCCATCGTTACTATCGCTGGTTTAATGAAGCGCCAGTTCTCATTTTAATCGCGGTCGTCGTACTCGCCGTGGTCAAGCCATTCTGACAACAGTCAAAGCCCCAATGAGCACCACTCATTGGGGCTTTTGGTAGCACTAATTAGAATATTCAAATAATTTAACTACGCGTTGTACCCCAGCTGAGTTAGAGACGATACTGACGGCGCGGTCGGCTTCAGCGCGGCTGACAACACCCATAAGATAAACAATGCCGTGTTCTGTGACGACTTTGATGAAGAAAGGATCTAAGTACTCATCAGCAGTAATTTTGGCTTTGACTTTTGATGTGATCCAAGCATCGCTACTGCGCGAAGGTAATGCACTCGGCGCAGCGATAATGAGTTCATTATGAATAGTACGTACTTTAGGGAGGTTGCGAACTAGATTGTAGACTTTTTGCTTAAGCTGTTCGGTCAATGTTTCCCCAGTGATGAGTACCGTGCCGTTATAACTGGTGACATTAATATGACTTTGGTCATAGATTTCTTTGTTATTGTAGATAGCCAATGACGCCTTAAACTCAATACCTTGATCATCTATCACCGAACCCGCAGTCCGGCGGTCGTGCACTATGGAGGCTCCGGTCGCAGCGCCTGTGACAACGGCGGTGGCACACCCTTGTAAGACAATAAGGGGAAGCAAGAGTAATAGTGCGAGCTTAGATAGTGACATGGGTCGATCCTAAAATCAGTGTGGGTGGCTATTATCGCTTTCTGAAAACCGTTTGGCTACTGTTAATTTAGTTGAAATGCATCTTTTAGCCAGTTGATATTAAAGCTATTATTTTTAGGCATGATCGCGACAACATCAAATCGGTAACGGGGATAATTAGCTGGCATTTGTTGAATATAGGCGGATGCCGTTTGAATTAGACGCTGCTGTTTTTGCTTGTTCACACTCTCTAGGGCACTACCAAATTTGGCCGATTTACGGTATCGAACCTCGACAAAGACCAGCGTTTGTCCATCAAGCATGATTAAATCAATTTCGCCCCCCGGACGGTGAAAGTTTCTAGCGACGACCGTTAATCCCGCTTGTTGTAAATGCGTTAATGCAAGCTGCTCTGCCTGATCGCCAATGTGTTTGCTTGTGGTCATGGCATCGAAGTAAGGGGTAGTTTAGGGTCGGCTTGCGCCTGAATTTTTCCGTTAACAAAGTTGGCCCATTGTAGTTGCCGGTTAACATAGCCGTGGTCATCAATCGATAAAACTCCTGTCGCGCCAGAAAAATTGGCGGCAGGTGAATGACTTAAGCGGTTAAGTTCATTGGCTAAGCGGTAGGCATCTGCACCCAGAGCGGAAAGGCGTATCAATTGGTCAAACGAATCGGGTTGTTGCTGTTGCAGAACTTGATAAGCGGGGCTTTGCTTAGCAATCTCTGGGAATACCCAAGGAATATCGTTGATGTAAAGGCCGTTTAAATCGATGTCTTGTTGGCTATTTTCAATGCCAGCATAAGCATGCGAGGTCGCGATAATGGGTAATTGCCCCGAGCGATGAAACTTGAATTGTGGCACAAGTTGCCTTGCTTTTAAGGGGCGTGCCGCTAAAAAAATAACATCGATATCTTGTCTGCGCCGCGGTTCAAATTCAATTTGTGTACCGAGCGTGCGCTTTAAAGATTGATAACGATGTTCGCTTGAAGTCAAACCAAAAAGGGGTGTAATGGTTGCGGAGTAGTCGTTATCAGATTCCTTGTAAGTCGCTTGCCCTAATAGTACGCCACCTTGACTCAACCATTGGGCTTCAAAGGCATTGGCGATTCGCTGGCCCCATTCGGCATCGGGTGCAAAGATAATGGCGCGTTGATAGCCTTTGGCCATGGCATTTTTGGCAGCTGAAATCGCATCATCTTCGGGTGCCAAGCCAAATTGGTATAAATTATTAACGTGCTGAAAACCGGGCAAACGGTTTAAAGCTAAAACAGGGATAGTTAAGTCGACAGTCTGTGCCAATGTTTGTATCGCGCTTTTATCAAGCGGCCCAATGACGAGGCTTGCATGTAAGTCTAGCGCACGTTGGTAGGCGGCTTGAATATTACTGTGGCCGGTGAGCGTGTCAGTTTCGATATTAATAAAGTGTAGTTGGCTACTACCATTATCTGCATAATGGGCCGCCGATATACCGCGCTTTATCGCCTCTGCAGCTTGGGCATACGGCCCTGATTCTGGCAACAATACGGCAATATTGTTTAATTGTTGTGGCAGTAAGGTTCCTGATGAGACGCTTTTTTTATAGATAGATGGCAAGGCGGGATGCCCTGGGTAACTACGTTGCCAATCTTCCAATGCCACAACTAATACGGTGGGTTTATCTTGATATGTTTTGATGATATAGGCCAACTCAAACCAACCACTGTCAACTGCCGGTGGTAAGCCGGGCTTAAATAGTTCTAGGGCTTTGGGCGTTAAAGACATCAAGGCTTGCCAAAGTTGTTGTTGGTTCTGTTCTCGTTCTAACTCGGGTAATAAGGGATCCAAACGGATATGGCTATTGGCTTTTTCTAACCAGTTTCCTGTTTCTTGATACGCTTGAATCCGTGTTTGCCAGAGTGCACTTTGGCGCTTGGTGGTTAAGTTTTCTGCTTGGTAGGGTTCCAGCAATGTCAAAGCACCTTCAGCATCGAGATAATTTAAAGCCATTTTGGCTTCTAAAAGGGCTTTATCAAAGGCCAATGCCGGTGTCAGTTGTTCAAGGTCAACCTTGGCAAGGCTGTCGCGCGCCTGTTCGACTTGGCCCAATTGCCAGTAGGCAGCGGCGGCTTGTATATATAATCGCGCTCGGTGGTTGCCGCCTGTTGATTTAGCTAACGCTTCGTATTGCTGGGCAGCACTCAAGAAATCACCAGACTGGGCTGCACTCTGTGCCTGAGATTCTGCTTCAACATTGGGTGCTGTCAATGGGCTTAGCGATTGACAAGCGCTCAATGTCAACGTTAGAGCTGCAACTAAGAATATGGACCGCCATGAAGACATAGTTAAATCTATCTGTAAAATAAGTGTGCGAAACATGTTACCTGTTCAGGTATATTACGACCAGAACTGAATGATTAATATAAGGTTGATTCTCTGTGACAAAACTGGAAACTGCAAGTCTTTATATCGTTGCGACACCGATTGGCAACCTGTCCGATCTGTCGGCACGAGCGATTGAGGTATTGCAGACAGTCGATGTTATCGCGGCTGAAGATACAAGGCACAGTGGCCATTTATTGCAGCACTATGCTATTTCGACACCCAAAATATCATTGCATGAACATAATGAACAGCAACGTAGTGAAGTGTTACTCGCCCGTTTACAACAGGGTGAGTCCATCGCGTTAATCAGTGATGCAGGTACGCCATTGATCAGCGATCCTGGTTACCGACTGGTTTCTTTGGCTCGGGAACATCATATTAAGGTTGTTCCGATACCTGGTTGTTGTGCTTTAGTCGCAGCACTGTCTGCTTCGGGTTTAGCATCTGATCGTTTCAGTTTTGAGGGCTTTCTACCGCCAAAACAAGGAGCAAGAAAGCAGGCTTTAGAGGCTTTAGCCGCAGAGAGTCGAACCATGATCTTCTATGAAAGCCCGCGCCGATTACAAGCAACATTGAGTGATATGCAACTGGTATTTGGTGCCGACCGGGCCGCTTGTCTAGCAAGGGAACTGACTAAACTCCATGAAATCATTATGACCAAGCCGCTAGCAGAATTACAGGCTTGGGTGTCTAATGATAGCAATCAACAACGTGGTGAGTGCGTCATACTAGTAGAAGGCTGTCATCAACAGCAAGATGCTGATGAAGCCGAAGTGAATCGGGTGTTATCTTTGTTACTGATTGATTTGCCGGTTAAGCGTGCCGCAGCGATTACCGCTGAATTATTATCCGTCAGTAAGAATAAAGCTTACGAGCAAGCATTGAAACTCCAACATAAATAACCCATGTCAGGTATGATCGCCAGCTGAGATGGCCAGACAATCGCGCTGTTGCAATGGCGACAGTGAGGAAAGTCCGGGCTCCAATGGGCAGGGTGCCAGATAACGTCTGGGAGGCGCGAGCCTACGGCCAGTGCAACAGAGAGTAGACCGCCAAATAGTTTTCGGATTATTTGGTAAGGGTGAAAGGGTGCGGTAAGAGCGCACCGCGCAATTGGTAACAGTTGTGGCACGGTAAACCCCACCTGGAGCAAGACC
This sequence comes from Piscirickettsiaceae bacterium, assembly GCA_024685995.1. GTDB lineage: Bacteria > Pseudomonadota > Gammaproteobacteria > Nitrosococcales > Methylophagaceae. Next base: position 57 of record JAIBDY010000041.1, on the reverse strand, counting down.
AAATAGAAGAGCAGTGTGTTCACACACAGATATGGCCCGTATCGTTCTTGGGTAGGT
>JAIBDY010000025.1 GCA_024685995.1 Piscirickettsiaceae bacterium | reverse complement strand
ATCAATGAAATCTTCTTTGTTATAAGCAATACCACCGCCACTGCCTCCCATGGTAAATGAGGGACGGATAATCGTTGGGTAGCCAAATTCTTGCTGGACATCGATTGCTTCTTCTAAAGTATGTGCAATTGCTGACTTGGGCATATCTAGACCAATTTTATGCATCGCTGCACGAAATAGATCTCGGTCTTCGGCTTTATTGATGGCCTCGCTATCCGCACCAATCATTTCCACGCCGTACTTGGCTAACACACCTTCACGTTCTAGATCTAACGCACAGTTTAAGGCTGTCTGCCCTCCCATAGTCGGCAATATCGCATCGGGCTTTTCGGCTTCAATGATTTTAGTCACGGCCTGCCAAGTAACCGGTTCAATATAGGTCGCATCCGCCATATTCGGATCCGTCATAATGGTTGCAGGGTTCGAGTTAACTAAAATAACGCGATACCCTTCTTCCCGTAGCGCTTTACAAGCTTGAGCCCCTGAATAATCAAACTCACAGGCTTGGCCAATGACAATCGGGCCTGCACCCAAAATTAAGATGCTTTGTATATCAGTACGTTTTGCCATTGTGTCTTACTTACCTGTCGCTGTAGCTAAAAGATCAATGAAGTGATCGAAGAGTGGTGCCGCATCTTGCGGGCCAGGACTGGCTTCAGGATGTCCTTGAAAACTAAAAGCCGGTTTAGTCTTGTGATGAATACCTTGCAAACTACCATCAAATAGCGAGGCATGGGTCGCTTCCAATGTGTCTGGCAATGAATCTTCATCAACCGCAAAGCCATGGTTTTGACTGGTAATCATCACTAGTCCAGCCAACCGCTCTTGCACTGGATGATTCGCGCCATGATGGCCAAATTTCATTTTGACGGTTTTTGCACCGCAAGCCAATGCCAACAATTGGTGTCCTAAACATATCCCAAAAATGGGAAGATCTGCTTCCAACAACTGTTGAATCGCTGTGATCGCATAATCACAAGGCTCCGGATCACCAGGCCCGTTAGATAAGAACACCCCATCAGGGTTCATTGCCAACACTTCGTCGGCTGGTGTTTGGGCTGGCACAACGGTTAACTGGCAGCCACGTTCCACCAACATTCTTAAGATATTACTTTTAGCACCAAAGTCATACGCAACCACATGAAAACGTGGGTCGGCCGCTTTGTTTTCACCAGATAGATGCCAACAGCCTTTATCCCAACGATAGCGTTCTTGTGTCGATACCACTTTCGCGAGGTCCATCCCTTTCAAGCCATCTGAGGCTTGAGCTGTGGCTATCGCAGCATCAATATCAATATCTTCACCCGCAACAATACAACCCTTCATCGCCCCTTTTTCACGTAAGAGACGCGTTAAGGCACGAGTATCAATTTCTGCAAGGCCAACAATATTATGTTGTTTTAAATAAGCATCTAGCGCTTGCTCACTACGCCAGCTACTGACCACAGGGGACAGTTCGCGAACAATTAAACCACTGGCATAAATTTGCCCAGACTCTTCATCTTCATCATTGACACCAACATTGCCGATATGCGGATAAGTGAGCGTCACAATCTGACGACAATAAGAAGGATCAGTCAGAATTTCCTGATAGCCTGTCATTGATGTATTAAACACAACCTCACCAACTGACTGCCCAATGGCACCAATCGATTCGCCGTGAAATACCGTGCCATCTTCAAGAGCGAGTAAAGCGCTTGTTCGCAAAGGAAACCTCCAACGGATAAAAATCAGGATGAAACGGAACACTTCATCCACACAAAATTCGTACAATTTTAGCTTAAAAGTGCATCCCTAGTCCACGTAAAAAACGCAGATAGTCTATAAAACAGGACGTCGGCTTATCGTATTTATAAAGATGCCAATCCAGACACATTAACTAATTATTGGCACAACTCGGGGCGTCGCTGCTGTAATAACGGCATATTTGTCCGAACTTCCCTTAAATAGCTTAAATCCAATGTAGAAAATATCAGTCCTGATCGCTCAGGTGCACAGCATAAAACACTACCCCATGGATCTATAATCACACTACTGCCAGATGAAGCCCGACCCTGATAATGCTCGCCCCATTGATTGGGTGCAATAATATACACTTGATTCTCAATAGCTCTTGCTGTCAGTAGCGGTAACCAATGATGTCTACCAGTAAGAAGAAAGAAAGCCGAAGGCACAAAAATAATCTCGGCCCCTTGTGCAGTCAGACCACGGTACAATTCCGGAAATCTGAGGTCATAACAAATGCTGAAGCCAACGTTGCCAATCTCATGTTCAACCACAACGAGGCGATCGCCTGCTTTAACGCCTTCCGACTCGTTATAACCTAGGGTAGGCGCATCACATAAATGAATTTTACGATAGACCCCCGCCAGCTCACCTTGGCGATTCAACAAGACCGAGGTATTGTATAAACGCTCATCATCCTTCGTCTTTTCGTAGATACTACCCAACAAAATAGACAAATTATATTGAACAGCTAAAGCACGAAACGTCTCAACAATCTCACCTTCTAAACTTTGGGCAAGCTGATGTTTTTGTTGGTTATCCGCCCCTATATATAAAAACGTTTCAGGAAAACTAATCAGGTCGAGACCGACAAAAGCCGCGTGCTCTATCTGAACCTTGGCATAAGCTAAATTTGCTGCCAGATTATCAGAAGTATTCATTTGAACTACACCAATATAGCTTTTCATAACTCGTCCAATAAACCGTTTGATAAGTTTCATGAAATATAACAAAGTTTGCTAAAATTGGCACAACTCAACGCAAGGAACTATTGTGACTAACGCTTTTACCCAGACAGGTTTCCCAATACAACGGCCAAGACGCCTTAGAAAAGACCGTTTTTCACGCGATCTCATGCGTGAAAACACCTTAACCGTGCATGATTTGATTTACCCTTGTTTTGTCCTAGAAGGCCAGCAACAAAAACAAGCGGTCAGTTCAATGCCCGGCGTTAACCGGCTCAGTATCGATCTGTTATTAAAAGAAGCAGAAATGATCCATCAGCTTGGGATTCCCGCGATGGCATTATTTCCCGTTACACCCGATACGGTAAAAACCCTTGATGCACGTGAAGCCTATAACCCAGAAGGGTTAGCGCAACGGACAGTACGCGCGTTAAAAGCAGAGTTTCCTGACCTCGGCGTTATCACCGATGTCGCCTTAGATCCCTTTACCACGCATGGTCAAGACGGGTTAATCGATGATAAAGGCTATATCGTCAACGACGAAACGGTTGAAGTATTAATCAAACAAGCTCTGTCTCATGCCGAAGCTGGTGTTGATATCGTCGCCCCGTCTGACATGATGGACGGCCGTATTGGCGCCATTCGCCATCAACTCGAGGCGCAGGGTTACATTCACACCCGTATTCTTGCCTACTCAGCGAAATATGCATCCAGTTTTTATGGGCCTTTCCGAGATGCCGTTGGCTCCGCTGGCAACCTTGGCAGCGGTAATAAATATAGTTACCAAATGGATCCCGCCAACAGTGATGAAGCACTGCATGAGGTCGCGCTCGATATCAATGAAGGCGCTGATATGCTGATGGTCAAACCTGGTATGCCCTATCTCGATGTGTTAAGACGAATCAAAGATACCTTCCAAAAACCCACTTTTGCTTATCAAGTCAGTGGCGAATATGCCATGCTCAAAGCCGCCGCCCAAAATGGCTGGTTAGACGAACAAGCCACGGTAATGGAAAGCTTATTGGCCTTTAAGCGTGCTGGTGCCGATGGCATTTTGACTTATTTTGCAAAAGACGTTGCCCAACAATTGGCGGCGCAGAAATGACCGACCAATATGCGGTGATTGGTAACCCAATCGCCCATAGTCAATCACCTCGCATCCACCAAGCCTTTGCCCAACAGTGTGCTCAAGACTTGGTTTACACGGCAGAACTCGTCCCCATTGATGGCTTAATAGCAGGCTTACAACAACTTCAGGACCGAGGGTTTAAAGGTCTCAATGTTACCGTGCCGTTTAAAGAACAAGTCTGGCAATGCATTGCAGACAAAAGTGAAGCGGCCACGCTTGCTGGGGCTGTCAACACCGTTATTTTTCGCGATGACGGTAGCTTATACGGTGACAATACCGATGGTACCGGCCTCTGCCGGGACTTAATCAATAATCACAATATTGAACTCCACCATAAGCGCATTCTTTTACTAGGTGCAGGCGGAGCGGCAAGAGGTGTTATCCAACCTATACTTCAGCAACAGCCTGCAGAACTTATCATCGCCAACCGGACCATAGAAAAGGCTCAAGCGCTCGCAAAACACTTTGAAGGCCATGGTCATATCACTGCAGAGCATTTCGACCAAGTTTCTGGCCAAATTGATGTCATTATCAATGCCACCTCGGCCAGTTTACAGGGACAAGTCCCCCCAATCCCTTCGTCGATTATATCTAGCACTACCTATTGTTATGACATGATGTATAGCCATGAAGACACTGCCTTTATTACTTGGGCAAAACAGCACCATGCCCATAAAGCGATTGACGGTTTAGGAATGTTAGTCGAACAGGCTGCTGAATCTTTTCGACTTTGGCGACATACCCAACCAGACACGCAGCCGGTCATTCAATTACTGAGAAAATAGCATAACGTTGACAACTTATTTGTTAGCCAAAGCGGTTTCACACGGGTTTTCATCTGCCGTCGTTCGGTTGGCCAAACCTTGCGCGACAACCGATATCCCACCGGTTGCTACGGCAGCAGCCCCCGAAACACCCGTCGCTAAGACGGCAGCGGCATCAACTTCTGCTGCAGGTTTGGCCAAAGTGCCTCCGACCTTGACCAAACTCGCTAGCTGACTCATGTTAACGCCAAGACCAGTTCTGGCTTCCGGCTTAATCCTTATTTTTATCTTCTCATTTTTTAAATTAATCGTGCCATTACCGACAATATTCAATTTATCCGTCTGGACAGCAATACCTTTCTTCGTCGTGGCAACACCGTCTTTGATATTGAAATTCACGACAGCACAACTTAATTGTGTCCCTTTCTGTTTCTCTGAAAATGGGTTCAGTATATTGGCGAGCTCGCTAATAAAATCGGCGCCTAGCAAATTTAATGTGCCGTCTGCAATCTGACTTTCCCCAACTTTAACGATCGCTCTACCATCCATACCCGCCATCAATTGTCTGACAGACTGACCACGAGCATCAATACGAAGGAACATATCCGTATTCCCACCAGAAATGGTGTCTTTTAATGCCCCCACTTGTGCCAATTTAAAACCATTAATCTGCATTTTTGTCTTGAATGTCGCGATATTTTGCTGGGCATTCACAGTCACGTCACCGTTCAGTTCACTCCCTGCCATCCCTACTTTCAATGGGGTAACTTTCAAAAGACCGTCCTTTAAATCAACACCCAGTGTCAGCTGTTTTAATTGCACCTTAGGACTATCAACTGCTTTGGCTTTAAAGCTCACTGTCGCGTTTAATTGCTTTAAGCCGCTTAAATCTAACGGTGCATCGGAAAAAAGGCGGTCCGAAGTCTCGGCAGGAGCTGCTTTTGTTTTTTCATCTGTGGTCGCGTTATCTAACACCATAAGATCAATCAAATCGGACGTCAGTACTGCATCGATAACAGGTTTCTCCCCTGCTAAGGACACAGTCACATCACCAGCCAAATCAGTGCTACCGGCTTTTAGCATCATGTCCTTTAAACGATATACCTTGTCATCACCTGATAACGCCCCAACCAATTGCACGTCGCCCAAGGGCGGCAATTCATTTCCCGTTAAAGCGGAAAGGGTGGACGAATCCGTTGCTAAGTCGACATTTAATGCTATCCCATTGACGTGTTCGGGTTCTGCTATCTGGCCTTTTACTATCAATACCAAGCCATCGACAACTGCGGATAAATCTAAATCAAGCGCCGCCGTCTTCACATCATTTGTAACATGCCCTGTTAAAGCTAAGTCACCAAACGCAGGCAACTCATTATCAGACAAACGTGATAATGACGCATCGTCAGTTTCAAGGTCAATAGTCAGAGATACCCCTTTGCCTGCATGCGGCAATGTAACCTCGCCAGCCAAGGCGACCTCAACACCATCCATAGTGATGTCAAGATTGACCAGCGACTTGGTATTGCCGACCAAAGCATTTAACCCACCGAGCTTGCCTTCTATGGCGATAGGCATCTCATCAATAACGGCTTTAAACAATAAGTCCAGTGGGTCGACAGCATTTGCCACATCAAGTGATAAGGTTTCAATTGCGAACCACCTTTCCTCACCCGTCACGCCGTCTATATATCGTATTTGGGCTTGTTCAATATCCAATTCGTTGACAATAACGGATTGGATAGACAAGGCACTTTCGGGCTCGGGTTCAATCGGCGTAGCTTGTGATTCAAACACCCAGTTTCCCAGGCCTTTAGCATTGGTTTCGATCAAAATCTGAGGTTGGTTTAACATTACTTTGGTGACTTGAATTTCACGCTTAATTAGCGGGTATAAAGCCAATCGTATTTCAAGTTCATCGAATAACACCATATCGGGTGCCGATCCCCACTGAGCGTTCGCAAAGCGGACTTGTTTTATATTCAATGTGGGGATTAATGACCATGCAATAGACACATCGCCGTCAAGGGTTAACTGTCTACCGGTAGTCTCAGCAGCAGCGCTTGCGATCTGCTGCTTATAATCATTCAAGTCAATATTTAGTAGCGCATAAAAAGCAGCGATCAAGCATACAAATACGACGCTTATAACAAACTTAATAATATGTCCCATTCGCTTTCCCAGCATTGTCAAACCTGATAATACACATTATAGAGGCAAAACCGATCTGAGGTATGGCAGTGATAAACTAGCCACGAAATACAACAACCACTCGATACCGAGTAACATAACGAATCAATAATGTAACAACACAGGGCGAACGCGTGCTGAAGATTAACCGACATATCACTATCCCAGCACATGAAATTACACTCACAGCTATCCGCTCACAAGGTGCTGGCGGTCAAAATGTGAATAAAGTCTCATCGGCTATCCACCTTCGTTTTGAGATAAAAAATGCCTCGCTGCCAGAACACATAAAACAACGCCTTTTAGCCTCGACAGATAACCGCATTACCAAAGAAGGCTGTATTATCATCAAAGCACAACAATGGCGCACCCAAGAGAAGAATCGTCAAGATGCCTTAACACGCCTCCAACAGCTGATTCTTCAACACACCAAAGTCAATAAAGTACGACGCGCCACCACACCTCGAAACAGTACCATCAAAAAACGCTTGGACAGCAAACAACGCCGTAGCAAAACTAAGTCTTTACGTAGTAAAATGATTGACGATTGAACAGTAACAGCACACAAATACTTTTATCCTGCTATCACTGGTGTATATTCTTACCAGTTAGCCATAAAAAAACACAAATGAGGGCGCACATGTTTGGTTTAGGTCTTGGGAAGCATAAAAAGAAACTAGAGCAAGCTTTCGCAACATGCTTTTGGCCGCTTATCGACGAACTCGGCAATGTTCCGCTTCCGATGCAAACGGATCCGGCTATCAATGGATCAATTCTCGGCGTCTGTGAAACTTATGCCCAGTCACAAAACATCACCAAACCACATGACATTATCCTCATTGTTGATGCCGTTTTTGAAGAGATATACCGCATGGAGTCAATTAACGTCCAGAATCGCGTTGATGCGTGGAAAGCTGACAATAACGAAGCATTTAACCAAGCCTATACTCATGCTAAGGCGCAAACCACCCCAGGCCTTGACCTTTCTTGGCTAAGCGATGTTGCCAAAAACAACTTTGATCAAGCTACTGGGCTCATGCTCTAAACAGCCAAAATGTTCTCCGCCGCCATACATAAACCCATACTATTACGAGCACTGTCCGATTGCTTAGACCCCATTAGAAGTGACTTGGGTAATGTTCACCCCGACATGCGCCAAAGCCCCTATATTTCCGGCGCAATCCTTGGTATTTGTCGAGGCTACGCAAACAAACAAAAACTAAGAGAAAGTGTCGTCAACAAACTCATCGATAATGCCTTTGAAGAAGTGTTTCGTAGCGAATCGTTAAATATGCAAACGAAAGCTAAAAACTGGCTAAATGTCGAAAATGCTGATTTCATGGACGCATATACTCATGCTAAATCGGCCACAGAAGTTGAACTAAACTTAGACTGGTTAGGTCAATACGTACAGATGCATTTTAAAAAAGCCAGTACACTAAGGCAACCTTTATAAAACCGCGCTAACATTACAAGGAAAAGCTTTTATGTTTAAAGTCATGACACATAAAAGAAAGCTGAAAAAAGCCTTTTCAGACTGCTTTCAACCACTCAAAAGTATATTCGATAACGTCCCTATTCCGATGCAAACGGATCGTTACATCACCGCAGCCATTTTAGGTACCTGTCGTGGCTATGCCGAAGGCGCGGAACTCAATGAAAAAGCTTTTGCTAGCATTGTCGACGCCGTGTTTGAAGAGGTTTACCGTCAAGATTCTCTCGACGTACAAACCAGAACTGAGACCTGGTTAACGGAAGCCGATGAGGTTTTTATGGAATCATATTACCATGCAAAAGCAATAGCCACGCCCGACATTGATTTAGCTTGGCTACAAGTTTATGCACAGGCACATTTTGATGCCGCTTTTGAGGTACATCATTCTACATAGAAAACCATGATCAAATTATTCAAAAACAGTCAACACAAACGCTACCTGCTTAACGCTTTTTCAAATTGCTTTAAGACCTTACAAGACGAACTCGGTAATGTCCCAATTGGTATGCAATCGAGTGAGGAGATTACCGGCGCCGTGTTAGGGGCATGTAGAGGCTATGCAATCATTCATCATATCGATGAGCCTAGTTTTGATCTGATAGTCGATGCTGTCTTTGAAGAATTGTTCAGACGTGAATCTGTGACCGTACAAAACAAAGCTGAACATTGGTTACACGATGAGAATGAGTTTTTTATGCTCGCTTATTACCACGCCAAATCAAAAACAATTAACAGTCAAAGTATCAACCTGACATGGCTGACCGATTATGCCGAAAAACATTTCAAAGCTCGCCATCAAGTCATATTTTCGCATTAGTCACTTCCCTTTGAACAAACCCAACGAAATGACGCGTTACAAGTCACCTCGTCATTTTCATCTCTAATTTCAACCGCGATATTTATCACGGCACGCCCACGCTTAGCTATGCTCCTTAAGCACTTTCAACCGCTTCGTCACGCACGATGATGCGTGAAGACAAATCACTATCAGCTTGCCTATTAAATTGAATTGTCGACTCGCGCAACAAAGGAAAAATATTGCCTTGCAGCGTAGAAAACAAGGTTAATAGATAATAGCCACTTGCACTCTCCGCTAATAACAACTGCGCTGCTGTGTGTACACCCGAATGCTGGTTTTGAACGGTGTTATCGAACGGCAACAGCAGGTTATTTTGGCCATCAATTTGAATACCATTATGTACTGCAAAAGGCACCGCCTGTAATTTTCATGGTCAAACTGTCATATTGCAAAACTGTATTATAAAACCCAGTCCTGTACTATTAACAACTTTAAGTCCCAAGCCAACAAAACAGCTTAAATAAAAACACGCTTACACCTTAAGCATGAATAAACTACACTATGTTGACAACATGACTGACAAACAGTCTCAGTAAACCAACCTTCAAGCGACGTGATGGCCGATATTACCACTCGAGTTTACCTTAGTCCTTATGGCAACTTAATTTTAGGCAGTTTTGCCAACAAGACCTGCCTCTGCAACTGGCAAAATAAAGCCAATAAAATGGCCATTGAAAAGCGGCTAATGAAACATTTTGACGCCATCTTCACGACGGGCAACAACGCCTTACTAGACAAGGCTGCAAGCCAGCTTGATGCCTATTTCAATGGTGACAGAACAGTCTTTACTCTGCCCATCATCACTGCGGGCACAGACTTTCAAAAACGAGTCTGGCAGACACTACAAGCAATTCCATATGGCCAAACTCGCAGTTATGCTCAGCTCGCACAAGGCATCGGTAACGACCGTGCTGTTCGAGCGGTTGCCAACGCCAATGCAGCCAATGCCTTATCCATTCTTATTCCTTGCCATCGAATCATTGGCACTAATGGCAAGCTAGTCGGTTATGCGGGTGGCTTAGCCGCGAAACAAGGCTTGTTAAAATTAGAGCAAACCCCCAACTGAGTACACGCCATTTTGCTTCGACAAGTAAAGTCTGATCATCAAACACCTGTCCATGGAACTCATCTCCAATCGCCACAGAACCGACACCTTCAGGCGTTCCAGTCATCAACACATCGTTATCTTCCATAGTCAGAAAATCTCTTGCCGTAGCCAACAACATCTCTGGTGAGCGTATCATCTCTTTAACGCTTCCACGTTGCACAACCTGACCATTCACCATTAAACACAAAGACAGTTTCCCAGTGTCACCTGAAAATGGCACAAAGCTACTCAACACAGTCGAGCCATTAAAAGCCTTGGCTCGCTCCCAAGGTAGACCCTTCGCTTTTAATTCAGTCTGTATCTCACGTTTGGTTAAATCTAAACCAAAACCCACGCCACAAAAGGCATGGTCTCGAATCAAGAAACAGATTTCACCTTCGTAACCCACCGCATCCTGTTCTGGCAAGGTAAGCACATCGGTCACCGCTGAGTTCGGTTTAATAAAAATAACAGCTTGTTCTGGTAGCGCATTCCCTAACTCTTTGATATGTTCAAGATAGTTACGAGCAACACACACGACTTTAGACGGAAATACCCGTTTATGTTCAAATAGTATTGTCTTCATCAGTTTTGTCTAAAGCTCCATTTATGAATTGCTTTTTTCACCGGCCAAGAATAACCTATGTTGAAGTGTCTCCAAACGCTTTACTAACCCCATTTAGTTTTTCGTCATCGCCGCATCACTAACTCAATCCTTCTGTTTATTGTCGAGAATAACTAGCTAAAGCTATAAATAGCAAAACGAATTAGCCAAAGTATCCCCCCTTAAAACCCTTCATCCATGGATTGGTAACGCCATTATTATACTAAATAGTCTAATAATACTTGCCAAGGTAAAAAGTATCTGAAATACTCTAAATAAACCAACAGTATTCCCACACAAAAGATACAGGTATAAACACGTGCTGATTTAAATTTAGCCTGATGTAGAATGTGCCCTAAAACCTATCCAACCTTGGATAGTTTTTTTTGCCTTAAAATCGTACAAACAACCCGGAATGACTCCTATGAATGCCTATTTTAAAACTACTTTTAACTTATTTTTATCATTGAGTTTATACAGTGGCGCTGGCTTTTCATCAGAGGCCACGACAAAAAGTGACCAATCCGTCGCTAAGGCGGAATCACAAGTCTATGCGTTAAGTAATATTCGTATTGGATCGGGTGACAACAAGGATGGCTATGAAAGTGCCGACTACATTACCGACTCTCTCGCCATAAAAACACGACAAGGCGTCAAAGCCGACTTAATTCGTCATGTCGAAAATCCGCCGCTCGGTTTACCCATGATTCCTGTCCCTGAGAATAATCCCATCACAGAAGACAAAATTGAGCTTGGCCGAAAATTATTTTTTGATCGTCGCTTATCGATCAACAGTACAAACTCATGTGCAACTTGTCATATCCCAGAACAAGGTTTCACCAATCACGAACTCGAAAAGGCCGTCGGTGTAGAGGGTCGCTTACACCGCAGAAACACACCCAGCATCTACAATACCGCCTATTATGAGCGCCTGTTTCATGATGCCCGTGAGCGTTCATTAGAAACCCTCGTTTGGAGCCCGTTATTAGCTCGAAATGAAATGGCAATGCCCTCAATCGGTATCGTCATCGATAGAATCCGTAGTTTGCCTGATTACGTGGGCCTCTTCGAACAGGCTTTTGATGGTAAGAAAGCAAATCAACTGACCATTGGTCAGGCATTAGCCTCATACAACCGTGTGCTGGTCTCCGGCAATTCCCCTTTCGATCGTTGGTATTTCGGCAATGAAACTGATGCCATTTCTGAACAAGCCATTCGCGGGTTTGATTTATTTAAAGGCAAAGCACAGTGTATTACTTGCCATACCATGGATAAAGATTTCGCTTTTTTTACCGATAATAAATTACATAACGTTGGGCTTGGCTTTATCAGAACAATGGGCGCACAACCCGAAGAACAAACAATGTTAGTTGCGCCAGGGCTCTATATGAACATCGCGAAGTCATTCCGTGATACGGTCGCGTTAGCGCCACTACCCGATGTTGGCTATTACGAAATTACACAGCATCCCGATGACCGCTGGAAATACCGTACGCCAACCCTACGTAATGTCGCCTTAACAGCACCTTATATGCATGATGGTTCAATGCACGAATTAAAAACCGTCGTTGAGTTTTATAATCAAGGTGGCGTTAGCGAAAGTGAGAATGGCGTGCCCAATGTCACCCAATCGCCTTTAATTAAACCTCTGGGTCTGACAGAGCAAGAAATGGAAGACATTGTTGCCTTCCTCAACACCTTAAATGGTGACAATATCGCCGAAGTCATTTCTGATGCCTTCGCTGTCCCAGTGGGTGATACGGTCAATCACTAAAAACGAAAAATGAGCCTAACAAAAAAGCCGCTAAGGCGAGGCTTTTTTGTGACGCCTCATTGTCACCATATACAACTGTACCGATAGTGTCAGGGTCTACTACTTTGCTGCTTGACGGATAAAACTCAGCTAGATAGTATTTTCCGTGGAGGACGACCTCCACGGTATTTAACCTACGTATCAGGACGACCTGGCACAATAAAATACAGGTCGAGCTATGGCTTGGGTCTATTTAGTTATCGCGGGTATGCTTGAAGTTATTTGGGCTTATTCAATGCAGCAATCTTTTGGATTCAGCAGACCCATACCCTCTCTTATCACCTTGTTCACAATGGCTGCTAGCTTTTGGCTCCTCGCGATTGCAATGCGTACTATCCCATTGGGTACCGCTTACGCCATATGGACCGGCATTGGGGCTATCGGTGCCTTTATCGTTGGCATTATTTTCCTCGCCGAAGCTATCAATATAATGCGGACCTGTGCTGTAGCGCTTATTCTTTCTGGCTTAATATTACTTAAACTGTCCAGTCATTAAGTTGTATCTCATGCGCATCGCATTCTCAAAAATAAATCCGGTATTCCATCGTTAATGAATGTGGCAAACTACCGAATTCCGTTTTTAACTGACCCAACTCCGATGATTTACCCATCGGAATATTAACTCCAATCGACATTTCTGATTCATCCGATAAAGAATACGTTGAGTACAATGCTAATAGCATTGAGACATCTTGGTGGTTAAACAACCAAACCGCATCGCCTAGCCATAAAGGGGTGAATTCATAACTCGCACCGACGGCTGTGTAATTTCTCGCTAAGTAAAAGCGATTATTTTTTGCTAAAGCAACGACTTGATAATCATCATTGCTACGGGCACCAGAATGTTGATAAAAATGTTCTAGGCGCATCGTCAAAGTATTCTGCCATCGCTTATCCATCGCCAATGAAAACTGGGCATCTCGCTCGACATTAGCTTCATCGGCAAAACGCAAATGGCCCTCTCCACGCAACCCAAACCAGTCCAATACTTCACCTTGAAAATCAAAACCAACAATATGGTCACCTGAGATGGTGGCAGTCACTAGGCCTAGTTCAAAATTTTCCGTTAACATCGACACACGTGCTAAATATGCCGCATCTGACCAGTTAGGTGAATTTTCCCAGCCGGTCGGTTGACTGAAATCTGCATCATAATCCATTACGCTGACGAGCGATAACTGAACCTGTTCATGCCACTGCCAATCTAAACGGGCAGCATCCACACCCGGTTTATAGGTTCTAAAGAACGCCTGAGCAGCAAAGGGGGCAAAAAAATCATTTGGGGTGAAATAAAATGTAGTCGCCAAGTTAATTGGTTGTCGCCCTAGTTTTAGGCGTAAGTTCTCACTTTCATACTGTATATTTAAGCGATCGATCAGCAAATCTGCATGGCCATTATCATAACGCCAGTGCAGACCATCACTGCGCTTTGCATCAATCAATGACGCAAAACGACTGCCGCCAGTCCGTAGCTCATCGCCCAAATAACTCTGCACAAGGTGCGCTTCAGCACTCAACGTAGACCATTCTATATCCAACATGAAGCGCCCAAAGACGCCAGCACCTAAGACCTCATCCTGCTCAAATAAAACGTCATCATTGGCATTATTCGCCGCTAAAGCGACACCACGGACAAAACCGCGCAGTTCTAATGCGGCTTCCTCACCTTGCCATTGATAAAATGCTTGCGACGTCATCGGTATCCACGCAAAGAATAACAACGATAGACGCGTAACAATAACCGAAATCATATTGGTTTTAATTCATCTGATTCAACTTGACCATCCAAAATATGAATAATGCGTTTTGCTCTATCCATCACATGCTGGTCATGGGTAGAGAACAGGAATGTCACCCCTTGCTCACGGTTCAATGTTTCCATCAGATCTAATAAAGATTCTGCCGTTTTGGAATCGACATTGGCTGTCGGTTCATCCGCTAAGACTATGGCGGGCTGAGTCACAATGGCTCGAGCAATCGCCACCCGTTGTTGTTGCCCGCCAGACATTTGATCGGGTCGTCTATTTTCCAATCCTGCCAAGCCGACATCCGACAATGTTTTCATCACTCGATCTCGGCTGACAACACGATCAACACCTTGTAAATCAAGGACAAACGCCGCATTTTCATAAGCGGTCATCACTGGAATAAGATTATACGATTGGAATACAAACCCTATCCGGTTTTTTCGTACCTCCGCTAATCTACCGTTATCCAAAGCGGACAAGTCGGTACCTTCCAATATCACTTGGCCCGAAGTGACAGTATCTAATCCACCAATCAAATTAAGAATACTGGTTTTACCTGATCCTGACGGGCCACATAAAGCCGCGAAATCACCTTTTTCAATCGTTAACGACACATTGTCAACGGCTTTCACTTCCAGATCACCTTGCTGATAATGTTTATGTAATTCTCGCAACTCGACAATACGATTCATAATGCTTTTAAACTCTCAACTGGGGGAATACGCCCCGCCCGCCATGCCGGGTAAGCGCCTGATAATAAAGCTAAACTAAACAGTCCAATCAAAATACCGATAATACTTTCTTTAAATAAACGAATTTTAAATACGGTATCTAATAGCACGCCACCAAAGCTAAAATCATCACCATAGGCCGAGGTGAGATCAATGCCTGTTTCAGCCATATACCAATACCATGGGATCGTAATCACGACACCAATAAGTAAACCAATCATTGCCAACCAGAACGACTCCAACATCACCAAGCAAAAAAGGTTTCGTGGTGACATACCTAAGGCCATCATCACACCAAATTCACGTATTCGTTCCAACACGCTCATCAACATGGTATTCAAAATACCTGCGGCAATCAGTAAGGCTATCAATAACTGACTGATCCAGTTAGCACTTTTATCAACCGCAATCATACCGGCCAAATCCGGTTGTGTTTGTTGCCAATTTAACACTTCAACATGTTTAAACTCGGGCTGGTTTTGCATTGCATCGCGTAAAGCATGACTGGTTCTTTGATCGTGCAAACTGACCGCAATCAAGCTAACTTCATCAGCTTCATAGCCCAAGACTTTTTGTACACTTTGCATCGGTAACAGCGCCATGCCACCATCCACTTCGGCTACCCCCGTTCGAAACAGGCCGCTGACACGCGCAATGGCACTGACAATGTCACCATTAACATCGGTCGTGGTATAAACGACTTTTTTTCCTAAACGCAACTGCAGCTTATGGGCGAGATCCTCTCCCATCACGATCCCTTTTCCTGATGAGGCTGTCAGCATATCGCCTTCAGATAAAGCTTGAATAAACAAATTATTGTTGGCAGTTTCCTGTGCTGGATCAATCGCGATGAACATACCAGCGACACTCTTTCGAGCACTGGCAAACATCGCTTGGCCTTGAATACGTGTCACGGCCGACTTCACTTCTGGTAGGCCTACGATCATGGTCTGTAAGGTATCGGCAGCATGAATCCGTTTTTGTGTACTCGGCGCGCGATTATAGTCTGGAGCCGCCAGTGTGAGATGGCCCATCCCCATATTAGCGCCAGCATCAATCATCCGGGTATAGAAATAATCACCAGCTCCCGTAAAAGTGACCGCCAACAATACCCCAAAGGCAATTGATGACGCCGTGATCAGTGTGCGTCGTTTATGTCGCCACAAATTTCGCCAAGCCAAGGTATTAAGATTCATAATCAATGACACCGCTTACTGGTGATGAATCGCATCAACGGGCTGAATAATAGCCACTTTGGCCGCAGGGTAAATCACCGCAACCGCAGCAATAATAAATAAAAATAAGACCGGCATCAGCACAGCATTCAACGTCAAAGCAGCATACCAAATCGGATCAAAGGCAATGCCAGCAAACGAAATACCATCTGCCAACGATGACATATCGAGGCCATGTTCTTGGATATACCAAGATAAGCCACTCCCTACGAGCAGGGCTAACAACGCGGCCGACAAAGTTTGAATAAGCATTTCCACATATATCAATACAATTAATTGTTTAGGCTTCACCCCAATTGCTTTCATGATCCCAAACTCATGAATCCGCTCAAAAACACTCATTAACATTGCATTTAACACCACCGACGCCACCGCAATATAGGTGAAAATCATCATAATGAATGTTTGGACTTGAGCCGTCTCTAAAAATCGATTAACAATGGGCATCAGTTGCTGCCAGTTCATCACTTCCAGTTCAGCGCCCAATAATGTTTGGACCTGAGACGTCGTTAGCGTTAGATCCGTTGCCCGATTCGTCCGCATCAACACTAATTCATGTGCCCCTGCTGGCAAGGTAATTAAGGCACGCAACATATCATTGCTCATAAACACACCGCCATTATCAATCACGGCGGAGACTGACTTTAAAATACCCCTAATTTGGAAACTATCATTCGCCATATAACCATCGGCTGTTTGGCCAATAAACACCAGCTCGTCACCCACACCAACATCTAACAATTTGGACAATTTTTTACCAATGACAACACCATGTTGATCATCAGAACGTAACCACTCACCCGCCATAATATGTTGGTCAATATCCGTTACCGTCGGCTCATAGTTCAGATCCACCCCACGTAACTGCACCCCAGAAGAACCGTGATCACTCGCCATCAAACCATAAGCAAACAAACGTTCAGTCGCATAAAACGCATTGTGCCTAAATTGAGCAACTAGCTTGTCAGCATTGTCGATCAAACTATAAATATCGGGATCGTCACGATAGCCCGGTAAATGAATTTGAATATCGCCTGTGTTCATGGACACCACATTACGTTCACTACCAATAGCAAAGCCATCCATCAAGGCAACAAACACAATCATCATCGTGCAAGCAAACGCCATGGCTAATGTTGTCACCATACTCCGATGACGGTGACGATAAACATTACGTGATGCCAATGTGAATAGATTCATAACGACGTTATCAACAAGCTCATCAACGTTTTTTCAAACTAGACAATGAAAATAGACTGTCTTTTAGTTGGATATTGAGTGACAGTTGTTCATAGATAAACTGAGTATATTCTGATGGTTTATCTGCAGGAACAACTGTCAGCACCGCCGGCCGCTCACGCCCACCCAGCAATTGGATATCACTAAATCGGATAGTGCGCGCCAACACCATATCTTCGTCATAGTAATACTCAACCACGGGGATATGACTCTCCGCCAAAATAATCAAGGCTAGCTTGCCCCATACCACAGCAGCATCAGGCTTAGGAAACAAGGTGAATTCGATAATATCTTGCCCGTCACGTATGCCTTCAAAACTGATTTCTGCCGTATAGTCTTCTTCCAAACGGGCTTCTTTAACCAAATCATCGTTGGTTAAGTGACTGCCCATCCAAGATCCCATCATCATGCCACTCGTGAGCTTAATCGTACGATCGGTTTTGGGCAGATAGGTATAGATATGGTTATCAGATTTCAGCGTCGACGTCCCCTTCTCACGTAAGGGTTGCATGATCCGAAACAAGGTCTTTTCTTTACCTTTGGACCAGCCTTCCATCTTCATTGTGCGCTCATAATGTTCGGTTTTGACATGCATTGTCGTCACCGCATAGGATGATTGACCTCGCCAGAGGTCGTCTACCTCATTCAAGAGTATTTTGACACGCTCAGTATGAGTTTCAGCCATGGCCTGCAGTGGGAACGCACCCAACAGCAGTAAAGCTAAACCGAAGTAACAAAGTAACTGTTTGAACATTTATCTATCTCAAGAACGCACACGATCGTCTATTAAAACAGACACGGCATCGAAGGGAAATACGTAAAAATCGGCTTACGCTTGAGTAGGTAAAAATAATAAAGGAGCGTTCCACAGTGCCGGTACGAACGGGTTCTTGAACCATGTAGGTTCAAGTGGATACCTCTATTGAAACTTGGGCTTCCCGACTTGCGGGCCTGCACGCCATTTCAATGTCAGTCTCCGAAGCAATTGCTTATCGGCTCAAGACACACTGTCGTTATCGAACACCGCAGAACTAGTTAATGATCATACGCTGATTTCAAATAAGGAAAATAATTATTTTAGAGATCCAGTTGCCGTTCTTCTTGTAAAAAGGCGCTAACCTTATCTTTCATTTGCAAAAGTTTTTCTGCTGCCTCGGGGTCGCCATCACGTTGCTGACTCTGCATACCGATCAAATCATGCGCAATGTTCAACGCCGCCATCACCGCTATACGATCAAGACCAACGACTTTACCACTACTGCGAATTTTTTCCATACGCTCGTGTAACAGTTGGGCAGAAGCAATTAGCGCAGGTTTTTCTTCTTCTGGACAGGCAACTTGATATTCTTTGCCTAGAATAGTGACTACAATTGGTGAACTCATAATTCGTTATCCAGCTCTTTTAATCGTTCAACCATTTTATCAATACGCCCCCGGGCAAGCTCGGTTCGCTCGACCAATTTAGCGCGTTCCGCCAGCCAAGCCGACTGTTGCGACTTCAACAACATATTTTCTTCACGCATACGCCGGCTGACCCGAAGTAGGTCATCAACTTGCTGTTCTAATTGTTGCAGATCGTCTTTTTCCATTATTATGCATTCTTAAACGACAAAAATAAGTCTTAACTATAGACGCGCCCAACCGATTGGGTCAACAATTGTCATAATCTGTTTTTAACTTCGAGCCTTATCACAATGTCTGAATTATATTTTCCTTCCTTATCACCAGAAAAAAACACCGGAGATGGACCGGCCAATGCAGCTGAATTACAAGGCGCGCTATGCGGCTTACTCTGTCTAGATTCCCAAGCGAACCGCTTAGATTGGTACAAGAGTCTCTACGATGATATTGCGCCCGATGAACAAGAAATTTTAGATCTCACCGCATTATTTGATCAGACCGTTCAGTCGCTCAACAGCCTCGATTTTGATCTTCAACTGGCGTTACCCGATGATCATGCCCCCTTACCTTCGCGCATCTTGGCGATGACAGATTGGTGCCAAGGGCTGATTTATGGTCTAGGCGCCTCGGGCTTAACAGATGACACCGAACTGTCTGCAGACTGCCAGGAATATATTGCCGATGTGATCAAGATCAGTCAAATTAGTGATGAAGTCTTGGAAGATTCTAATGAAGAAGAAACAAATTTTGAGGAATTAGTTGAATACTTAAGAATGGGACTGTTTTTGTTATATAGTGAACTCCAACCCATTGACGATACTGAAGACAAAACCGAGCATTAAAATATAGTTGCCTTATGATCAAAAAAGAATTCGCCAAACGTCGACAAAAGCTGATGGACATTATGGGCCCCAATAGCATTGCGATATTGCCTAATGCTGAAGTTTCAAATCGTAACCGAGATGTCGACTATCCATACCGTAGCGATAGTAACTTCCATTATCTCAGTGGTTTTGATGAGCCCGAGTCAGTCATCGTCATTATGCCGGGCAGGCCTCATGGTGAATACCTGTTATTCTGCCGTGAACGCGACCTGGAAAAAGAGATTTGGGATGGTTATCGCACGGGGCAAGAAGGGGCTATTGCAAACTTCGGCGCCGATGATTCCTACCCCATTACAGATTTAGACGATATCCTGCCAGGCTTATTAGAAGACCGTGACAAGGTATTCTATACCATGGGAAATATCCCCAGCTTTGATCAACGGGTCGTCGGTTTTTTAAATCACCTTCGGAAAGCAACACGTCAAGGTAAGCATTCACCCACTGAAATTATTGAACTCGATCATTGCCTCAACGAATTGCGTTTATATAAAAGTAGTGCTGAAATTAAAGCCATGCGTCAAGCCGCCAACATTTCCGCCCGTGCCCACATTCGTGCCATGCAATTCACCCAGCCTGGACACTGGGAATATGAAGTCGAAGCGGAACTGATTCATGAGTTTATGAAAAATGACTGTCGCTCACCAGCCTATCCCTCGATTGTTGGCGGCGGTGAAAATGGTTGTATCCTCCATTATATTGAAAATAATCATAAATTAAAAAACAACGACCTGTTACTCATTGATGCTGGTGCTGAATATGATTACTACGCGGGCGACATAACGCGAACCTTCCCAGTGAACGGGCAATTCACTGCCAGTCAAAAAATATTATATAACATTGTGTTAGACGCACAAAAAGCTGCCATTGCAGCTGTCAAGCCAGGTAATCATTGGAACCAGCCCCACGAAGCCGCTGTAGTGGTTCTGACCGCCGGTCTATTAAAAATTGGTTTACTCAAAGGCAAGCTTGAAGCGCTCATCGAAAATGAGGCTTACCGTGAGTTTTACATGCATCGAACCGGACATTGGTTGGGCATGGATGTCCACGATGTTGGCGACTATAAAGTCGGTGGAGAATGGCGTGTTCTTGAACCAGGCATGGTCCTGACTGTCGAACCTGGGCTCTATATCCGCGATCCAGAGCATATCGCCAAAAAGTGGCATTTCATTGGGATTCGAATCGAAGACGACGTACTCGTCACTAAAACGGGTCATGAAGTACTTAGTGCCGCGGCACCCAAAGAAATTGATGACATTGAAGCACTGATGGCGAAAGCGCACGCATAAGACTATGGCAAACATAGAATATGACTTAATAATTGTTGGTGGCGGCATGGTCGGTGCGAGTCTTGCCCTCGCGCTAAAAAATAGCACCTTGAAAGTCGCACTCATCGAAGCGTTTAATTTCAAGACCACGCAACAGCCTAGCTATGATGATCGAGGGATAGCCTTATCTTATGGTTCACAACGCATTTTTGAAGCACTGGGCTTATGGTCGCAGCTGGCATCGCATAGCACAGCAATCAACGATATCCATATTTCAGACCGCGGACACTTTGGCACCACCCGTTTATCAGCCAAAACAGAACATGTCCCGGCCTTAGGTCAAGTCATTCTGGCCCGCGCCATGGGCCAGATCCTCAATCATGCCTTGGCTGAGCAGCCCACTCTAGATATTATCTGTCCGCACCGGGTGACCGAGTTAGCACAGCAAACTGATGTCGTTGAACTGACACTTGATGATGACCGTCAGCTTCGCGCCAAACTCATCGTAGCAGCCGATGGCGCTAATTCGACCATTCGCCGTCTGCTCAAATTGTCAGTCAGCGAGCAGGATTATCAACAAACGGCAATTACCGCCAATATCAGTACCGAGCGCCCGCATCAAGGACGTGCTTTTGAACGCTTTACTGAACACGGCCCCATCGCCTTATTACCCATGCCTGACAATCGTTGCAGCTTAATTTGGACGCTAAAAACGGGCGAAGAAACGGCGATCATGGCACTGAATGACAAGGCATTTTTGCACAGGCTTCAATCGGAATTTGGTTATCGTTTAGGGAAGTTCACCCAAGTCGGTAAGCGGAGTCATTTCCCACTAAAACTCACCCAAACCAATCAAACTATTCAAGATCGCATTGTGTTTATCGGTAATGCCGCTCACAACCTGCACCCTATTGCAGGTCAAGGATTCAACTTGGGCTTACGCGATGTCGTCGCACTCGCCGAGGTCCTGATTGATAGCCGTCAAGATTGCGGCGCAGCAAAAGTCTTACACGATTATCAACAATGGCAACAATCTGACCAAGATGCCGTTATTCATGCCACCGATTTTCTAGTCAGATTATTTAGTAACGATAATATCCTGATCGGCCATGCCCGTAGCGCGGGTCTAATGTTGCTCGATAATTTACCTCCCGCCAAACATTGGCTGGCACAAAAAAGTATGGGCTTAGGCAAAAAACAACCACGCCTCGCAAGAGGCATCGCATTATGAAGCTAGATTATGATGTCATCATTGTTGGTGCCGGTATGGTCGGAGCAACCTTAGCCGCAGCATTGGGTACAGAAAAGACGCTTAAAATTGCATTGATTGAACCCTATGCTATAAAGCCGATATCATTATCTGATCCCTTAGACTTGCGGGTCAGTGCCATCAGTCAAGCCAGTGAGCATTGCTTCAAAAACCTAGGTATCTGGCCACAACTTATCCACGATAGACTTAGCCCCTTTACCGACATGATAGTGTGGGAAAACGATAACAGTAAGGTTCATTTTGATAGCGCTGACATCGGAGAGTCGCACTTAGGCCACTTAATTGAAAACCGGCATCTCCAACAAGCTTGTTTGGCACGCTGCCAACAACATGCCAATATCGACTTTATCTGTCCAGACAAGCCAATAGCTAAAGAAGGTAGCAGTCTTACATTGGACAGTGGTCGTACCCTTAATGCAACGCTTATTGTCGCGGCAGACGGAGCGCAATCGCCCTTACGTGAATGGGTCGGCATTGAAAGCAAAGGCTGGGACTACGATCAACATGGCATCGTCTGTACTGTCACAACAGAACGTCCCCACCAGCATACTGCCAGACAACGCTTTTTGCCAGAAGGCCCCCTAGCATTTTTACCGTTGCCTGACCCACATCAATGTTCTATTGTCTGGTCAAATAGCACCGAAGAAGCCGCGCTGTTAATGCAATTAGCCGACGAAGATTTTAAGCTCGTGTTAGCCAAAGCCTTCAATCATCAATTGGGAGAGATCCTCAACGTCAGTCCACGCGCCAGTTTTCCTTTAAAACGTCGCCATGCCGAACGCTATATTGAGCCGGGGTTTGCCCTAGTTGGTGACGCTGCCCATACTATTCACCCGCTCGCCGGTCAAGGGGTCAATATTGGCATTTTAGATGCTGCCACCTTGGCTGAAATTGTCATCGAAACGCATAGAAAAGGGCGTGATATTGGCAGTCTACATATGCTCAGCAAATATCAGCGCCGTAGAAAAGGCGATAACCTCGCTATTCAATTCACCATGGATGCCTTTAAGCGTGTGTTTGGCAGTGATAATCCTGCCATACGTTTGGCAAGGCAATGTGGCTTCCGCGCGGTGAATAACAGCACTTTTTTAAAAAACAGCTTTATGCATCAAGCCTCTGGCCAACGCTTTGCCAACCCAGAACTCACCAAGCCCAAATATTAAATCGGTAAAAAGGCCATCGTCGCAGCCCGTAATACGACAGTTTTGATCACCCGCCCTTCTTTATACGACACAATCGAAGCTAAGTTATCTTGCGTCGCAATCATTTTGCCAATCAAACGCTGAAAACTTAAATTACGGTTTTCTCTCGCTCGACTGTCACTCAAGATCAATAAATGACCGTCTTGATCGCGTTTTTCCGACAGCAACCACGCAGCGACTTCAATATTTCGAGCACTATTGTACAATTTTTGTTCATTTAAACTGGTTAAAAAATAAAACTCCGTATGATTGTCGTAAGCTGACATCAACATTTTTCTCAGCCCAACAATAAAGGTCAATACTCGGTCATTCACATGATAATCAGCATCCAATGACAAGCGAATTATCTCAGTGCCTGTTAAGCTTTCCCAGTGCGAATACCCATAGTCGTAAGGTCGCTTAAAAACCAAATCCACACTCTCTGCCAAACTGCGTTTATCTTTATCAAAGCGTTGGTTCGGGTTACGACGATAAAGCTTAACCATTAACTTTTTCAGATTTTGCATCACCGCTTGTTGATGCAACTCCACGACTTCATCAATATCACTTTTGGCGATACGTGACACGCCAGCGCTGGCAAGGTTGGCCGCCGCAATATTTTGTGTTGTCGGTCTTTGTTGGCAAGCAGACAATACGATGAAAAGTAACCCTAAGACGAGCTTACACAATCTCATCAAACAACCTTTGTTCTGGTGCCGTTGTTAAATTAGCGATTTGTAAATATTGCTGCACACTCGCGGGCAGAACACCCGCAGAAGTCGATGTTCGACTATCAGTCTCCCGAGTCCCTGCGAACAAACGTACAAAGTTTTCTTGTCGTTCATCGTTGGCTGTCGTTAAAGCCGCGGCATACGGTTCGGCTTGGGTTGTTGCTGGTAAAAGTGGCCGCGCCTCGCGCGAAATGGGTGCGGCATCAATAATAACGGGAGGGCGAATGAGCGCTCGAGCCTCGTGCTCTCGCGGATTGAAAACAGTAGAAAGTGAAGCCCCATTAATTTGCATAATGACGATTTATACCATTATTTTTTAGCTTTGTGTGGCCTTCTTGTTCGGCCTTTTTGCCCGGAATCAGTCCTTTTATGGCGGTTATTCACCGGACGTTTTTCTGGTTTTTTAGCGGGTTCAGGCGTCAACAATTCTTCTGAGGACGTCGCGACCACGGGCA
Source organism: Piscirickettsiaceae bacterium (assembly GCA_024685995.1). Lineage (GTDB taxonomy): Bacteria > Pseudomonadota > Gammaproteobacteria > Nitrosococcales > Methylophagaceae. Next base: position 1,316 of record JAIBDY010000025.1, on the reverse strand, counting down.
ACTTATGTTTAATATAGTCTTCTATATCGGGCAATGAAAACGCATAATCTTCGCACGCAAAACTAATGGCAACGCCACTGGCACCAGCTCGTGCGGTTCGCCCGATACGATGCACATAATCTTCATTATCTTGCGGTAGGTCATAATTGAAGACATGACTCACAGCGCTAATATGTAAACCACGCGCAGCCACATCGGTCGCCACCATAAAATGAAAGTCACCATCTTGAAAATGCTTCAATAAACTTTCTCGTTTCTTTTGCGGCACATCCCCCGATAGCAATGCCGACCGATAACCATTGCCTTCCAAATAACCCCACACCCGATCCGCAACCTGTTTGGTATTCACAAAGACAATGCTGCGCTGGGGTGCAAGGCGCTTTATCAACGCGAGTAATAACGGGATCTTTTCATCATTGGCGGGATAATAAACCGACTCTTCAATCCTGTCACCAGACACTTTCTCGGGTTCAATTTGCACCTTTTGTGGGTTATTCATATGCTCATAAGCCAACTCCGTCACTTTGTAACTCATCGTTGCTGAGAACAGCATCCCTAATCGATCGCTAGGCTTAGGTATCCGTCGCAAGAAATAACGGACGTCTTTGATAAAGCCGAGATCGAACATCCTATCCGCTTCATCCAAAACAACCACTTGAACTTGTTTTAAATTAAAAACCCCTTGTTTTTGATAATCCAATAAGCGGCCTGGTGTGCCAATTAAAATATCGACGCCCGCACTAATCGCCGCTTTCTGCTTTTCATAATCCTTACCACCATGCGCGACCACAATGCGCAAACCGGCTTCGCCATTTAATAAATGCGCATCATTGGCAATCTGAATCGCCAGCTCTCGTGTCGGTGCTAAAATAAATGCGCGCGGTTGTTTACCATCCCAGTTTTTAAACGGCTCATCGACTAATAAGCGTTGAAAAGCCGCCAATAAGAAAGCAATGGTCTTACCGGTACCTGTCTGCGCTTGCCCTGCTACATCACGCCCTGCCAGTAATAAAGGTAAGGATTGTGCTTGAATCGGGGTACAAAATTCGAAACCCGCATTTTCTAGGCCATTTTGAAGAGATTCATGCAATGCGAATGACTTAAAAGTCAGGTCTGTTAAATGTGCACTCATAGAAATACTTGCAATACCTTTGATGATAGGAAAAAATGTTGTTTGTATTGGAGCACGAGTATAGTCCTCCAATAGCTTATATACCACTGGAGAGAAAACATGAGCAAAAATGTCACCAATGTGACTGATGGCGATTTTGAAAGCCAAGTACTACAGTCTGACTTACCTGTCTTAGTCGATTACT
>JAIBDY010000002.1 GCA_024685995.1 Piscirickettsiaceae bacterium | reverse complement strand
TATAGTCCTCCAATAGCTTATATACCACTGGAGAGAAAACATGAGCAAAAATGTCACCAATGTGACTGATGGCGATTTTGAAAGCCAAGTACTACAGTCTGACTTACCTGTCTTAGTCGATTACTGGGCTGAATGGTGTGGTCCTTGTAAGATGATTGCCCCAATCCTTGAAGAAATCGGTGCCGAATATGCTGGCAAACTCACTGTTTGCAAACTCAACATCGACGAAAATGCTGATACACCACCACGTTACGGTATTCGCGGTATTCCCACTTTGATGTTATTCAAAGCTGGCGAAGTCGAAGCAACTAAAGTCGGCGCCCTCACAAAATCTCAACTTGCTGCATTTTTAGATAGCAATCTCTAAATCGCTTTTTTGCCTTTCAACGCAAGAACAATGTGCCGACTATGGCGCATCACACACCATTAATCTGGTCCCTGTAAGTCAACAGTATGCGCTGAACGAAATAACGATAGCCACGCAAATCATGGGTAACCTGATTTGCGTGGTGCTTGCACGCCACACTGCTATAGAACCCTGCCATGGATGTTTCTGAACTGCTCGACAATCTGAATAAACCACAGCGCGATGCCGTTGCGGCGCCGCTAGGGCATGCCCGAATTTTGGCCGGTGCTGGCAGTGGTAAAACCCGGGTTTTAGTCCACCGTATTGCTTGGCTTATTCAAGCAGAAGGCTTGTCCCAAGCCAACATTCTCGCCGTGACTTTCACCAATAAAGCGGCCGCTGAAATGCGCAGCCGTATTGAAGACATGCTCGGTTACCCCATCGGTGGTATGTGGGTGGGTACATTCCATGGTTTAGCGCATCGCTTATTACGTGCGCACTGGAAAGAGGCCAACTTACCCCAAAGCTTCCAAATTTTAGACAGCGATGATCAGCTACGCATGCTCAAGCGCTTGATTCGGGCCATGGAACTAGACGAAGCCCAATGGCCACCCAAACAAGCGCAATGGTATATCAACGCCCAAAAAGACGAAGGCTTACGTGCCCAACACATTCAAGCTGGACACGATCCCAATTCTCAAAAAATGTTGGCAATTTATCAAGCCTATGAAGATGCCTGCCAACGTGCCGGCGTTATCGACTTTGGCGAAATATTATTACGTAGCCACGAATTATGGCTAAAACGGCCAGATATCCTCGCCAACTATCAACAACGTTTTCAACAAATTTTGGTCGATGAATTTCAAGATACCAATACGATTCAATATGCTTGGTTACGTTTATTAGCAGGCGATAAAGGCCATTTATTTATTGTCGGTGACGATGACCAATCTATCTATGGTTGGCGCGGTGCTAAAATCGAGAATATTCAGAAATTTCATCACGATTACCCCGATGCCAACAGCATTAGCCTTGAGCAAAACTATCGTTCAACAGGACATATTCTAGGCGCGGCAAACGCTGTCATTGCCAATAATAATGAACGGCTCGGGAAACAGCTCTGGACCGAAGATGACGATGGTGACTTAATTCAACTTTATCACGCCTACAATGAGCGCGATGAAGCCAGTTATCTGGTCGAACAAATTAAAAGTCGAACAGCAAAAGGCGGAAACCGCGCTGACAACGCCGTATTGTATCGCTCCAATGCTCAATCGCGTGCCATTGAAGAAGCCTTATTGCAGGCCAACATGCCTTATCGCGTTTATGGCGGCCTACGTTTTTTTGAACGCGCCGAAATAAAAGATGTATTGGCTTATCTCAGGCTGATTGCTAATCGCAATGATGATGCGGCATTTGAACGCGTCGTCAACACCCCTACCCGTGGCATCGGTGCTGCCACGTTAACCCAACTGCGCCAATATGCCCGTCAACAAAATCAAACACTCTGGCAAGCCGCCTTAGCACTACTTGATGCCCGATTTTTCGCCGCACGAGCTGGCAATGCTTTGACGACTTTTCTCACTTTGATCGATTCCTTAACACCCGAGCAAGAGCTCTCTTTACATGAACTCACCAGCCTCGTAATTGATGAAAGTGGTTTAAGAGCACATCATGGCAAAGACAAAACCGAAAAAGGCCAAGGGCGCATTGAAAACTTAGATGAATTAATTAGCGCAACCAAGCAATTCAATCAGCCAGATAACACCGAAGACATGACCTTGCTCGACGCCTTCTTATCGCATGCCGCTCTCGAAGCAGGCGAAAACCAAGGCGGGGCGTGGGAAGACTGCGTACAACTGATGACATTACACTCAGCTAAGGGCTTAGAGTTCCCCGTTGTCTTTATGGTTGGGATGGAAGAAGGCTTATTCCCAGGCCAAAAAAGCAGTGACGACCCTAGTCGTTTAGCCGAAGAGCGAAGGTTGTGCTATGTCGGTATGACGCGCGCGCGCCAAACGCTCTATCTTATGCATACTGAATCCCGTTTTTTATACGGCCAAGAAATGTCGCCGATGCCGTCGCGTTTTCTAAATGAGATCCCAAGCGATCGGCTTGAAACTATTCGCGCCAGAACCAATGCCGTAAGTCAAGGTAATGGCTATTCACCGATGGCGCCTAAACATACCATGACCTTAAATGAAACCGGCTTTCTACCGGGGGAACAAGTCCACCATCAAAAGTTTGGCCAAGGTACGGTAATAGATACCGAAGGCGCAGGAAAAAGCGCTAGAATACAGGTTAACTTCAAACATGCAGGCAGTAAATGGTTAGTACTCGCCTATGCTAAATTAGAAAAAATACCATCGTAAGGATCGTGAATGTCTACTCACCATTGGCTCAAAGCACTCTTTCTCACTCTCAGTCTCGGCTTACTTAGCGCCTGCAACGAACCAGAGTCAGACACCAATCCTGTCGCACAGGCCAGCAAAACAACAAAAATTTATCGATGGAAAATGGTAACCACTTGGCCACCCGGCTTTCCCGTCTTACAAGAAGGCGCTGAACGGTTCGCCAATAATATCAAAACCATGAGCAACGGTAGACTTGATATTAAAGTCTATGCTGGAGGGGAGCTTATCCCTGCATTACAAACCTTTGATGCTGTTTCTCAAGGCACAGTCGAAATGGGCCATGGCAGCGCTTATTATTGGGCTGGGAAAGTCCCAGAAGCACAATTTTTCTCGACAGTGCCTTTTGGTATGACTGCACGCGGTATGAATGCGTGGCTTTACGATGGGGGTGGCTTAGCGTTGTGGCGCGAAGTCTATAAGCCTTTCCATGTGATCCCTTTCCCGTTAGGTAATACTGGGGTCCAAATGGGCGGCTGGTTTAATAAAGAAATCAATTCGCTCGCCGATATTAAAGGCCTTAAAATGCGGATCCCAGGCTTGGGCGGCAAAGTCTTTGCTAAAGCAGGCGGTAATCCTATTTTGCTAGCGGGTAGCGAACTCTATACCTCTCTAGAACGTAATACCATTGATGCGACTGAATGGCTTGGGCCGTTTCATGATCAACGCTTAGGTCTGTATCGTGCGGCAAAACATTATTACTACCCTGGTTGGCATGAGCCTGGCACGGTGCTCGAGCTGACGATCAATGAACGTGCTTGGAAATTATTGCCTGCCGATTTACAAGCAATTATCAGCAATGCAGCACAGGCTGAAAATGTGCGTATGTTGTCTGAAATGGAACAAAAAAACATGTCCGCACTAGCTGATTTACGCCAACGCGATGACATTCAAATTCATCGTTTTCCTGACGACTTGTTACAAAAACTCAAACTCTTAACCGATGAAACCCTACAAGAAGAAGCGCAACAAGATCCCAAGTTTAAGCGTATATACAAGGCCTACCTCGCTTTCAAAGCGCAAAATAAGGCTTGGTCAGATATATCAGAAAATGCCTATTTGGCCATTCCACAGTAATCATGTCGCACACGCTCTACCTTATCTTTACCGAAGACGGGTTTTCTGATGCCAGAACAGCGATATTAAAGGAAAAAGCACTGCTCTGGATAAACCCCAATGTGCTAAATGAAGCCCAGAAAATCGAGCTAGAAAACGCACATATCACGCCTAAGTTCCTCGACCAATGGGTGAAGCCCGGCGATGAAAAGGGTACGCTTAATATCATCAAAGACATTGAGCAACAAATCAAGAACGTCGATATTCTGGTCGAATACCTATAGTATGAGTCAATATTAGACATTTTCTATTCATAATCATGATTAATCGGCAGTTTAGATTTGGCTAAATTTATATCTAAATAATAAAAATCTGACGCATCGACACAAGGAAGAGCTCAATGCATTTAGGGTAACCGTGAGACTCAATTCAAATCTAAGTTTATTATTAGCACTCGTCATTGGCGCTATCCTCTCGTTTTCTCTCGGTCAATTTTTCTACTCGCTTGAAACCAAGGTCATTACAACCGAATTTGAAAAGGACTTTATGACCCAAAGCTTGGCCGTTGAACGTGAAATCGCTTTAAACTTTTATGCCATACACTCATTGAAAAACTTTTTTGATAATTCATATCACGTCAATAACCATGAATTTAAGCAGTTTTCCTCAACCTTGTTAGCGTCTCACCCCATCATCAAAGGCTTGTCATGGATACCTAAAATCACGCATGCCAAACGACAACAATATGAGACAGACACCCATTATTTCAATCATCAACTTCGAATCACCGAACGTAATGAAGCACAACAACTCGTGACCGCCCGACAACGTGACATTTATTTTCCGGTCACCTATATCGAACCCATTTTAAATAATGAAAATGCCCTTGGCTTCAATCTGGCATCCAACCCAAAACGCTTAGCTGCCCTCAATTTAGCAAAAGAAACCGGCAAGCTGACCATCACTGCAAGCCTTCAATTAGTTCAAGAAAAGGACACAAAAAAAAGCTTCCTAGCCATCCTACCCATCTACACTAAACACGATCAACTTAATCATACTGAGAAGCAAATTACAGGTTATATCTCTGCGGTCTTTCATATCAACGACCTTATCAACAAAGCGTTAAGCAGTACCGTTGAGCGCGATATCAAAATCAGCTTATTTGACCAAACCACTCCCAAAACAGAAGTGTTATATAGCAATCACCATCACCTTAGTCCTGCTCAAAAAATCTACTCAAACTATGCTTTGGGCTTAGTCGGAGGACGGGAATGGTATTTACATGCATCACCCTCAGATGATTACATCGCTCAAAAAAGAAGTACTAACCCCTTAATCATTTTTTTATTATTATTAACGTTTCTCAGTTCATCCATTTTGTATATTTTCCGCTTACTCAAACAATCTGAATTCACACAAAAATCGGTCGAGTTAAGAACCACTGAACTTGAGGAAGCCAAGAAATCCTTAGAACGTCTTACCTTACTCGATCAACTAACTGGCATCGCCAACCGCCGACAGTTCGATAATTATTTCATGAAGCAATGGCAGATCGGCAAACGAGAGCAAACGCCATTAACCTTACTCGTTATTGATATCGATTACTTCAAGCAATTCAACGATAATTACGGCCATTTGGCTGGCGATAATGCAATTCAGCAAGTCGCTCAGGTTTTAAATGACACGCTAAGAAGGCCGAATGACTTGGTGGCACGGTATGGTGGTGAAGAATTTGTCATCATCGCGCCAAATACCGCCGATGGTTATATTCTTGCCGAACTCTGCCGGAAAAATATTGAAGACTTAGCCATCCCCCATGCGCACTCCTCTATCAGTGATCACATCACTATCAGCATCGGCTTCACCACGATGATTCCTGCTCATGATTCCAATCCCGATAAGCTATTCCAACAAGCTGACCAAGCCCTCTATCAGGCGAAATCATCTGGTCGCAACCAAAGCGCCGACTTTAAATCTTAAGTTCGCATTTTATGGAAATAATCGTCGTCCTCGGCCGTGTGTTATTCGCTTCTTTTGCCAATGTCTTTCAAAAACAATTGGCCCATCAACACCATCATCCACTTTTCATTGTGATGGTGTCTTATCTTGGGCTCGCCACCATCAGCCTGCCATTGCTCGGGTGGATTCCTATCAATGACTTGAGTCAGGCTTTCTGGCTCAATATAATATTCGCAGCCCTATTCGACATGGCTGGAACAATATTTTTGGTATTATCATTATCCAAAACAGATCTCTCTGTTTTTGGACCACTCAATGCCTACAAAGTCGTGATCTCAATGGGCTTGGCCATGCTCTTTCTTCACGAGATCCCAAGTGGACAGGGCTTCCTAGGCATCGCTATTATTATTATCGGAAGCAGCTTTCTACTGCCGACACCCAAGCAACAACAAAAATCGCAACATCGCCTACACCTTCTGCTCGTTGACAAAGGTGTTCAATATCGCTTTTTATCCATTTTACTCTTTTCAATCGGCACCTTACCGTTAAAAAATGCCGTAATGACCGGACAAGCCCTTGCCACAACTGTTTTCTGGTGCCTAATTGGTTTGCCATTGGCTATATTGAGCTATCAGCTTTTTAATCGTAAACCGAACGAACAAAACTTACTGACACAACTCAAACCCGCATTATCACAATTCAGTGCGCTCAGCGTCATGATGTTTTTAATGCAATATACAACCATGCTGGTTTTATCGCAGCGCATGATTGCTTATTCTCTCGCCTTATTTCAGCTCAGCATGGTGTTGCAAGTTTTCCTCGGTTACCAAGTCTTTCAAGAACGTCATTTCAAGCGCAGACTGGGGGCTTGTTTCGTCATGGTTGCCGGCAGCCTACTGGTTTTAAAAGCCTGATCTTTATCAATGCATGACAATAAGATTTTTAACACCGTGGCTGCTATCATAGTTTGTCTTATAGCCAACACATACAACCATTGATTACCATGACATTCGACGACCTTCTGCTTGATGACCAATTATTGCAATCCTTGGCAAAACTGGATTTTAAGACCCCAACGGCCATCCAAGAAGCGGCCATCCCCGTCATTCTAGAAGGTAAAGATGTCCTCGCAGGTGCCGCAACGGGTACCGGCAAGACCGCGGCCTTTGTGCTACCCATCTTACAACACCTGATCGACGAGCCAAATCTGTCACAGCAAGCCAAGGTACTCATGTTGGCCCCAACACGCGAGCTAGCCTTTCAAATCCAACACGTGGTCAAGCAGCTGGCAAAAAATCTCGATATTGATACTGCGATTATCACTGGCGGGTTTTCTCAAGCCAAGCAAAGTACCTTTTTGGCCCAAAAATGCGACATTATTATTGCCACACCCGGTCGCTTATTAAACCTCGTCGCGGATGAAATTGTTGACTTATCCGAGATTGACATCGTTGTCATCGATGAAGCAGACCGGATGTTGGATATGGGCTTAGGTCCCGATGTCTTATCGCTACTCGCGACCATCGCCAATGGTTTTCAAGCTTGTTTATTCTCAGCGACCTTATCTGGCAGTGGAATTGATATTTTTGCAGAAGAGTTATTATCTGATGCCGAAGTTATCCAAATCGACGCCGCCAATCAAAAATCAGACCAAGTATCACAACACGTCTATTTCGCCGATGATAAAGCCCATAAACAAGCACTGTTATTACACGTGATTAATGATGAGAGCTGCCAAAGCGCCTTGGTATTTTGCAATAAAAAAGAACAAGCCAGCGATGTTGCCAGCTGGTTACAATCACGTAATATTTCAGCCCAAGTGATGCACGGTGACTTCAACCAAGCGACCCGCCGAGATAAAACCCGTAAATTTCGAATTGGCCAAATCAAAGTCATGGTCGCGACAGATGTCGCAGCACGGGGCCTCGATTTAACCAATATCAGTCATGTCATTAACTATGACCTGCCATTTCGTGGCGATATTTATATTCACCGAATTGGACGTACTGGCCGAGCCCAACACCTTGGTCACGCGATTAATTTAGTCGAACACCACGATCGGAAACATTTAGAACGCATTGAATATCATTTGAAAATGCAACTACCCATCGCCAAAATAAGCGGGTTAGAGCCAAAGCAAGCTAAAAAAGCCGCCAAAAGTAAGAAAAAGAGCGACAAACCACGCTATATTGCCAAGAAAGACCGCCTATAGCATAAACAATGATCGTGACTAGACCCTTATTAACTGCCGATGCCTTACGCTGGCTATTGCTCGCCACCAGCCTATTATTACTCGCCGGCTTTTTCATTCCCATGCTGACCTTGACCAAAATGGTCTTTATTAGCCATTCTTTTTCTATCATGTCCGGCGTAAGACAGCTTTTACAAGACGGTCATCTATTCCTGTTCATCATCGTCAGCAGCTTTAGCATCGTGTTGCCCATTGCAAAAATAATTTTATTGTTCAACCTATTGCACCCTAACACCACCGAACCCGGTCGACGTAAAAGGCTACTTCACCTCATGCATGAATATGGCCGGTGGGCGATGTTGGACGTCATGGTAGTAGCCGTGTTGATCGTGACCGTCAAGCTCGGCGCCTTAGCCAGTATTCAAATCCATTCTGGATTGTATGTTTTTGGCGTCGCCATCTTACTGATTATGTTCATCACCCAACAAGTCGTCTGCTTACTGGAAACGCAAGCCTCAACAAACAATATCAATTGATGCGCTACAGCTTCTGATATAACTGTTGGTAGTCTTTCGCCCGCTGTTGCCAACTATAATCCGCTTTCATGGCCGTTAATTGCATTTGTTGCCATACTGCGGGTTGTTGGAATACAGCTTGTGCCCGTTTCAAGGTCGCTAATAATGCTGCAGCGGTCGCTGCTTCAAATTTAAACCCCGTGCCAGTCTCTTCGTGTTCGGCATCGACGACCGAATCCGCCAAACCGCCCGTATTCCTCACAATAGGCAATGTGCCGTAACGTAGGCTATACAGTTGGTTCAAACCACAAGGCTCAAACCGTGATGGCATCAAGAAGGCATCCACACCCGCTTCTATCTGATGCGCCAGTTTTTCGTTATACCCAATGGTGACGCCAACTTTACCCGGAAAACGGGCACGTAATACCTGTAATGCGCGTTCATACTCGGCTTCCCCACTACCCAAACAAACCAGTTGTACTTTAGCGCCTTCGTTAAGCAAAGTCTGGACCGCCGCAATCGTCAGGTCGATCCCTTTTTGTGATACCAAGCGACTGATAAAGCCTAATAACAACGTATCGGCTTCTTGCGGTAAGGAAAATAATTGCTGTAATGCCGATTTATTGACCGCTTTATCGGCGACTTTTTGCGCAGAATACGGTTGCACAATATGAACATCGGTCTTTGGGTTCCATTCTTGCGGATCGATACCATTCAAAATACCGCTTAATCGGTCTTGTTTTGCCCGATAAGCTAATAAGCCTTCCAAACCGTAACCAAATTCAGCCGTACAAATTTCCGCCGCATAACTCGGGCTCACCGTCGTAATTTGATCCGCGAAAAATAAACCGCCTTTCATAAAAGACAACTGGCCATAGAATTCCAGTCCATCCATTTGCCATAATAATTCAGGCAAATCTAAGGCATCAAAAACCGCCCGCGGATATAAACCTTGGTACGCTAAATTATGGATTGTGAAAACGGTGCTTGGCCTATCCGGTAATGTTGCAATCAAAGCAGGTGCTAAACCCGTTTGCCAATCATTACAATGTAAAATATCGGGTTGCCAATTTAAGCCTGCCTCATTCATGGCTACTGCCGCAATAGCACGGGAGAATAGCGCAAAGCGCGCGGCATTATCAGGCCACTCATCGCCCGAGGGTTGAGAATAGGGACCGCCATCACGATCGAAGTGATGCGGTGAATGAACTAATAACAGCTCGACATCGCTGCCCGGTAAGGTCGATTGTATAATTTCAATGGGTAAGTCGTAGCCCTGTAATTTAACCGTTGCCACCACCACTTTTTCACTGAGTACCACCAAACAAGCGCGATAAGCCGGCATAATAATGCGGACATCTTCATCTTGTTCCCGTAGTGCTACCGGTAAGCTCGCAGAGACGTCCGCAAGCCCCCCAGTTTTCATTAAAGGATGAACTTCACTACTGGCAAACAGAATTTTTCCCACCTTTTGCTCCTAATAAATGTACAATTCAATCATTATATACGGTCACAAACATAGTCACAGCCCGCAACAGGAGAAAATATGCAGTCTTGTACAATCATAATCTTTGGCGCCACAGGCGATTTGGCGAAAAAGAAATTACTCCCTGCACTTTATCACTTAAACATCGAAAACCGTCTTACTGATGACACTCGCATTATCTGCATGGGCCGACAAGAGTCATCCCTTTCAGACTGGCATGATAAAGTCACAGAGTATGTCACAACAAAAGCACGAGATGGTGCTGATGCTGACGCCTTGGAAAAATTCCTCAATAAAGTCGATTATTTCCAATGTGATCTAACAGAAAGCGCCTCTTACCAGGCTCTTAACGCACAGTTGAACGACCCCAGCCTCGCTTATTCTAGCAACATCGTCTTTTATCTCTCTATTAGTCCTTCACTGTTCAGCGTCGTGGGCGATCAATTAGCCGCAGTCGGGCTTAATCAAGAAGATACTGGCTGGCGCCATTTGGTGGTCGAAAAACCTTTTGGTTATGACCAAAAAAGTGCCGCAGAACTTGAACAAATTCTGGCTAAGAACTTCACCGAACATCAGACTTATCGAATCGATCATTACCTCGGTAAAGGTACTGTCCAGAATATTTTTGTTTTCCGCTTTGCCAATTTATTATTAGAACCGTTATGGAACCGTAATTACATCGACCATGTTCAAATCACCCATGCCGAACAACAAGGTGTAGGCGGTCGAGCAGGGTATTACGATGCTTCAGGCGCATTACGCGATATGATTCAAAGCCATCTTTTACAAGTGATGACCTTGGTCGCTATGGAAGCACCCGCCGATTTAGATGATGAATCACTACGCGATGAAAAAGTTAAAGTGTTAAAAGCGATTCGCCCAATTACCGAAGAGATGGTTGATGATCATGCCGTCCGCGGCCAATATGCAGCAGGCGTTGTGAACGGCCAACATATGAAAGGCTATCTAGAAGAAGAGGATGCGCCTGAAAACAGTGTCACAGAGACTTATGCGGCAATGAAAGTCTATATTGATAACTGGCGTTGGAAAGACGTACCTTTCTATCTTCGCACCGGTAAATGCATGCCTGAATCCCGAGCAACCGTTGCCATTCGATTTAAAAAGCCACCACAAGAGTTATTCAAAAATACTGAGATTGGCGACAGCCACGCTAACTGGATTGTCATGGGCCTGCAACCCGACAATACCTTACGTATTGAATTACAAGCCAAAGAGCCTGGCTTAGAATTATCTGCCCATACTGTCGGCCTAGAAACGATTGAAACAGAAGATAAGAAACATAAGCTTGACGCTTATGAAGCCTTAATTCTCGATGCTATCCTAGGCGACCGTTCGTTATTCTTACGTGCGGATGAAGTTGACTTAGCCTGGAAAGCGGTCGATCCTATTATTGAGAAATGGTCAAAAGAACGCGATACTGCCTATACCTATCAAGCCGGCACATGGGGTCCAGAGGAAGTCAGTCGTATCTTCGACGACTCATGCCATCAATGGCGTAACAACGTTTAATAAACTAATTAAGCCGGTAGCAATACCGGCTTTTTTTATCAAAATAGATCGTTAAAAATAACGCGCTAATTCAATCTGTATATAGTCATCATTACGGATGGGAAACAATACACTTGGCCTGTCGTCAACACTAAAAAAACGCCCTTCTATAGACAATTTCCAACGATTACCGAACCGCCGACTTGCCTCAATATTAACGGTATTATCTTGACTAGATAAGTCTTGGATCACACCGACTAAAAGCTCACTCGATTGGGCATCATTCCACGTCATACGTGTGCCAATTAACACATCATTCTCAAAAGCAGTCACACGAGCATTATTACGGTCATCAAATAAGTATTCCGTCAAGACACCAACGTCAATATCGCTATCAAAGACACCATAAAAGGTATATTCAAAACCACCCGTTAAAGCAGAAAAAGTCTCTGAATCGGTTTCGCGCCGTATGGTTTCTAACTTCCATAACCAAGCGGCCGAGGTATATTGCAATTCTAACCCCGTTTGATGCATCGTTTCATAAAAAGGATTCAAAGCCGATGCCGTCGAATTTAACACCAATACTGGTTCTCGGTTTGTGCCATAGAAATGCGAGACACCAATATCCCAATCGCCTAAACTTGTCGACCAACGGGCCGCAAGATCCACATGTTGTTGACCAGCACCGGATTGATACTGCGCCGCATTGGTATCGACAGGCAAGGGCCCTCGTAATCGACCATCACGCCCAGCAAAAGTCCGCTCACGAAAGTATGGCATCACAAATAAGTCGATAGTGCCCCACTCTGGAAATAGGCTAAGGTTTACCATCGGTTGACCCAACTTGTCCTCGGTATCACTATTCTCAACCAAATCCGTTTGATTAATCACATCAACCAAATGCTGAGATTCCGTCACCCCCCAGAACACTTTGCCAAGACCAAAGCGCAATTCCCAACCATCTTCCACAACAAGCCATTGAAATTCCCTTAAATCAGCATGTGTACGCTCGGCATCTTCAACATCAATGCGAAAAAAAGGAGAGATAATTAAACTCTGCCTACCCTCATCCCATTCAGTAAAAAACTCCGGTGCCAACACAAAAGAAGGGTCGTGCTGCCCTGCCTGACCGAACGGGGATTCATGTTGAAAATAACGATATTCAGTCGCCACATAACCTGACCATTCAAACGCTTGACTCGTCTTAGTAAACGGGATAATCAGCGATGACAGGAAAAGTAAAAAAAATATTTTAACGTTGGCGCTTGAGATCATTTTTGTTGAAATCCTCGTCCGTCAACCCAGTTCTAAATTTGAAGTTATCCCAATATAACGTTGTGGATTTACCATTTTGCTGGTTTTCCATTGTGACGGTATGCGCTCGCCAAAACTGATCCAAATACAAGCGATAATCTTGAAAGCGCTGTATTTTTAATAAACTATTCTTACGATCATAATAAGCCACTTTTTGATTACGATATTCCGCCTTATCAATCCAAACATGACTTTTTGTATAACCAGAATGGGCATACTCAGGTCGCAGTTCCAATAAATAACAATCGATACCATCGACTAACTCATCGCGTAAATATAAATAACTATATTTTAGAATTTCGAACGAACTAATATCTTCATAAGCAAATTCACTGCCCATAAATGGCCCCGACTTATTACGCGACGAAATACGTTTTACCCGTTTCAAAGCGGGTAGAAAAATCCATTGTTCATCAGGCTCTAAGGCATGTGAATAGCTCAAAAATGCCGTGCCTTTAATATCCCTTGGCTCATCAAAGACAGTCAACCCTTTATCGCCATCATTGTCCATCTCCAAGTTGGTCACCCGAATCTGACGTACACTCTCCTCACCGTGACGGTTTCGTAACACCATTTTCATTTCAGCAAAACTATCCTGCCAACCTTTGTCTCTGTTATCAGCTTCCAACGCAATTGCCAGTCCTTTTTCTGCTGGGGTTTCAGCAACTGCCAATGTCGTGACAACCAACATCAATATTAGTAATAAATTACGCATTTCTATTTTCCTCTAGCTTCATTAATAATGGCGGTAAAAACAAAAAGTCCATTATTAAAGCAATTGCAATTGTTATGGCTGCCATCGCGCCCATATCAGCGTTCAGGGCAAAATGAGACTGGCCGAGCACCCAGAACCCCATCACCAATACCAGCGATGTCACCCACAATGCCACTCCGACAGTATTGAAGGCGTAACGTACAGCTTCTTGTTCATCTAACCCTTTTTCTCGACGTGCACGTAAGTATTTACTCAGAAAATGTACCGTATCATCGACCACAATCCCCAACGTCATCCCTGCTACCACAGATAAAGACATGCCAACTTGCCCCACCATCAAGCCCCACAAACCAAAAGCCATCCCTGCTGGAATTAAATTCGGAGCCAGACTAATCAAACCAATACGGCGAGAACGTAAAGCCAAAACCAAAATAAAAGAAATCAATATCAAAGCCAACGTTGTCCCTATCAGCATACTGCTGACGTTTCGCTTGCCAATATGGGCAAACATCAGCGTTGGACTCGCCCCTGTATAGGCAATCTCACTGAGGTTTGAATCCAACCATGCCGACACCCGGTTTTCTAAAGCCAACATTTCTTCGGTATAGAGATTTTCAAGCGTAATATTAAGGCGTGTTTGTGCCTTATCAATGTCAATTTGATCGTTCAAATCTAGACCGTACGGCAATGACAGTTCATAGAGCAATAAATACTGTGCGGCTAATTCCCTCGACTCGGGTAGACGATAAAAATCGGGATCGTCGCCATGCATATTCTTATTCAAGCGCTTAAACGTATCTGAAATTGTGTGAACATGCATCACTTCTGGCTGCGCTCGTAACCACTGTGAAAACCGTTCTACTGCCTGTAGAAATTTAGGTTCACTGACACCACCACTTTCACCTTGTTCTAACGCATATTGCAAGGTGTAAATTCCCGATAGGTTTTGGCTCGCAAAATCCGTAGCCTGTCTAAAGTCGACCGATTGATCAAAGTATTCTACAAACTGATCATCTAATTGGTTCTGAGGTAGAAAGGCCATCAATGATAAAGCTACTCCCCCCATCCCTAGCAACAGTATCCTGCGGTAGCGAATCACAAAATTTGCAAAAACAACCATGGCGCCGTTCTGATGTTCGGGCATCGCTGTAACGCGAAGCGGCATCACCATCATCATCGCCGGTAAAGTCGCCACCGCTAACACGAAGGCAAATAACACCCCAATAGCAACCACATTGCCCAAATCATGGAAAGGAGGCACATCACTAAAGTTCATACTTAAAAAGCCAATCGCTGTCGTCACACTGGTAATGAAAATGGGTTGTAGGTTAATGCGTAGACTGTCTGCCATGGCATCAGGTTTCGTCATGCCTTTGCGGAGGTTATGTAAAAAGGTAACTAATAGATGGACGCTATCAGCGACCGCCATCGTCATCATGATAGTCGGCGCTGAAGCCGAGGCTGGCGTTAATTTCCACCCTAGCCACCCCATTATGCCCATCGCAAAAATGATGGTGAAAAAAATCATCACCACCGATGAAACTGTTGCCGAAAAGGAACGTAACAGCAAGCCTAAAACCACAATAATCGTGACCAACATCATCGGGACAAGTGTTGCCATATCATTTTGAGCGGATTCACCAAAGGCATTATTCATCATCGCTAGACCGGTAATATAAACACGATGATCCGGATATCTTGCTTCGATTTCTGCCGCCGTTTGGCGCGCAAACTGAGCCACTTCAGGGACTTCGGTTAATGACTTACCCGGCAGTTGAATCGTCACATTAATTCCCGTCACTTTTCCCGCCGGTGACACCAAGCGTTGAGCCAATAACGGTTCATTTAACGCAATACGCCGTACTTTCTGCAATTGCGCTGCCGACATCGATGCAGCATCATCCACTAAATCCCCGACCAATAAGTCATCCTCATCGGCCACGGTATGCTGAAAGTTAGTAATCGAATCGACGCGTGTTGAGAAAGGTATTTGCCACGATTGCTCGGTTAACGCTGCCACCATCGCTAAGGTATCGGTTTGAAAGACATCACCCGACTCAGGTGCAATAACAAACAGCACATTATCTGTTTTGGTATAAACATTCTGCATCGCTTCGAACGCTTGCAGTTCAGGGTTATCATCACTAAAAAAAACGCGGTAATCATTGGTAAATTCAATAAAGCGACCACCACTGCCGGCAACGATCACAGTGAGCAGGCTGAGTAGCAAAATACGCCATGGATGCACGATAATAAAATCGATGTATCGTTGCGTGAGCGGTTTTTTCATACGCTTCATCCTTAACAAGCCAATTCAAACTGTCGGGCTTAACCCCTTCAATAACAACTGACAAACGTGTACGACTTTGTCTTCCATAATGGCCAAGGGATATAGCGACATCGTCAATGGAAAGTAAAAAAGTAAGGTCGCGCTATGAATAGCATCGCTGGTGTCGTCGACATCGTCAAAAGTGAACGCCCCAGCGGCTTGCCCTGCCAACAATAATTGTTTTAATAACGTTAATTTATTGTGTCGATGCGCCGCTATCACATCGGGGCGCTGCGCAGTAATGACTTCGACTAATTCTGCCAACCTCGGTGCCGACTCAAAATAATGGTAGGTGTAATGTAATTGCTTTCGCGTAAACGCAATCAGTTTTTCACTTGCAGACAACATCCCATCATTGACGATTTGCTCGAGTAACGCTTCGTTTTCAAGCATGCTTTGTTTTGCTAATGCTGCACCGATATCTAATTTATTATCAAAATAACGATACAGATTGGCTGCAGACATAGTGCAATCCCCAGCCAATTCTGCCATCGTCGTTTTTTGATAGCCATAAACGCTAAAGCGCGCCTCGGCAGCCTCAAGGATCTGTTGTCGAACAGTATCTATTTCCATAAAGAATGTAGTATAGCGCTAAATAATGAACAATAAATTAAATATTCACTATTTAAAAGAGCGGTGTTCGTGAGAAGCCTAAATGCCTGACACAATGGTCGAAAAAATCTGATCAACAACGACCAGATGACTTAGCTCATGGCTTGTCCAAGTTGAATCGATGCCTCAGCCGCCACTCGATCATTGAATAACGCCGCATCTCGCCCTACCAGCACGACCACTGTTGACCCCATATTAAACCGGCCCATTTCTTCACCTTTGGCGATCGTGATCGCTTGCTCATCATCGTAAGTCCATTGCTGGATGACTTTGCCATAATTCGGTGTAATTTGACCCGACCAAACCGTTTCCATACTGCCGACAAAAATAGCACCGACAAGTACCATCACCATCGGACCGAACTCGGTATCAAACGTCACCGCAACCCGCTCATTTCTTGCAAACAAGTCAGGGACAGCACGTGCCGTACGAGGACTGACCGAAAATAGCTTGCCTGGGATATAACGCATTTTTCTTAATGTCCCGGTGACAGGCATATGAATTCGGTGATAATCTTTTGGAGATAAATAGAGGGTCGCAAACTGTCCCTGCGTTAACTCTGCTGCTAAGGCGTCATCGCCACCAAGTAAAGTCAAAACGCTATATTCATGGCCTTTCGCCTGTACAATTTGTCCTGATGCGATAGCACCCGCTTGACTCACGACACCATCTACTGGCGATACCAAAGCGCTCTCCGCAATAGGTCTGGCATCCTCGCGCAACAGACGGGTGAAAAAAGCATTAAAACAAGGGTAACGCATTAAGTCTGTTTCGGCCGCTTCTGCAACATTGACTTGATATTGCTTCACAATAAAGCGAATAAATAGGTTTTTAAACCAGACCGTTTCACAACGCGTCAGTCGATACATTACTAATGAAAGTGTATGTTGTGGGATAACATACTGCGGTAGCGTGACAATTTTGTCCCATAAAG
The DNA here is from genome assembly GCA_024685995.1 of Piscirickettsiaceae bacterium. Lineage (GTDB taxonomy): Bacteria > Pseudomonadota > Gammaproteobacteria > Nitrosococcales > Methylophagaceae. Next base: position 82,091 of record JAIBDY010000002.1, on the reverse strand, counting down.
AAACCGATTTATCTCCAGAAGAATACTGATTATCTATAGCCAATTGTCCGTCGCCTCTTTCGTCGTTCACCGAAGGTTGTCATAATTTAATCTTTATTAGATTACGTCTTAAATTTAGCAGGAGTATAACAAGCTATGACCCAACTCTTCAGAATCTTATTGCTATTCATCATCACCAGCATGACAACTCAGACATGGGCAGCAGATGAGTCTAACTCAGATGCGATTTACTACGCTATCAATGAACCGTTCACCATCAACTTCCTCAACCAAAGCAATCAAAAAGCGCGTTATTTACAGATCAAAGTGACTTTAAAAGGCCGTGACCAAGCTAGCATGGATAGTGCTGAACAGAATTTGCCTATGATCCAAGACGCCTTACTCGATCTATTTTCAGACCAAAGTTATGAGGCGGTCAATAGCCTCGAAGGACGTCTAGCATTACAATCGGCTACGCTCGCGACTGTGAAGTCACTCCTGCAAGTAGAGACTGGACACGATGCGATTGATGCGGTTTATTTCACCAGTTTCATTCTTCAATAAATAGGCATGGTACTTGCTTTCACAACTTCAAACACTTAGGACAAGCGCAACATGGCAGAGACAAATAGCGATATTGAAATGAATGACAATGGGACAGCCATGTCTAAAAAGAAGCTGATTATCATTGTGATACTACTGCTATTCGCTGCCAGTGCTGCTACCTTTTTCTTGATGGCCAACCAGGATGAGATAGCTGCTCAAGATGCCACCAATGCTACACCTGTCAAGAAAGCAGCCATCTATCATAGCGTCGACAACCCTTTCGTTATCAACTTTGCCCAGCAAAGCGATAACCGCGTCAAATACCTACAAATCAAACTCAAAGTGATGGCGCGAGATCAAGCGGCGATTGATGCATTCAAATTACATCTACCCGCTATCCAACACGGGCTACTGATGTTGTTCTTCAGTCAGAATTATGACGCTCTAAATACCAAAGCAGGCACACAAGCTTTACGAAAGGACGCCTTGATGACCATTAACAACTCACTCACTGCTGAAAAAGAAACCAGCTTACTTCAAGCGGTTTATTTCACCAGTCTGATCATGCAATAAACCATGGCTGCTCACGATATCCTTTCCCAAGATGAAGTCGATGCGCTGATTAATGGCGTCGATGGTGGTGAAATCGAAACCAATTCTACTAATGAGGCTACCAACAAGCAGACGCGTAACTATGACTTTGGAAATGAAGACCGCATTATTCGCGGCCGCATGCCAACGCTAGAAATGGTCAATGAACGCTTTGCTCGTCACCTGCGGATAAGCTTATTTAATATGTTACGCCGCTCTGCTGAGATTTCATCTGGCAGCGTTCAAATCATGAAATTCTCTGAATATATTCATACCCTGTTTGTGCCAACCAGTTTGAATATGGTCCATCTGCACCCGTTACGAGGCACGGGACTGGTTGTCTTTGAGCCCAAACTCGTCTTTTGTATTTTGGAAAATTATTTTGGCGGTGGAGGTCGTTTTCAAACTCGCATCGAAGGCCGCGAATTCACCCCGACCGAACTCCGGGTCATCAATATGGTCTTGCAAACCTGTTTTCAGGATTTAACCGAGGCATGGAGCCCCGTCATTGACCTCGATTTTGAATTTGTTCATCATGAAATTAACCCTCAGTTTGCCAATATTGTCAGTCCAAGTGAAATTGTCGTGGTGTCGACATTCACCATTGAACTCGAAGGCGGCAGTGGCGATCTGCACATAACGCTACCGTATTCAATGCTAGAGCCGATTCGAGATTTATTAGATACTGGGCTTCAGAGTGATCGCTCGGACGACGATGGTCGCTGGCCTAAAGCAATGCGTGATGAACTGATGACGGCTGAAGTCAATATTTCAGCTGACCTAACCAAAACAGTGATGAGTTTGCAACAGGTCTTGGACTTAAAACCCGGAGACATTATTCCCATTAACATGCCTGAGACCGTAACAACCTACGCCGAAGACGTGCCCATGTTCAAATCGACTTTCGGCGAACACAACAATAAAGCCGCATTAAAAATTATTAAATTGATTGAGCACCCCAAAGAAACACCGCCACAATTTCACCTAATCAAGAGTAAAAAATCATGAGTGAAGAACCTACAAGCCCAGAGAATACCGAGGAATGGGATGATGTACTCGAGGAAGCCAATAACGACGACACGGCCGCAGAGGAAGACCCTTGGGCAGCAGCGCTTGAAGAACAGTCGAGCACCGAAGCACAAGCCGCTCCTATCGAACAGCTCAATGACTCCTCAAAATCCAAAGCCAATAGCGACATGAACCTCGATATGATTCTTGAGTTACCCGTCACTATCTCGATGGAAATCGGTCGGACTAAAATCAGTATCCGTAACCTACTACAACTCAGTCAAGGCTCGGTCATCGAACTTGACCGTTTAGCAGGTGAAGCAATGGATGTTCTGGTCAATGACACCTTAATTGCCCATGGCGAAGTCGTTGTTGTCAATGATAAATTTGGTATCCGCCTGACCGATGTGATCAGTGCTGATGAACGTATTAGAAAGTTAAAATGATGCAACGCGTTCATTTTTGGTGGCTTAGCACATTATCCACAATCACTTTCGCAGCTCAAGCAAACGAGAATTCCTCAACAGCAAAAACGCTCACCACATCACCAGTGACTAGCGCGGCCCTGTTGGAAACCGTCTTGGGATTGGGCCTTGTCCTCGGCATTATTGCTATTTTAGCTTGGCTTATTAAACGCACAGGACGATTCCAAACCACCGCCAATGGGGAAATAAAGATGATTGCCGGCTTATCATTAGGCCCACGGGAACGTGCTGTATTACTTGAAGTTGGAGGTGACAAAATTCTGGTCGGCGTCACAGCCCATCAAATCCAAACACTACACGTGCTAGGAAAGACCACAACAACTTCACCACCACAACAACAAGATAAATACGGCCAATTCGATCACCAACTACGGCATATTCTTAAACAAGAACACACTGATGATTAAACGCCTATTACCCTTATTATTGTTATGTCTACCCATTTTGGTCTTTGCAGAACCCGGCGTGCCTGCGTTAACCGTGACTGCCGACGACAATGGTGGTCAAAGCTATACTGTCACCTTGCAAATTCTGGCCTTAATGACCGTATTAACGCTGTTGCCAGCGGCATTAATGATGATGACCTCTTTCACTCGAATTATCATTGTCTTAGCTATTTTAAGGCAAGCGATGGGGGTTCAGTCTACGCCATCAAACCAAGTGTTAATTGGCCTGTCTTTATTTCTCACTTTTTTCATCATGAATCCCGTCTTTGTGAGCGCCTATGAAGATGGCGTTCAACCGTATATGGATGGCGAAATTGAAGTCGCTGCTGCGGTCGAAAAATCCTCACAACCCTTCAAAGCTTTTATGCTTGCTCAAACACGTGAAAGCGATATCGAACTCTTTGCCAATATTCATCGTGGCGTCGTGCTCGAAACCAAAAATGATGTGCCCTTTAGCTTATTACTACCGGCTTTCGTTACTAGCGAGCTAAAAACTGCTTTCCAAATTGGTTTCTTAATTTTTATTCCGTTTCTCATTATTGATCTGGTCGTCGCCAGTGTCTTAATGGCGATGGGGATGATGATGCTATCGCCTATGTTAATTTCACTACCCTTTAAACTCATGCTCTTCGTACTCATTGATGGCTGGGCATTATTAATGGGTACCTTAGCCTCAAGTTTTTATGTCTAGGTCTAACGATGACACCTGAAACTGTACTCACCATCCTACAACAAGCGTTGCAAGTCATTACCTTACTGATAGCCGTCATCTTATTGCCGGCATTATTTATTGGTTTGTTAGTCAGTATGTTTCAAGCCGCCACCTCCATTAATGAACAAACTTTGACCTTTATTCCAAAATTATTCATCACCATTTTAGTCCTCGCTTTTGCTGGCCCTTGGATGCTGAGCCTCCTGATGGGGTACGCTCGCCAGATTTTTGAAGATATTCCTTTCTTAATAGGCTAACCATGTCATTTAGCACCGCTGAAATAACAGGGTTAATCGGTAGCTATCTCTGGCCGTTTTTTAGAATTGCAGCCCTCGTTATGGCCGCACCAATCTTCAGCAGTAACTTTGTTAATGTTCGCAGTCGTGTACTGATTGCCATCGCTCTCAGTATCTTAATCGTCCCAACCATTCCCAACCCTGCCCCGGCCGTTGAGCCGTTGAGTGCAGCGGGCTTACTCATTGTCGTCCACCAACTTCTGATTGGCGTCTGTATGGGGTTTATGCTGCAATTGCTATTCAATGGCTTTATCATCGCGGGTCAAATCGTCGCCATGCAGATGGGACTCGGTTTTGCCTCGATGATCGACCCCCAAAATGGCGTCAGCGTACCAGTGATAAGTCAACTGTATCTCATCTTTGTCACCTTGGTCTTTCTGAGTTTAGATGGTCACCTGATTTTATTGCGTGTATTGGCCGAAAGTTTTGTAACACTCCCTATCGCACCATCAGGATTACCCCATACCAGTTATCGAGATATTGTTGGCCAAGCTAGCTGGATGTATGCCGCTGGTGTCATCGTTGCCTTGCCTGCCATAGGTTCCTTAATGGTGGTCAATTTAGCCTTTGGCATTCTTTCACGCGCCGCACCGCAAATCAGTCCCTTTTCTATCGGTTTTCCGATGACGATCGCATTGGGGTTTGCCATTATCTATATCACGCTAGGCTCGGCTTCCGCGCACTTGGTTAATATGGCTGATGAAATGCTGCAAATGATTCGGTTATTGGTGACGCCCAATGGCTGAAGAAGAGCAAGGACAAGAAAAAACCGAACAGCCAACGGAGAAGCGCATCAATGATGCGCGAGAAAAAGGCCAAGTGCCTCGTTCTAAAGAATTCACGACCGTCATTGTCTTAATAGCAAGTGCCGTCGCGATGATGTTTCTCGGTAGCAATATGGTTAGCAGCGTCGCAGCGGTGATGGAAAAATCGTTTAGCTTCACACGTAAAGAAATTTTTGACCCAGTGGCGATACTTCATCACATTATTTACTCAATCGAGACCATTGCCGTCGATTTAGGCATTTTTTTAGGGGTAACGGTCCTAGCCGCATTGATCGCCCCTGCCAGTATTGGTGGTTGGAATTTTTCCGCCCAAGCGATGACGCCCAAAATAGACAGGCTCGATCCGCTGAAAGGCCTCAAGCGTATTTTAGGGCCACAAGGTTTAATTGAACTGGTCAAAGCTTTAGGCAAATTTATCCTCGTCGGCATCATCTCGGTATTCGTACTCTGGAGCTTACGTGACCAATTATTGACACTTGGCATGCAAGAAGTGAACGTCGCGATGGCCTCCTTGGGCGAACTGGTCCTGTGGGTTTTTTTGGCCATCTCATCCAGCTTGATCATTATCGCAGCGATTGATGTGCCATTCCAGCACTGGAATCACAACCGCCAACTGAAAATGACCAAGCAAGAACTCAAAGACGAAAGTAAAGAGACTGATGGTAACCCAGAAGTTAAAGGCCGAATCAGAAGGCTGCAAGTTGAACTTTCTCAACAACGCATGATGCAAGAAGTACCGGATGCTGACGTCATTATCACTAACCCAACGCACTATGCCGTTGCCCTACGATATAACCAAACGGGAAATGGCGCTCCTTACGTTGTCGCGAAGGGAGCAGACCTCATCGCTCAGCAAATCCGCATCGTCGGTGAGGCCAATCAAGTCCCCGTGTTGTCAGCGCCACCTTTGACCCGAGCTATTTATTTCAGTACCGAGTTAGGGGAAGAGATCCCATCTGGTCTATATATTGCAGTAGCTCAAGTATTGGCATTTGTCTTCCAATTACGTCGTTATAACAATCGTGGTGGTAACAAACCACGACTCAACACGGAGGACCTGCCAATACCAGACGAATTTAAACGAGATTAAAGCACAATGGAAAACAACGATTTTTTAAGCCGTTTGAAACCTTTCATAAATGGCAATATTGCGGCTCCGATGGTCTTGGTGGCCTTACTGGCCATGGTTGTAATTCCCCTCCCAGCCTTTATGCTGGATCTGCTATTCAGCTTCAACATTGCCTTGTCGCTAACCATCATGTTGGCCAGTATCTATGTGCTCAAGCCGTTACATTTCGCTTCTTTCCCTAGCATTCTGCTGATCGCGACCCTACTTCGTCTCGCCTTAAATGTCGCCTCTACACGCATCATTTTATTGGAAGGTCATACTGGCACAAGCGCTGCTGGGAACGTTATCGAAGCCTTCGGTGAATTCGTTATCGGTGGTAACTACACGGTCGGTTTTGTTGTCTTTGCTATTTTGGTTATTATCAACTTCGTCGTCGTCACTAAAGGGGCAACCCGTATTGCTGAAGTTAGCGCCCGGTTCACTTTAGACTCTATGCCAGGCAAACAAATGGCCATTGACGCCGACCTCAATGCCGGTCTGATTGACCAAGATGAGGCTCGTAATCGTCGTGAAGAAATCATGCAAGAATCTGATTTTTATGGTTCGATGGATGGTGCCAGTAAATTTGTCCGTGGCGATGCGGTTGCCGGTATATTAATTCTAATCATTAATATTATCGGCGGTTTTATTATCGGTGTCGTCCAACACGACCTGAGCTTTTCTGAAGCTGCACACAACTACACCCTATTAACTATTGGCGACGGCTTAGTCGCTCAAATCCCCTCGCTACTGTTAGCATCAGCCGCAGGCTTATTGGTTACCCGCTCGACCAAAGAACAAGATATGGGCGAACAAATTGTCGGACAATTATTTAAAGACCCCAAAACATTGGCGGTTACTTCTGGCATTATTGGCAGCATGGGGCTTATTCCTGGTATGCCCAATGTCCCTTTCTTAATTCTTGCCTTTATGGGCGGCTCAGCAGCTTGGCTATTAATGCAGCGTCAAAAAGCTGTCGCCGAAGCACTCGCAGTGCCAGCGGTGACAACCGAAACCCCACGCGAACAACGTGACCTCAACTGGGATGATTTAAACCCCGTCGATCCCATCGGTTTAGAAATTGGTTATCGTCTTATCCCCTTGGTTGATAAAAACCAAGGCGGTCAATTGATGAGCCGAATCAAAGGAATACGGAAGAAAATATCACAAGATCTCGGCTTTCTCATTCCTCCCGTTCATATTCGTGACAATCTAGATTTAGCGCCCACTGCTTATCAAATAACGCTTTTTGGCGTCATCTTTGGCGAAGCTGAAATCTATCCAGACCGAATGATGGCAATTAATCCCGGCCAAGTATTTGGCGAACTAGAAGGCATAAAAAGTCAAGATCCTGCTTTTGGTTTAGATGCCATTTGGATAGAAAGTAGTCAGCGTGAGCACGCACAAGCACAAGGCTATACTGTCGTTGATGTCGACACCGTCATAGCGACCCATCTCAGCAAAATATTACAAAATCATGCTCACGAGCTACTGGGTCGAGAAGAAGTACAGCAACTCCTTGATAATCTTGCTAAAACCACACCAAAATTGGTCGAAGGCCTCGTCCCCGACACTATCCCATTAGGCGGCGTGCAAAAAATATTACAAAACTTATTAGAAGAAAACATTCCTATCCGTGATATCCGCACCATTGTTGAATCAATTTCGGAACAAGCTGTTCGTAACCCAGACCCTGAAGTGATCACCACTGCGACACGGGTAGCGTTGAGTCATTCCATCATCCAGCATATTAATGGTATCAAAAATGATCTCCCTATCATCACTCTTGACCCTGAACTGGAACAAATATTGCTACAAACTCTCCACGCTACCGGAGATGGTAATGCCAGCTTAGAGCCAGGACTCGCAGAAAATATGCATAAAAATTTAAACGAAGCAGCACAACGTCAAGAAATGGCAGGAGAATCCTCCATTTTGGTCGTACAAGCCGGTTTAAGAAATTGGATTTCACGCTTTGTTAGACATTCTATTCCGAACTTGAATGTACTGTCTTACAACGAAATCCCAGACAACAAACAAATTAGAATTGTGGCTAACGTAGGCCGTTAGTAGAGGGTATCATTATGAAAATTAAACGTTTCCATGCTGCAGACGTCAGACAAGCGATTAAAGAAGTGCGGGATGTCTTAGGGCCCGATGCCGTCATCTTGTCCAATACCCGTGTTGATGGCGGGATTGAAATTGTCGCGGCCACCGACTATGACGAAACTAAATTCCAACGCCCTTCACCACCGAAGCATGAAGTTGACAATGCCAAGGTAGAAATTAATCCATCGCAGAAGCAAGCCCCCATATCACCGTTGAGCCCTAAGCCAGAATCCAGCCAAAATGTCTGGTCACAAGAACCAACGTTGGTTCAAATGCGTAAAGAAATTGCCAGCATGAAAGATATGCTGCAAAGCCAATTGTCTGATTTGGCTTGGAAAGATATGGAACGTATTAACCCCGTTCAAGTGCAACTCTTGCATCGCCATTTAAGCATGGGCATCCAGGTAGAGTTGGCCAAAAGCATTGTCGCCCAATCTCGCCAGACCGAAGACTTAGAAACAGCATGGCGTCAATCGCTCGGTACCTTAGCCAGTCAAATCGATGTACAACACGACAACTTTATCGACAGCGGCGGCATTTACTCACTGGTTGGCGCTACCGGCGTGGGTAAAACGACCACTATCGCCAAAATAGCCGCGCGTTGTGCTTTAAAACATGGTGCCAAGAATGTCGGCTTAATCACTACCGATTGCTTCCGTATCGGCGGTCAAGAACAGCTACGCACCTATGCCCGAATCCTCGGCGTGCCCGTCCGTGTTGCCAGAACCCATGAGGAACTCGCTGGCGCCTTAGACGAGCTACTCGATCGGCGTTTTATACTCATCGATACTGCGGGTATGAATCAACGTGATATGCAGCTCACTGAAAAGTTTTCGCTTCTTAAAAATCAATCACCTAAAATTAAAAACTATTTAACTTTATCAGCGACCACCCAAACTAACGTCCTCAATGATATTATTAACGCTTTCTCACATCTTGAATTGAGTGGATGTATTTTGACCAAGACAGATGAAACCAATAGCTTAGGCGGCGCCATCTCGGCGATGATTCGCCATAACTTACCACTCGCTTATCTCTGTAATGGTCAGCAAGTACCTGAAGACTTCAGCTTGGCCCGTCCTGCGACACTTGTCAAAGACGCCAGTTTGTTAATGAATGAAGAACAACTCGACCCACAAACTTTGTCGAGTTATGGAGGATTTGCAGCCTATGGCTAATACGCCGCATGATCAAGCGACAGGGTTAAGAAGAATGACTGCGCCCCCAAGACCGGTCAAAGTCATTGCCGTTGCTAGCGGAAAAGGGGGGGTGGGTAAGACTAATATCACTGTCAACCTTGGTGTTGCGCTAGCCCAACAGGGTAAAGAAGTCCTATTGCTCGATGCTGATTTAGGCTTGGCCAATATCGATGTCATGCTCGGCGTCCATCCACAATATAATTTATTACACGTCATCGATGGCAGTAAGACCTTACAAGAGATTATTGTAGAAGGGCCTGCTGGCTTAAAGATTATTCCGGCAGCGTCAGGGATCCAAAAGATGGTAGAACTGAGTCCTGCCGAACATGCAGGCATGATTCAAGCCTTCAGTGAACTCGACCAACACCTCGATATTTTACTCATTGATAGTGCCGCAGGTATCGCTGACAGTGTGATTAGCTTTACCCGAGCAGCCCAAGAAGTGATCGTCGTCGTCTGTGATGAACCCGCTTCCATTACCGATGCCTATGCCTTAATCAAGTTACTCAATCGCGATTATAAATTAGATCGTTTCCACATCATTGCCAATATGACGCGTAGCGTGCAAGAGGGCCGTGAGTTATTCAATAAAATTGCCATGGTGTGTGAGCGGTTTTTAGATGTGCAACTCGATTTTATGGGCATTGTGCCCTTTGATGAAGATCTTCGCCATGCTGTCAAGAAACAGCGTGCCGTCCTCGATTTTTTACCCCAAAGTAAATCAGCCACCGCTTTCACCCATCTCGGCAAAAAGATCGCCCATTGGCCAGTGCTTAAACAACCCCGTGGCCATATGGAATTTTTCGTAGAACGCCTGATTGAGGCCAGTCTGGAAATTGCCTGATATGAGTCCAGTCAAAATGTACGAACAAGTCAACACGGTAACGCAATCAACGACCGATCTTGTCGAACAGCACGCAGCATTGGTGAAACGTATCGCCTATCATTTGATAGCAAGGCTCCCTCACACTGTAGACGTCGCCGACCTTATCCAAGAAGGCATGATAGGCTTACTTGATGCAGCCCAACACTACAATGCCAAACAAGGCGCCAGTTTTGAAACCTATGCTGGCATTCGTATCCGCGGTGCCATGCTTGACGAAATTCGTCGTAACAATTGGGCGCCCCGCTCTGTTCACCGTAAAGCCCGTGAAATTGCAGCCGTGATGCAAGAAATTGAACAACGTGAAGGCCGACATGCTCAAGACAACGAAATCGCATCAGCTATCGGTATTACGGTGAGTGAATACCATCATCAGCTATACAACGCCACAGGTCACCAACTCTTTAGCCTCGATGAGTTTAGCGACTATGATGAAACGACGGCCCATCCTATTACCGAAAATCAACCAGAACCAGCCCAAGCGATACAGACCGATGATTTTCAACAATCGTTGACCAAAGCCATCGAAACCCTACCAGAACGTGAGCGCTTAATAATGAGCTTGTACTATAATGAAGAACTGAACTTAAAAGAAATAGGTGAAGTGCTCAATGTTAGTGAATCACGCGTCAGCCAGATCCACAGCCAAACTATCATTCGCCTTCGCGCTAAACTTAATGACTGGATAAGTTAAACAAAATTTTGGAGATAAGCTTGGACAAGAACATGACAATCCTCATCGTTGATGATTTCACAACAATGCGGCGTATTATCAAAGGGTTACTACGTGATCTCGGCTTTACCAATACCCTTGAAGCCGACGATGGTTTAACAGCGCTTCCCATTTTAAAAGCCGGCGGCGTGGACTTTCTTGTCACCGACTGGAATATGCCTGGTATGCAAGGTATTGACCTGCTCAAAACGGTTCGGGCAGATGAAGCCCTTTCTACCCTACCCGTATTGATGGTCACCGCAGAAACCAAACGTGAACAGATTATTGAAGCAGCGCAAGCAGGCGTAAATGGTTACATCGTCAAACCTTTTACCGCAGCCACTTTAAAAGAGAAAATAGATAAAATCTTTGAACGCATTAACGCCTAGCGACACGGTATGGATGCGAAGCAAAAAAGACATTTATTAAGCTCTGCCCGCGCGTTAGTCTCGGCACTCGAAAGCGACAACGATCGAGAGATTGAGAACCAACTTGCCGCATTAATTCAAATACGAAATAACAAACTGTTGTTAGACATTGAACAATTGACCCGCGATCTCCATACAGCGATCAACAATATCAATGTCGACTTGCCTACTGCGAATCTTATGCAAGTCACCATACCGAGCACCAGAGAACGGTTGAGCTATATTGCCAACTTAACAGAGCAGGCTGCGCATCAAACGCTTGAAGCCGTGGAAACAGCTGCATTGGCTAACCAAACGCTTTCTCAATCAGCGCAAACACTCAATCAACATTGGCAATCAGCATTGTCGAACGAGCAGGTCCTGCCAACAAATCCAACATTAACACAGGCGATCACGAACTACCTTTCCGCCAGCATCCAACACATCGAAACCATCCGCAACAATCTGTCAGAGATCAGCCTTGCACAGAGCTATCAAGACATCACCGGTCAAGTTATCCGTCAATTGACCGATTTAATAGAAGAAGTCGAAACAAACTTAGTTCAACAGCCCAACACAGTAAGCCAACAGCAAGCGACAACATCGACTAAACCCATCGATCCCTTAAAAGCTGAAGGACCACAAATGAACGCAACAGGCAAACCCAATATCATGACAGCGCAGGACGACGTCGACGACCTACTATCCAGTCTGGGACTCTAAAGGCAAAACTGATGACGCTAGATACCAACGATGAAATACTACAAGACTTCTTGGTCGAAGCCGACGAGCTAATGGAGGCGCTCGATAAGCAGCTCGTCCAACTAGAAACACAACCCGAAGACAATGAGATGCTCAACGCTATTTTTCGCGGTTTTCACACCATCAAAGGCGGTGCTGGTTTCTTAGGTCTTGATGCCATGGTCGCACTGTGTCATCAAGGTGAAGACGTGTTTAATATCTTACGTCAAGGCGAACGCGTTGTTGACGCCGACATGATGGATACCTTTTTACAAGTCCTCGATGCCCTCAATAATATGTTCGAGCAAATCCGCTCAGGACACTACCCTAGCCCCGCTGATGACCGTATTTTTGAACAATTAGCACACTACCTCAACAGCGTGATTACCCCGCAAGAGCATACAACTCTAACAACGAAATCTGTCAGCGATGGCATTACCGAGGACGAGTTTGAAAGTCTGCTCAACAATCTTCACGGTGATGGCGCGCCTGGCACAAGCCCAACCATCACGCCAGCAACAAACAATGACGAGATCACTGACGATGAGTTTGAAGATCTATTGGATCAACTCCATGGTAGTGCGCCACCAGGGCAACAAACAAGCAAGGCAGCAACCTTTGCCAAGTCAGCCAGTCATGATGACATTACCGAAGCTGAATTCGACGCAATTTTAGATGAAATCCATGGTCATGCTGCACCAGGAATCCCAGCTAAACCCACAGCAGCCCCACAGCAAGTCGGAAATGAAGATATCACCGAAGCTGAATTCGACGCACTAGTCGATGCAATACAAAGCAAGAAAAAAGCAGGCACTTCATCACCGACAAGTGATACTGAACAGGCAAATCAAGTCAAAGACAAGCCAACAAGCTCCCCCGCTGTAAAGTCTGCTGAAACCAGTGTGCGCGTTGACACTAGTCGTCTTGACGAAATTATGAATATGGTTGGTGAGCTGGTTTTGGTCAGAAATAGAATTAATACACTAGAATCGGCGATCGAAAACGAAGAAATGGCTAAGGCGATCAGCAATCTCACAGTGGTCACCGCCGACCTACAAGCCGCGGTTATGAAAACCCGAATGCAGCCCATTAAAAAGGTATTTGGTCGTTTTCCACGTGTGGTCAGAGATCTAGCGCGCAGTTTACAAAAAGACATCAATTTAGAAATGCAAGGAGAGGACACCGACTTAGACAAAAACTTGGTCGAAGCCTTAGCCGACCCCTTAGTGCATTTGGTCCGTAACGCCGTTGACCACGGTATCGAAACACCCGATATCCGCGAAGCGAATGGTAAACCCCGTTCGGGGCATATTCTGCTCGGAGCTGCCCAAGAAGGAGACCATATCCTGCTGACTATCGCCGATGACGGGGCAGGCATGGATCCTGATATTCTAAGGCAAAAAGCTGTTGAAAAAGGCATGATGGATGAGGAATATGCCCAGCGTCTAAGCGAGGCAGAATGTTACGCCCTGATTTTTGCGCCTGGATTCTCGATGAAACAGGACATTTCCGATATTTCGGGGCGCGGCGTCGGTATGGATGTGGTCAAAACCAGCATTGCAAAACTCAATGGGGTGATCGCCATTGATTCCACCCTAGGCAAAGGGACGACCTTATCGATCAAAGTCCCTTTGACCTTAGCCATTATGCCAACGCTCATGGTCATGTTAGGCGAGCAAATTTTTGCCCTACCCCTGGTCAGCGTCAATGAGATTTTTCACTTAGACCTCAGCAAAACCAATATGGTTGATGGTCAACAAACCATTACTGTTCGCAATAAAGCACTGCCATTATTTTATCTCAGAGATTGGCTCACCAATAGCGTAGATAATGATGACAGACCGTCACTCGAACACGTTGTCATCGTCCATATCGGTACCCAACGCGTTGGCTTTGTCGTTGATCAATTGATCGGTCAAGAAGAAGTTGTGATTAAACCTTTGGGGGCACTCGTGCAAGGTACAAAAGGCTTGGCAGGTGCAACTATTACAGGCGATGGACGTATCGCTCTGATTATTGATTTCCCTGAATTAATTAATGCTTACGCCGGGAAAGGTTTTTAAAACGACTATGGCAATTCGAGTATTAATTGTCGATGATTCCAGTTTCTTTCGTCTCAGGTTGTCAGCTATCATCTCAGCCGATCCAGAGTTAGAAGTTGCCGGCACGGCAGCGGATGGGGAACAAGCGATTGAAAAAACGCTACGACTCAAACCAGACGTGATTACCATGGACATCGAAATGCCCAAGATGGATGGTATAACCGCTGTTCGTAGCATTATGAGTCAACGACCCACCGCGATTTTGATGCTATCGACAACGACCACAGCCGGCGCTAAAGCCACATTTGAGGCCTTAGCTGCCGGTGCCGTTGATTACATGCCGAAACGCTTTGATGATATTTCGCGCGTACAACAACAAGCCCATCAAAAACTGTGTCAACGCTTACGAACTCTCGCCCTGAACTTCAAAAGTAACCCCGCACAGCAAACAGCCACTCAGCCCCCTCCTGTCAGACCTCGTCGCTTATTGATCCGCCCAATCAAGCTGATCGCAATCGGCACGTCAACCGGTGGCCCTATCGCCTTACAACAAATATTATCGCAACTACCTAGCGATTTTCCTTGTCCACTACTGCTGATTCAACACATGCCAGCCACCTTTACCACTGCTTTTGCACAACGGCTCGATAATCAATGCGCCATTACTGTCAAACTAGCGACTCATGGTGAGAAAATCCAACCGGGTGTCGCTTACCTAGCGCCAGGTGGCCAACAGATGCTATTAACAGGAACACTCGGCCAAGCTTACTTAAAAATTCAAGAAAGCGGCACCGAACAACCCTATCAACCCTGTATTGACTTGACCTTAAAATCGATTGCAACGGTCTGCCCCGCCGAAACCTTAGCCATCATTCTGACCGGCATGGGAACCAATGGCAGAGACGGATGCAAAATATTAAAACAATTACGAGCCACAATCTGGTCACAAGATGAACAAAGTAGTACGATTTACGGGATGCCAAAGGCCATTGCCGAGGCTGATTTAGCTGATAACGTGCTGAGCTTAGCCGATATCGGGCAACAACTAGCGGAAATAAAAGCCTAATCAACTATGGATATTCTTAGTGTTCTCGGTTTAATAGTCGGATTTGGCGCTATTATTGGTGGCCAGTATCTTGAAGGCGGTCACTTAGATACCATCATGAATGCAGTGGCGATGCTCATTGTACTAGGTGGCACAATCGGCGCCGTCATGTTGCAAACCCCATTACATACTTTTTTACGAGCCTTACGCATCACAAAATGGGTTTTCTTTCCGCCCAAATTCTCTGCGGCAGAAACACTGGATGCTATTTTAAGCTGGAATCAAATTGCTCGCAAAGAGGGCTTAATGCGACTTGAAGCGGTGGCCATGGATGAAAAAGACCTATTCCGTCAAAAAGGCTTGCAACTGATCGCCGATGGTGCCGAACCTGAATTAATCCGAGAAATCATGGAAGCGGATTTAGACATTCAAGAAAGTAATGACATTGCCTCAGCTAAAGTGTACGAAGCCATGGGCGGCTATTCTCCCACGATTGGTATTATTGGTGCTGTCATGGGCCTTATCCATGTCATGGGCAACCTGGCCGATCCCTCTTCACTTGGAGCCGGGATTGCCGTTGCGTTTGTAGCCACCATTTACGGGGTTGCATTAGCCAATCTGCTTTTTCTGCCGATTAGTAGCAAATTGAAATCACTTATCGACCATCGAAGTCGTATTCAAATGATGTTGATAGATGGGCTGATCAGTGTCGCAGATGGCGATAACCCACGCAATATTGAAAGTCGTTTACAAGCTTATCTCAATTGAGGTGAATGCATTATGGCACGCAAAAAACGAGTAGAAGAACACGTTAACCACGAAAGATGGTTGGTCTCATACGCCGACTTTATCACACTATTGTTTGCTTTTTTTGTCGTCATGTATTCGATCTCATCGGTCAATGTCGGTAAATTTCGTGTGCTGTCTGATACACTCGAAGCCGTCTTCACTGACCCCAAGAAAAGCATCGACCCGATCCAGGTTGGAGAGCTGAGTCATGGAGAAGAAGCCAAAAGTAAAAGCATCAACCCTAGGCCGGAGCCTGCTCAGATCATTGAGTTACCTAACGCCCCCATCGTCCCAGAAGATACCATTCGCACCATTAACGATATTTCTAACCAATTAAATGATGCCTTATTAAAACAAATCGAAAACCAAGATGTCAGCATCAAAAAAGGCGAAGATTGGTTGGAACTGGAAATCAAGTCTAATGTGTTGTTTTTTAGCGGTGAATCTCGCTTAGAAAAAGAGGCTGTACCTATCATTGGTAAGGTTGCCGATATCTTACGTACTTCGGCCAATCCCATCCAAGTTGAAGGCTTTACCGATAACCAGCCTATTAACACCCCTCGATTTCCTTCCAACTGGGAATTATCAGCAGCACGTGCCGCCAGTGTTGTACATTTATTAGATCGTTATGGACTGGCCCCCTCTCGCATGTCTGCCATTGGTTATGGTGAATTTAAGCCCATTGCTGACAATGCAACCGAAGCAGGTAGACAAAAAAATCGTCGGGTTGTACTTGTCGTCTTAGGTAGCAATGAAAGCAGGCGTTCTCTAGCAGTTTTTGATGCTAAGCAAGCAGCTGTTTCAATACTTGAATAAAACCTCAATGAAAACGACTCATATCGACTAAAGGCAATACTGATACCACCTGATATCGAAAGAACATCGATAATTTCATCTCTTTAAGGTAGCAATACATCGATAAATATGGCATAAACAATGCTTAATCGTAACCATCGTATTCAATGGCAGTATTTTGACGACAACGTCATCTTCGTACATTTGAAGTCGCGTATAGGACGCAAAAATCATGAGCGAAACAGAACAAACAGTAACCGACCCAATCTTGCAATGGGTGACGTATCACATAGAGAATGAAATCTATGGTGTGAATGTCATGCAAGTACAAGAGGTGTTGAGAATTACCGAGATCGCACAGGTACCAGGCGCAGCGGATTATGTATTAGGTGTTATCAACTTACGCGGTAATGTCGTGACCGTTATTGATACCCGTCAACGCTTCGGCTTACCCTCAAAAAAACCTGATGATTTATCACGGATTATCGTGGTCGAAGTCGAAGACAATGTCATCGGTATGCTGGTCGATAGTGTCGCCGAGGTGGTATACCTTCATCAATCTGACATTGAACCCACACCCACAGTGAAAAAGGATGAATCTACTTATTTTATCCAAGGCGTCAGTAGTCGCGGGGATAACCTTCTGATCTTAATCGATCTCGACAGATTTTTAAGTAAGCATGATCTTGTAGACGCATGAGCGAAAAAATTAAACCCACAACGCCTGCGGATACAAAATTGTCCACGACTATGCCATCAGATCGCCAACAAAAGCAAGACAACGATAAGTCAAAGAAAAAAGACCAAGACCAATTAGAACAAACCCATAAACACCCTAAAAAAGGGCTTTTTGATGAATTCGTCTAGACTCGATTCAACAATAAAGGAAGCAATATCATGACTACCTTAATCATTGCCATCATAAGCATTATCAGCAGTGCCTTAATCCTCACCGCTGGTTATCACTTATACAAACAGCACCTAGCACAAAGCGCGATTATCAATGATCTTCAAAATCAATTAACCGTATTGTGCTCAGGCACCGTGAGTACCGATGAGCGCTTGATCGTGTTTGAACGTGCACTGGCTAAATTAAAAGAACAACAAGGCAGCCTTAGCTCCAGTCTTGCACCGCAACATAATTATGATCACGCCATTCGTTTGGCGAAGAAAGGGGTTGCCTCGACTCAACTTGTCGACAGTTGTAACTTAAGTGATGAAGAAGCCCACCTTATTGAACGTATGCATGGTGACAATGAACATAGTGCCAGGCACTGAGCTACAATAATTCACCTTGCGGCCTCCCCACTAAATAGCCTTGGATATAATCAATTCCTAGTCTCTTTAACAGATCCATCGTGCTTTGACGTTCCACGAATTCAGCCACCGTTTTTTTGCCCAAGCTATGCGCCACATCGATCATCGATTTGACTAACACTTGATCAACCATATCGGTTTCTAGGTCGGTAATAAAGCAACCATCTATCTTCAACATATCGACCGGAAAATGTTTTAAATAACTGTATGAATTGAATCCGGCACCAAAATCATCCAATGCAAAACTACAGCCCAAAGTCCGTAGTTGATTGACTACCGCTTTTGTCTGTTCAAAATTGGAGACTGCACACGTCTCGGTAATTTCAAATACAACCCTAGCTGGGTTCACCCCCGTTTCCTTAAGCTTTTTTGCCACCAAAGGAAAAAGTTGGTGATCTAAAAATATATTTGCCGATAAATTAATATTAAAAGAAATAGCCTCTGGCATCGTACGCATTAAATTGAAAACATGGTTGATCACCCATAAATCGATCTGCTCTACCAACCCCATCTTTTCTGCAACAGGGATAAATTCATTAGGTGAATAGACCTTACCATCTTCATCTTTCATACGGATCAAACATTCATAATGACTGATACTATCCGTCTTCACCGCATAAATTGGCTGAAATTGTAGCAGGAAGTTTTCTTGTTTCAAGGCGGTTCTAATACGCGGCGCCCATTGCACATTATGACGAAGCGCATGCATTTCTGTATCACTAGGATTATGCATATGGACACGGTTTCTACCGCGTTCTTTGGCGGTAAAACAGGCCTGATTAGCATGAGATAAAATATCACCTGCCTTTAAGTCTTTATCCGCAGAGATCAGTTTCATCCCGATACTGGCAGATAAATGATATTCATTACCCATGTGTTCAAAGCGATAGCCATCAAGTTCTTGCCGTATGGCCTCTGCCTTTTCAAGCGCGGCGGGAGTTTGAATATTATCTATTAACACCGCGAACTCATCTGAACCAATACGCACCAAGGTATCTTGCGGTGAAAAAAAGCGTCGCAACGTATTCGCTATTTGAATAATTAACGCATCACCAGCCACATGGCCTTCTGTATCATTCAGTACTTTAAAACGATCTAAATCAATATATAGCAACACACTATTAATGCTGAAGTTGCGCGCTTGAATCAAGCTCAATTCAATCGATTGTTCTAATTTACGACGGTTTGATAAGCCCGTTAACTCGTCATGATCAATCGAAAACTTTAACCTCGCTTCCATCACTTTCAAGCTAGATACTTCTTCTTCTAATAAAGCTTGGCGTTGATAGCTTTGATCACGCTCTTTTTTCACCGCCAATGCCGTCATCACGGAAGGTGGGAAGGACTCTGCAGTCAAGGGATGGTATTGCAAAGAAGTCACACCATGGCCAAGATCGGTCAGCGCTTGTGCATGATCCCATTGCGATTCTTTCGTCAGAGAGATAATAGGAATCAATTGCCATTCATCAAACTGGTTCATCACCAGCCTGAGCTCTCGAGCAGTCATATCGCCCAAACTACTGTCGAGCACAATTAAGTCGACATCACAAAAATCTTCGTGAATACCCGCACGTAGGCGTGACATGACATCTTTACTGCTATGCGCCACAGAGATAGCGTTAAAGCCGCTAATTTCTAACATCGCCTTCATATAAGCGACATCTGATACTTTGGCACCAGCGACCAGAATTTTAGAGTCGAGTAATGTGGCAATGTCTGATCCCGTAATAGGAACAACTTGCAGATTTTGAGGGGACTCAGTATCGAGTTCCAAATCAAGATTACTCACGACAGTCATTAATTCTATATCACCACATCAATAAATCACTTTTTTGACTTGACATAGACAGTATCTGTTTTATTTATAAAAATCAACACTTAAGTCGATCTATATAAAGCAATTTATAACATATTATATTTTTAAGCGCGGAGTAACCGATCATTTAGCCTACCTAGCAGGCAGAGTTAACGGCCATTTTTGTCATTAATTACAGGCACTTTACCTGAAACCAAATAGGCATAGGCTATCACCTCTGCTATCACGCGATAGAGCGTCGGGGGAATTTCCTCCCCCAGTTCAAGCTCGCCTAATAGCGCCGCTAACATACCATCTTCTCTCAGCGGCACACCATGTGCGCGCGCCACTTTAATGATTTCTTCAGCAATCGCTCCTTCACCACTGGCCGTCACCGTAGGGGTATTTTCACCATCATATTTTAATGCGATAGCCCGTAAAGGCTCATTTTCAAAGATCATACCGAGACATCCACTAGGTTGCTTGTTTCTGCTAAATACTGTTCGGCTAAAGTGGGTTTCACCACGCCTCCACAACCACAACTAATATGGCTAACCGAGACATCCAAACGCCCCAATGCCTCATATAATTGTGGCAAATGTTGTGCTAATAAACTCGCGCTCTCCTCGCGTTCTGCTCGCATCACGATTTTAATATCATCATTATGCAGGGTCACTGTGGCTTGCATTGGTCCTAAATTTTGCGTATCCAATCTGAGTTGCACACTCCAGACATCTTCTGCTTCTGCATCTTGTTGTTTGTGAAACTGATCAATTTGTAATTGAACAAACTCTACGGTCTGTTTATCCTTCAATGGCAAATCAATGAGCCAACTGGCAATGGGTGCTGATGGTGAGTCGGGCTCCTTAAGCATCGAAAATTGATTTAATTGTATTCGCGCCTGCAAACTTTCGACTTCTTTTAACACACCTTGTAACAATACAACATCCAATGGCCCCCCGACCCGCACAAGGTCAGTCGCCATCGATTGATGAAGTGCTTGGGCTAATGCACTTGCTTGCGATGGCGTTAAAATAGCGTTGAGAAACGGCGGTAACACGTTGGGTAATCCACTACTCGTTGGTGAGGCATGTAAAACCGAGATTGAAGACGGCGTCGCATTATGTGCAGCCACAGCTTGTAACAGTGTCGATAATAACGTCAACCTAGACCTCATCGTATCACTCGATCCCGTTGTCGTGGGTAAGGATAAAGAGCGCGCCTGATTACGCGCTCCTTCATCAGGTAGTGCTTGCCCTGCAGTCATCGCTGCACGTACTGTCGATGACGTTTGAAGCGCAAACGGAGAGCGCAATTGCCTAGTCTGATTTTCAACACTTGCTGGACTTGTTTTAAATGATTGATTTTGGTGACTTATCTCGATATTTTTTATGGGTACCTGCGACTTGCCTAAGCTCATCGAGGCGAAGGTTTGTAATGACGAGAGTGCTGTTTGTCCTTCTCCAGACCGTTGACGAGAGGCGCGCGTTAACGGCGTTAATTTATCGTCTAATGTCGACTCGACCAGCGATGCCAGTTTTAACAGGTTGGCCTTAAAATCTGTTCTGACAGAATGCGGTTGTTGTAACAAAGTCTTTTCCGTAAACACACCCGATGATTGAATTGCTTGTCTTAATGCTTGAGGTTGAGTCACCTTTTTTTTATCCAAAACATGTTCGACCAACCGACTCGCTTCATCTTGTATTGCACTTGGCAACGACACGGTTTTGAGTGCATTATTGAACAGCGCCAAACTGGGCTTTGAATCAAGTTGAGAAACTAATTGCTTGATTCTATCGACAACCAAGTTTTCCCGCGCGGCAGTTTCGGCTTTTAATACGACGGTTAGTGGCTTGACCGTCGCAATTTCAACCACGACTTTTTCGCCGACAGCGAAGGTTTTCGTTAACTGTGCAATATCAATATCAAATTGTAATGGAA
Source organism: Piscirickettsiaceae bacterium (assembly GCA_024685995.1). Lineage (GTDB taxonomy): Bacteria > Pseudomonadota > Gammaproteobacteria > Nitrosococcales > Methylophagaceae. The sequence goes on along the minus strand of JAIBDY010000002.1, from coordinate 60,360 downwards.
TGCTAGCGATTGGCCTAGGTGACGTAGTTTGCGCTGGCGTCCCTACTAAGACACGGTGATCACTGAGTACTTTAATCACTTCAACAGCTACTTGCTGACCAGGTAGCAAGCCAGCAGTTTGAGTTGTTGTCCGCGGCGTCGGTTCCACATGCTGTGCCGGCAAAATCAATTTCAATACCGGCTTGTCTCCAGATTGAACCAGCTCCAGTTTTACGGTTTGCCCTTGTTGCAAAGGAATTGGCGTCTTCACCTCAATTAGCGTCTCTCCCACTCTCAGTGACGCAATTTGTGCGACTAACGCCGCTTTCACCACACTAGCTTCTATTTGCTGTCCGACAACCAAGCTTGTCAGTACTTGGGCCGGAACCTGGTTCACGACCCCTAAACTATGTTGTCTTGACTGTTGAATTTGCATTCATCCTCCAACCCACATTTAGGTCATACAATGCTAGTATAACAAGCACGTGTATAGCGTAGACAAAAGCGAATGAAAAGCAAAAAGACATTCTGGTATGTTCGACAACAGGGTGAAACTACAGGCCCTTTTCCCGGCTCAGTCATCACCAATAAAATTCTACTCGGTCGATTGACTATGCAGCATCACGCTACCGAAGATCGTATTACATGGCGGCCTATTCAGGACATTCCTGCTTTACATCCAGAACACAATATCGATATTCATACCAAGCTATCGATAGAGGAGCGTAATGGCTTTGATCGTCGACAGACAACAAGCAATATCCGCGATACTCCCATACAGGCCCAAAGGTCAAATGAGCGTAGAAGACCAGAACACGAAGACACTATTCGCCGCCGCCGTTTGCATACCCTCTTAATGCGTAAATTTCGTGAACAAAATTCGCCAATGCTATGGCCGCTTGCACTCGTGGCCGTGTTTCTTTTAATAGTGGCTAGCCTCGCTATTTTGTCACCCACTTTATTACCCATCTCTGAAGTCAATTGCTCGGCACCAGCTGGTATCGCAATTAATTGGAATAATTGCTCAAAACCCAATGTTACATTGGAGAATATGGATATGCACAATGCGCAAATGCGCGGCACCTACTTAGCCAATGCCAATTTGATGAATGTCACGCTAAGCCATGCCGATATGGCTTACGCTGACCTCAGCACCAGTAATCTTAGCTACGCGCAACTGCAATATAGCAACCTCGTTGGCGCCAATTTAATACAGGCCGATCTAAGCTATGCTGATTTGAGCCATGCTGACCTGTCATATGCCGATCTCACAGATGCCAATCTGGGCGGCACTGTATTAGAGAATGTGAGTTTTGATCATGCCATTTGGCCAAATGGCGACATGTGTGCTGCAAAGTCAGTCGGGAAATGCGTTCGCCTTAGCCCTTAAATAACAGCAAACGTCGGCATTAATGAAGTGTTCTGGGCACAGCCAAGGTAAATGGTGGGATCGCGACTTCGAACTGTTCACCCTCATCGTCAACCATCATATAATGCCCCTGCATCATACCGACCGGCGTATCTAACATTGCAGCACTGGTGTAGGTAAACTCTTCCTCCGGTGAGAGATAAGGGTGTTGACCGACAACACCATCGCCTTCCACTTCCTGTTCATGACCATCTCCACCAGTGATTTTCCAGTAGCGCGATAGCAACCTAGCCGCCGCACTGCCACTATTTTTGATGGTAATGGTATAGGTAAATAGGTAACGTGCTTTTTCAGGATCAGATTCGTGCTCAAGGTAAGATGATTGAACTCCGACGGAGATATTTTTATTATTATTGATAGTCATACTGGACATTATACCGTGTATTGCAATGCAAGTAGCCTTGCGCCTTTTAAACCAACTTTATCTTGTAAAATTAATTTGACGGGAATCGTTTTCACCAATGCCGCCATTTTTCCTTTATCCGTAAACGCGCTCATAAATCGACCATCTTGGAAACGCAGTCTATTCTTAGCGGCAATGCCGCCAGCAATATATAAACCTCCTCGAGATAATACCGTTAACGCCAAATTACCCGCTTGCGCACCATAAACATCAATAAATAAGTCCAATGCTTGCGATGCCAGGGCATCTTGTTCACTCAAGGCATATCGGCTAATCACCGCAGCCGCATCCCCCTCAACCATCGCAGCCTGGAGCGAGGCTGACGCTTTACCGGCCCCTCGCTGGCATAAAAAGTGATAAATAGCCACCAAACCCGCACCCGAGACAATTCGCTCATAGGATACATGACCAAATTGCGACCAAAGATGGGATAACAAAGCCACTTGCAAGTCATTTCTAGGGGCAAAATCAACATGCCCTCCTTCCGTTGGCACAACCCGCCAGCTATCGCCTTCTGGCAACAATAAAGCCTGGCCCAAGCCTGTACCAGCACCAATCACAGCACGAACACCCTCGTCCTGCGGTTCGCCTTCGTTCAGAGTCAGAATTTCATCCTCGGACAAACAACTTATACCGATCGCCACCGCTTCAAAATCATTACACAGTTGAACTTGTTGGAAACCAAATTTTGCCGCTAACGCATCGGCATTAAATGCCCAAGGTAAGTTCGTGACCGTCGCATCACGACCTGACACTGGCCCCGCGACAGCAAAACAGGCCCTGATGTTCACCGCAGGCGCCATCGTGACCGAATCTAAAAATGTACTCAATAGGGCATCAAAACACGCAAATTGGTGACTGCTATATTCGTGCTCAAAGCGCACATCACCTTGCTCCGTCGACAGTTGGCAGAACGTCTTGGTCCCACCAATATCAACTGCCAATAATAGTGTCATGCCTTGATTAGATCCAAATGTTCAAGAATTATTGTCCCGCCGCCGCCGCATCCATATACCAGTAGTACTCACCTTGTGGTGCTAAACGCTGTACAGGCAAACCTGTCACTGTCTCATTGGTAATATCGCTGACAATCGCAGCCTTGGCCTCACCAGCAATAAAAACAATCACTTGTCTAGCCGCATTGATCACAGGATAGGTCATCGTGACACGCCAAGATGCGAATTTTTCGACATAAAGGGGCGTTGTCATTGAATCTGTCACAGCCAAGGCTGGTGTGTCAGGAAACAGTGACGCGATATGGCCGTCAGGGCCTAAACCTAATAGTACAAGGTCAAATGGCTGGTTTTGCATCACTTTCGCCATCGTCTCAGCATACCGAACAGCAATATCTTCAGCATCACCCAACTCGGTCGGCATCCGATGAACATTCGCCTCTGGAATAGGCAATGAATTAAGCATCGCTTCCGATGCCATTTTAAAATTACTATCATCATGACTTGGCAGTACACAACGCTCATCGCCAAAAAATAATTGCACGCGCGACCAATCAATTTGTGACGAATAGGGTGATGTTGCCAACATTTGATACAAGCCCTTAGGGGTCGACCCGCCTGCTAAGGCGACATAAAATACACCCCGCTTTGCGATGGCAGACCGTGCCACGGTGATAAATTGTTCCGTTGCTGCGGCTATTAAACTCGTTGCATCAGCCATTATTTTTTGTTCAGCTTTCATCTTTTTCCTCAATCATCTTACTAAAACGCCCTCAATTTGCGGTGGGCAATGTTAAATTCATTCGTCGCCAAATACCATCTTTACTGTAACAACCCCTGCCCCAACGCAGCCAGGCCAATAAAGCAAAAGCTAACCACAAGGCCAAAAGTAACATCAAAGTACGATACACAAATAACGGCGCCAGCACTACCCGTGCCGAAGTCTATAAAGCACTGTTCGATCCTGATACCAGTGCAAATAATACGCCTAGAATCCATTGCCCACTATCTGCATTTCGGGCTGCCCTACCAGGCTTTGTTCAATCGGCGAAAAATAAAGATGATAATGCGACCACGGTCAAAATACCTAATCCGAACTGTACCAGATTAAAACCAAACCGTTGTGCTGCTACTGGTCGTTTTGACCGCTAGCCCAATAATAATTAGACCAATGCCGCCGTTTCAATGGTGTTGGCGACAATCGTTATTAAAAACATCAAACTGACTTCAACTGACAATAAAACAGAATTAGACCATAGACAATGACTCGTGACATGCTATCAACCTGCTGGCAGACAGATATGACCTCACCCTACACGAGTGCTAAGCTAATAGGGCTATTAATACAATTAACCCACTTTGAGTCGGCTAGGTCATAAAACACCTCAAGCTTATCTATCACTGAACTTACCTGCCAGAACCAAGTCACTATGAAGCATAGCCTTAAATTTAGGAGCGATTGTCCATGTTCAAATTGATTTCCGTTATTTTGCCCTTATTGTTCGCCCTTAGTCATCACGCTGCTGTTGCCGATGAGAAACAAAATTTTAACCAAGTAACTTTACAAGTTACAGCGTCGGACAATATTGCAAATGACCAACTTGTTGCTATCTTGGTCGTCCAACAGACCGGTCATAATCCAGCAACATTGGCTAATCAGGTTAACGATAAAATGGCGAAAATCATCGCCAGCGCAAATCGCTTTAAAGCGGTTGAACATCAAACCATTAATTACCATAGTCAACCCATCTATAAAAATGGCAGCGTCAAGTCTTGGCGAGTGAGCCAAGATATTCAATTCAAAAGCCAAAATTTTGACCAAATCGGTAAACTCATCGCCCAAGTCAACCCACTGTCAACTATACAGTCGATGAATTTTGGCGTTTCTGATAGCCAAATAGAAAAAGCCCAAGACAGGCTCACAGCACAAGCGATAGCCAAATTTCGTCACCACGCTAGCACTATTGCCAAACAATTCGACAAGTCTAGTTATCACCTTGTCCATATCAACATTGGCAATAACTACGTGCAACCTCGCCAAGTGATGATGCGTTCATCAATGAAAGCGGAGGCCATGGCCGATTCTGCGCCCGCTCTTTCTGCGGGTACCAATAAAATCAGCGTTAACATTAACGGTACTATTGAGCTTTTTTAAGCTTTAGGTAATACAGCAAGTTGCACTTATGGTTTAGCTTGCTGTAATCCCTCCTTTTTCAATACTGATTCAATCATCGGCGCTTGTATAAACAAGGTGAATAACACCACACCATAAGCAATAGATTGAACAGTCCACCAATAACTTAACGTTGTAGGCAATGATAATGCTAGCGCTAAAGTCACAGCCCCCCTTAACCCTCCTAAAAACATCACCCGCCGATAAGCTATCGGAATTGATTCAACATTGGGGAGCTGTGAAATCAAAGCGCCACCGCCAAAAACGCCCACAGCGCGTGCAATTAACACTGCCGAAATCCCAATCAACATCGCCAACCAATTATCAGTAAACATCCCCACCGTAATCGTCACGCCCATCAACAAAAACATCAAAGCTTCTGCAACATACACATTGAATGTCCAAAAATCATCGACAAAACCGCTCCCCCCGGCCGAACTAAAGTCATGATGAATCACTTTCCCTAAAATAATGCCAGTGACTAGGACCGACATCACGCCAGACACATGAAAATATTCTGCAATTAGATAAGAGCTATACGCGGCAATTAAGGTCACTATTGCTTGCTGAATATAGTTTTGGAATAAACGCGATAACATTAAAAAAGTTAAACCAAGCACCAAGCCAACCATAACGCCACCAAAAAACACAACCACAAAGCGTAAACTTGCATCTCCAAAGGTGACCGACTCCAAAGGATGCTGTGCGATATATAAAAAAACACTAAATGTCACAATTGCTGTTGCATCATTAAACAACGCTTCGCCATCGAGCAATATACATAAACGCGCAGGCACACCTAACCGACGCATCACTTCCAACACAGCGACAGGATCTGTCGCAGCCAATAATGCCCCTGTCAATAAAGCTGCTATCCAAGGAAACCCTGTCGGGTGACCGATACCATAATAAATCGCTATCGCTGCAATCACCGTCGATAGCAACATCACTGGCACCGCAAAAAATAAAATTACCAACCCATTTTTCAATAATTGCTGCACATTAATTTTAAACGCGGCTTCAAAAATCAATAATGGCAAAAAAACCAATAAAATCAAGTCATGAAACAAATCATAGCGCACGCCTGTATCACCGCCAAACCCGACAATCAATTCACTACCGATAAGTCCAATGACAATTAATAAAGCGGCGAAAGGTATGCGATATTTTTCAGCAACTGGCTTGAGTATTAATGCCAATAGCAACATCAAAGCCAATAGTAACAACACCGCACTGACCGTCATAACGAAGGAGGAGCTTGCTGCTGATCAGGAAAAATATCATCCATTCCTTTTGTCAGACCATCGCCCATCACAATTCGTGCATGACTTCGATTCAAGGCCCTCGGGTTTTCAACACCACAGGAATGGGCAATGATCCCCACCTCCTTGATCATATTGTTAACATAGCTGGCCACGCGAACCGCTTTGATCTCGGCATCCAACCCTTGTTGAAATTTCGGGTCATGCGTCGTAATGCCTGTTGGACAAGTATTCTTATTACATTGCAAAGCTTGGATGCAACCGAGCGAAAACATAAACCCTCGCGCACTGGTAATAAAGTCAGCACCAACACACAAAGCCCAAGCAACGGCAGCTGGCGTCACCAACTTACCAGATGCAATGACTTTAATCCGATCGCGTAAGCCATATTGATTCAGCTTATCCACCATTAAAGGCAAGCTTTCTTTTAACGATAACCCTACCGAATCAATCAACGCCATGGGCGCAGCGCCAGTGCCGCCTTCCGCTCCGTCCACCGTAATAAAATCAGGTGCAAACGCTATACCGCGTTTCGTCACCGCCGATAGCAACTCATCAAGATGGGATGGTTTACCAATAACCATTTTGAAACCAGTCGGTTTACCGGTGACATCGCGAACACGGTTCACCATATCCAATAACGCATCAAAGCTAGTGATCTCAAGGTGTCTATTAGGGCTCAACGCATCTTGTCCAACTAGAATACCGCGAATTTCAGCAATTTCTTCAGAGACTTTGCTACCAGGTAAAATCCCCCCTTTGCCTGGCTTTGCACCTTGACTCATCTTAATTTCAAACATCTTAACTTCAGGATGCGATGCCACCTCAATCAACTTATCATCACTCAAATGACCATTGAGATCACGCACGCCATTTTTCGCTGTCCCTATCTGAAATACAATATCCGCACCGCCAGTCAAATGATAGGCAGACAAGCCACCCTCACCGGTATTCATCCAACAACCCGCTGCTTTTGCCCCAGTAGATAAAGCTAGCACCGCAGGCTTCGATATCGCACCGTAACTCATACCCGAAATATTAAAAAGTGATGCCGTTGTGTAAGGGTGTGCGCATGCCGCCCCGACCGTTATCAGTTTCGGTGGGACAGCATCCTCCCCCAATGTCGGAAAGGTACAATTCACAAACACAACCGTACCGGGGCTAGTGATATTATCTGTCGAACCAAAAGCAACGGTGCTATCCACATTCTTCGCGGCGCGATACACCCAAGATCGTTGGGCACGGTTAAACGGCAACTCTTCACGGTCCATCGCAAAGAAATACTGCCGAAAGAATTCTCCAATATGCTCGAAAAAATAACGGAAACGCCCAATAACGGGGTAATTACGCCGAATAGTTTGCTCTGTTTGAGTCACATCAATAATGTAGGTGACAATCAGCCATATCACCAATAGCATCAAGGTTAACAGTAAAAAACCGCCAAATACTTTCATAGCGGTGACAACAAAATCGCCAACCTGAATCGTCAATTCGTTCATAACATTCGCGTCCTTAATGTTAGCAAGGGTTTCGACACTGTCCTCTCAGACATACGCTGTTTCACAATAAAGGTGACGGGGAAGTCGCCTGTTCGTTACAGCATTAAATTAAACCTTGCTTAACAATGTCATTACCATCCCAAAACCACGTCATGATCTTGACGTCTCACCGTGTTTAACTCAAGAATAGCTGGTAAGCAGGGTTATCCGTTTCTTCCCAGAACACATAACCCAATGCGGATAGAAAACCTTGAAAATCCTCGTTCTCGTCCTCGGTCACTTGAACACCGGCTAATACACGACCATAAGCCGCGCCATGATTTCGATAATGAAACAAACTGATATTCCAACGCTGTCCCATCCGCGTTAAGAAACGTAATAGCGCGCCGGGGCGTTCCGGAAATTCAAACCGATACAAACGTTCATTTTTGACATCTTTAGCATGACCACCGACCATATAACGAACATGCAGCTTAGCCGTTTCATTATCGGTAAAATCAACTAAGTCATAGCCCGATTGTTCTAAGGTTTGGAATAACGTTTTCCGCTCGGATGCACCACCTTCTGTTTGCAACCCGACGAACACATGCGCACGGCTATCATCGGCATAGCGATAATTAAATTCGGTCACGCTACGACCCGCTAAAGCCTGACAAAACTGCTGAAAACTACCCGGTTCCTCATTGATTGTGGCAGCAAATAATACTTCGCGTTTTTCACCTAGCTCAGCACGTTCAGCAATATGGCGTAAGCGGTCAAAATTAACATTGGCACCGCTATTGATCACCGCAAACTGTTGTCCAGTCAGTTGCTCACGTTCAATATATTTTTTGGCACCCGCAACTGCCAATGCCCCTGAGGGCTCAGCGATAGAGCGGGTATCATCAAAAATATCCATCACCGCCGCACAAATCTCATCACTATCGACCAGAATCACATCATCAACAGTTTGCCGTGCAATACGGAAATTTTCGACGCCGACTTGCTTTACCGCCGTCCCATCAGCAAATAAACCAACTTGCTCTAAAATAATACGTTCATCCGCCTTCAAAGCATCATGCAGACTTGCCGCATCCACGGGCTCCACACCAATCACTTTCACTTCCGGCCAAAACGTTTTGATATAGGCTGCCATACCCGCAATCAAGCCACCACCACCGACCGGAATAAATACCGCATCAAATGGCTCATTATGTTGGCGAATAATTTCCATCGCGATAGTACCTTGTCCCGCTATGACTTCCGGATCGTCATAAGGGTGAATAAAGGTTCGACCTTGTTCAGTGGCGACGGTCACCGCATGTCCATAAGCCTCATCGTAGCTGTCACCAAAGAGGACGACGTCTGCCCCATAACTCTTGACTGCCGCGACCTTAATCGGCGGTGTGGTCGTTGGCATCACAATCAAAGCTGAGACTCCCAGTTTTTGAGCTGACAAACCAACGCCTTGAGCATGATTGCCCGCCGAGGCAGCTACGACGCCTTTTAAACGCTCAGCATCGCTCAACTGACACATCCGATTATATGCACCACGTAATTTAAAGGAGAATACAGGCTGTAAATCCTCACGCTTTAACCATAATCGATTATTCAAGCGACGAGACAATCTCGGCATCTCATCCAAAGGGGACTCGATCGCCACATCATAAACCCGCGCTTTGAGAATTTTTTCTACATATTCAGTCAACATGACAGTACGATTTCTTTACCTTAAAAAATGAATCATCAACTAGTTTACGGTTACGTTACCATTACCCGCCATTTATCTCTATAATTGCGGCTATAAAACCCTACCCGAAATTGAATAGAGGAAAATAAGCAATGACCGCTGATGAATTAAAAAAACAAGCCGCCTATGCCGCATTGGATCACATTACAACGGGGGGTATCATCGGTGTTGGCACAGGATCAACGGTAAACCACTTCATCGACGCTTTGGCCACAATCAAAGGTAAAATTGACGGCGCCGTGTCAAGCTCCATCGTATCAACGCAACGACTAGAAGCTCATGGTATTGAAGTATTTGACCTGAATGAAGCCGGCACAATCCAAACTTATGTCGATGGTGCCGATGAATCTAATCATTTTTTACAGCTTATCAAAGGCGGCGGTGGCGCATTAACGCGTGAAAAAATCATTGCTGCTGCCAGCGAAAAATTCGTCTGTATCGCTGATGAAAGCAAGCTTATTGATGTCTTAGGGACGTTTCCATTACCCGTTGAAGTGGTTCCTATGTCACGCAGCTACGTCGCGCGTGAAATTGTAAAACTCGGCGGCCAACCGGTATACCGTGAAGGTTTTATAACCGATAATAGTAATGTCATCTTAGATGTACATGGCTGGGATATTATGGAACCTATCGCATTAGAAAAAACATTGAACAATATTGTCGGTGTCGTCACCAACGGCCTATTTGCAATGCGCCCTGCTGATGTCTTGCTGCTCGGTAGCGAAGGCGGTACCAAAGTCGTCCACGCAAAATAATACCGACTTGCCACCCCTTCAATAATGAAGGGGTGTTAACCTCTATCATATCGAATCCATTATGTTTAAACCTTTAAGTGTGTACATCGGTTTGCGCTATACCCGCGCAAAACGGCGAAACCACTTTATTTCATTTATTTCGCTGACCTCTATGTTTGGTGTCGCATTGGGCGTGGCGGCATTGATCACGGTACTATCGGTGATGAATGGATTTGAAAAAGAATTGCGTGAGCGCATCTTAGGGATGACCTCACATGCCTTTATCACTAGTAACTATAATGCGTTATCCGATTGGCAAAGCCTACAAACCCAAATTGAAAACCAACCCCACTTAGTCGATTCTGCCCCCTTTGTTGAAGGCCAAGCCATGCTCAGCCAAGGTAACCGAGTTCGCGGCACCTTAATTCGTGGCGTCGATCCACAACTAGAACCTCGCGTATCGACTATCGGTGACAAAATCATCCAAGGCCGGTTCGATCAGTTACAACCCGGATCGTTTGGCATTATCTTAGGCCATGACTTGGCCCGAGCGATGGGCGTCCAAGCGGGTGATAAAATCACTCTCATTACCCCCCATGTCAGCCCTACGCCTGCGGGTGTGATTCCGCGGCTAAAACGGCTAAATGTCGTCGGTATTTTTGAAATCGGCATGTATGAATATGACAGTGCCTTGGCCATTATGAATATTGAAGACGCTGCCAAACTCTTTCGTATTCCCAATCAAGTCACAGGACTTAGACTCAAGCTAGATGACGTTTTCCAAGCACCACGTATCACGCGCGATATTATGGTGAACTTAAGCCCAGAATATCGTGCTGTCGATTGGACATTCCAACATGCCAATTTTTTCCGAGCACTCAAAACCGAAAAAACCGTCATGTTTGTCATTTTATTGCTTATTGTCGCCGTTGCCGCCTTTAACATCGTCTCGACGCTGATTATGATGGTCACCGATAAACAAGCTGACATCGCTATTTTAAGAACGCTCGGCATGACGCCGGGAGATGTGATGGCTGTTTTCATGGTACAAGGCGTATTAATCGGCTTATTTGGCACACTTCTAGGCATCATTGGCGGCGTGAGTTTAGCCTTAAATGTTGAGTCGATTATCGCTTCTCTAGAGTCATTATTAGGCTATCAATTCCTGCCTGCTGACGTTTATTATATTAGTAGTTTGCCATCAGATTTACACTGGAATGATGTCACTATCATCGGTATCACTGCCTTTGTACTGTCTTTGATTTCAACTATTTACCCTTCATGGCGAGCAGCACAAACCCGACCCGCAGAGGCATTACGTTATGACTAAACCCATCGTCATTCAATGCCAACACCTCAATAAGCAGTTCGCCGATGGCGACTTAAAAACGGATGTCTTGAGTAATGTGAACCTCACTGTTCAACAAGGCGACCGCTTAGCCATTGTTGGTAGTTCTGGCTCTGGGAAAAGTACCTTATTGCATCTCTTGGGTGGCCTTGATAAACCCACGAATGGCACTGTTGAAATCCATGGTCAAGATATTAATACTCTATCTGTTAAAGCCTTAAGCCAATTGCGAAACCAGAGTTTGGGCTTTGTGTATCAGTTCCATCATTTATTACCCGAATTTAGCGCTGTTGAGAATGTCGCCATTCCCTTAGTGATTGGTGGCATAGCGCCTAAACAAGCCAAACAACAGGCAGAAGACTTACTATCTAAAGTTGGCTTAAGCCATCGCTTAATTCATAAGCCGAGTGAATTATCAGGTGGTGAACGCCAACGTGCAGCATTGGCTCGCGCTTTAATCACCCAACCGGACTGTCTACTAGCAGACGAACCAACGGGTAATTTAGATCACCGCACAGCGGAAAGTATTTTTGACCTTATTTTAGAGCTAAATGCCTCCTTAGGAACGGCATTAGTCATCGTCACGCATGATAATGGTTTAGCCTCGCAAATGGATCGCGTGCTGACGCTCAGAGATGGCTACCTAGACTCATCTACTAGTGAAAATTAAGTTCCAGGATCCTTCTTTTGCTGCCTTTTTAACCAGCTTCGTATCACGATAACCCGCCAACATAGACGAACAAACAAGATCCCCATTAACGCCGCTGCGATACCCAATATAAAACTACCCAATAATAAGGGTTGCCAGATGGAAAGGAACTCGTGAGTAAACCATTGCCATGACATCGTAAATTCATGTTCGCCAATCGGTACAGCCAAAATAGCGGCACCCAATTGGTAAGAAAAATAATAGATGGGCCCCATCGTGAAAGGATTGGTAACCCAAACGGACATCACGGCAATCGGTAGATTAACGCGAACCACAATCGCTAACGCCGCTGCCAAAAACATTTGTCCCAATATAGGCATAAAGCCGACAAACAACCCTAAAGCCAAGCCAAACGCAATAGAGCGTCGGTTAAGATGCCATAATTTGGGTTCCGCTAACCGCTGACCAAAACGTTGCAAATGAGGGTGTTCGCACATCGTCTTCTGATCAGGCATGATACGTTTTAAATACTTACGAGGCATGAAGTCTCATTATCATCATTAAGTCGGGCATCATTATAGGGATATATGATTAAAACCGCTATGTCGTTCGCAATAGGCTGTGTGCTCTTTCTACAGTTGCCAACCTTACCATCGCATACTTGGTTGTGGTTGGCCTTGTTTAATCTTCTGTTATTGCGCTGGGCGAAAACACGACTACTTGCTATTGCCATCTTTGCCGCATTACTCACCTTATGGACTAGCCAAACATTAATTCATGATCGTCTATCGTCATCGCTAATCGGTCAGGACCTGAACATTAGCGGTCGCATCGTGTCTGTGCCAGAATACCAAGCTAAGTCTGTCCGCTTTGAGTTCAAGCCAGATTCAATACAATTACCCAAGCTTATCAAATTATCTTGGTACCACCCTATCCCCGAACAGCTCGTCGCAGGCGAGCACTGGCAGTTAACAGTACGCTTAAAACCACCTCACGGGGTGATGAATCCAGGTGGTTTTGATTATGAGCGTTGGTTGTTTCAACGTGGTATCGGTGCCACAGGTTATATTAAAAAAGATATTCATAATAAAAAAATAGCCGCCTCGCCGCCACACGACATTCATCGACTTAGACAAGCATTAACAACCGCCATCCACGCACAATTGCCCGACAGTGCCAACTTGGGTCTCATTCAAGGTTTATTAACAGGTATCCGCCACAATATATCTTCTCAGCAATGGCAAACTCTTCAGTCCTCGGGTACCAGCCACTTATTAGCTATATCAGGTTTGCATATTGGTCTCGCCGCGGCCATCGGTTTTTGGCTTTTTCGCTCACTTTGGGCGATACGCGCGACCCATTTGCTGACATTACCCGCCAAACAAGTGGGCGCGATAGGTGGGTTTATCTTCGCCCTGTTTTACGCCGCGTTAGCGGGGTTCTCCATCCCCACGCAGCGCGCTTTAATCATGCTAGCCGTTGTATTGTTCAGCCTATCGATCCGAAAACAATTTAGCGGTAGCCAAGTGTTAGCCTGTGCTGGATTATTAATTTTAATCTGCGATCCCTTGGCTGCATTATCGGTGGGCTTCTGGTTATCGTTTTGTGCAGTCGCGATCATTTTATTTCTGAGTCAAAACCGCTTTCCAAAACCACCATGGCAATGGGCAAAAATCCATGTTTTTATTGCTTTTGGGCTCTCGCCAGTACTGATTCTATTCGCCTTGCAAACTTCTTTTATCGCCCCGATCGCCAATGTGATAGCAATCCCTCTGGTCAGTATCATTATCGTGCCGTTGTTATTACTGAGCGCATGCTTACTATGGCTCTACCCAGCGGCTGCCGCTCTGTTATTAAATGTCGTCGATAGCCTAATGAGCTTATTGATGCAGTTTTTAACTTTCTTAGGATCATTGCCTTATTCACATTGGGACCCCCGTTCTATTGCAACACCTTTTTTTATTCCTATCGTGATGGCGACCATCATGATGTTATCGCCAAAAGGCCTGCCCGCAAAGTGGTTAGCCTTATTAGGATTTCTCCCTCTTTTAGGAGGCACTACAGTACGTCCTGCACAAGGTGATTTTGACTTTGCCCTGTTAGACGTCGTCAAGGCTTATCCGCTGTGATCCAGACCCAACATCACAATTTGGTTTTCGATGCCGGCGCCAAGTTCAATAATACATCAGACGCTGGTAAAAATATTGTTGCTCCTTTTTTACATCATAAAGGTATCAAAACCATTGATGCACTCGTCATTAGTCACAGCGATAATGACCATATTGGCGGTGCGCAGCACCTACTCAACGACTTTCCAGTAGCTAAACTAATCAGTAGCGATCAAACGGCATTACCGAATGCACATGCTTGTCTTGCTGGCCAGTCTTGGCAGTGGGATGGCGTGACTTTCACCGTTTTAAATCCAACAGCTATGCAGCGAGGGAGCAAAAACAATCTGTCATGTGTTCTCCGAGTCAGCAATCAATCGCATAGCGTATTACTCAGTGGTGATATCGAACAACAAGCAGAAAGCCAATTGATCAAACGTTATCCTGAGCAGCTCAAATCCACTATTTTAGTCGCCCCTCATCACGGTAGTAACACCTCTTCAACCGCAGCGTTCATTAACGCCGTAGATGCCAAAATAGTTTTGTATCCTGCAGGCTATTTAAATCGTTATCACTTCCCCAGTCAACAGGTTCAAAGACGCTATCAACAACAGGAAACAATCGGGTACAACACAGCACAACATGGCGCGATATTGTTGCATTTGAAACAACAAAATTCACCTCAACTTACTACATGGCGACAGGCAGCAAAAAAGGTTTGGACCACAGCCGCTACAGACTAAGCCATTTTTCACGTATCATATCCTCAGTTTTAATCATTATGATGAGAGCACGACACTATGTTAGAGCTTGTTACAGCGGGTGGCTGGTTGATGCTACCTCTCTTTGCCTGCTCCATTATTGCTATCGGCATTATTGCTGAACGCTTTTGGAGTTTACAAACGAAACACATTTCCCCACCAGAACTTATCACCCAAATCTGGCAGTGGATCCACTATGAACAAGTCGACGAAAGTCGTATTCGTGCATTACAAGCCAATTCACCGCTTGGCCGTATTCTGGCCTCAGGCTTAATTAACCGTGATACGCCCCGCGAAATCACCAAGGAAAGTATCGAAGATGTCGGACGACATGTCACCGTTTCACTAGGCAAAAACCTCAACACCCTCGGCACCATCGCAGCCATCACCCCACTTCTAGGCTTATTAGGAACAGTCATCGGCATGATCAAGGTTTTTGCAGTCATCACCACTGAAGGCGTCGGTAACCCTGAAACCTTAGCCGGCGGTATTTCTGAGGCCTTGATCACCACCGCAACGGGGCTTGTTGTCGCTATCCCAAGCCTTATTTTTTATCGATACTTTCGCGGCAAAATCAATGTTCTGGTTGTTGATATGGAACAACAAGCGATGAAATTAATAGAAATCTTGCATGGTCAACGCGACTTCGATCCTGATAAGGAATTAAGGGATCCCGAAGCGTGAAACTATCCCCTCATCAACCAGAAGAGCCCGATGTTAATCTCACCCCAATGATTGACGTTGTTTTTCTATTGCTGCTGTTTTTTATGGTTTCCACCAGCTTTATTCGCGAAAGCTCACTCAAAGTCGATTTACCTGAAGCGACAGGCCAAGTCTTAACCGAAAAACAAGCACCTATCGACATCATTATTAATGCCGAAGGTCAATTTATCATTGCTGAAACGACCATACTGGAACCTGATCATAGTCGCATAACTGCGCTGCTTAAACAGGCCGTAGGCGACACACAAGATCCCCATATCATTATCAGTGCCGATGCCAATGCTGAATATCAGCATATTGTCACTGCAATGGATATTGCCCAACAATTAGGTTACACACGTCTCACCTTAGCCACTCGCCAAACATCGACAAAGACACCATGAACCCAAATACTTCGGATATGACGGCGAGTGATATCTATCGTCGCCTTTTAACGTACGTCAAACCCTACTGGCTTGTTTTTTCTGCCGCTATTTTTGCGATGGCGGTCTTTGCAGCGACAGAAACCGGTCTCGCAGCAATGATGAAACCCTTGCTCGATGGGAGTTTTGTCGAACGAGATCCACAAACAATCAAGCTGCTACCGCTGGGCTTAATTGGTTTATTCCTCATTAGAGGTGTTGCAAACTTCTTCACTGAATATGGTCTCGGTTGGATTGCACGGAATATCATTAAAAATTTGCGTACCGAAATGTTTGAACGGCTAATTTCATTACCGGCCAGTTTTTATGACCAAAGTACAACGGGCCAACTAATGTCGAAGCTACTTTATGACGTCGAACAAGTCGCTAACGCCACAACGGATGCTATTTTGACCTTAATCCGAGATACCCTGACGATACTCGGTTTATTAGCTTGGATGATTTACCTCAATGGCTTATTGTCACTGATCATCCTCACGACAGTCCCTATCATTGGCTACCTAGTTTATAAAATCAGCACTCGCTTTCGGAGCATCAGCAAATCCATTCAAGATTCGATGGGGGATGTCGGCCATATCTGCAGCGAAATAATAGATGGTCAACGTGAAGTCAAAACCTTTGGCAGCCAACGATACGAAACGAAACGCTTTGAAAAGGTTAACCAAAAAAACCGTCAGCAACGCATGAAGAAAATTGCGACCGAAGCCATCAGCCAGCCACTCATACAACTGATCGCCGTCCTCGGATTATCTGGTGTCATCTACCTCGCGACCCTGCCGGAAATGCTAGAAAAAATCAGCGTCGGTAGTTTTATCTCCTTTGTCACGGCCATGTTCATGATTTTGACACCTTTAAAGCGACTCACCAAAGTGAACTCGAAATTACAAGCCGGTATTGCCGCTTCACACAGTATCTTCGAGTTATTAGACCAAAAGCCAGAACAAGATACCGGCACACAGTCTCTTGAACAAGCGCAAGGCGAGATTGAATATCAAAACGTCAACTTTTATTACAATGATGACAAAGGTCCCGTCCTCAAAGATATCTCTTTTCATGCCAAACCGGGGGAAACGATCGCCTTCGTTGGACATTCGGGCAGTGGCAAAACCACGCTGGTCAGTCTGCTCGCACGTTTTTACCGCATTAGTAACGGCAGCATTCGACTTGATGGTATCGATATCAACGATCTAAAGCTCACCGATCTCCGCCAACAAATGTCGCTAGTGAACCAACAGGTCGTACTCTTTAACGATACAGTTGCCAATAATATTATCTATGGTTACCAAGGACAGATCAGCAATGAGCGCATCGTTGCCGCAGCCAAAGCCGCGCATGCTTGGGACTTTATCGAGCAATTGCCCCAAGGTTTATCAACTCAGGTTGGTCAAAATGGTGTCTTACTGTCAGGAGGACAACGTCAACGTATCGCTATCGCCCGAGCCTTACTGCGAGATGCTCCGATCCTCGTACTCGATGAGGCTACCGCATCGTTAGATACTGAAGCAGAAAGGCATATTCAAGCAGCGTTAGAAACCTTGATGAAGCAACGCACAACACTGGTCATAGCACACCGCCTATCAACCATTGAAAAAGCCGATCAGATTATTGTTATGCACCGAGGTCAAATCGTAGAAACCGGTAGCCATGCGTCCTTATTAGCGAAAGGTCAACATTATGCCGAACTCCATCGCTTACAATTCCAAGATAAATAAACAATCATGAAGTGGCTCACCGATTCTTGGTATCAACCCAAGCCTATATGGTTATTGTTGTTACCTATCAGTATGCTGTATCAAATCGTGATTGCCTTGAGACAGCTCGCTTATAAAGTGGGGCTACTGAAACAACAACGCTTACCTGCCCCTGTCATCGTCGTGGGTAACATTACAGTTGGTGGGACAGGGAAAACCCCTGTCGTGATTTGGTTAGCAGAACACTTAAAACAAGCCGGATATAAACCCGGGATTATCAGCCGCGGTTACGGTGGCCATGCCGACAACTACCCACAACCCGTCTATCCGACTAGCGAACCAAGCACAGTCGGCGATGAACCCGTCATTATCAGCCAACAAACCCTTTGTCCCATGGCGGTATCCCCTAACCGAGTCGAAGCAGCACAATACCTCATCGACACGCAGCAATGCGATATCATCATCAGCGATGATGGCTTGCAACATTACGCCTTAGCACGCAATATTGAAATCGCTGTCATCGATGGCGTTCGCCTGTTTGGAAATCGTTATTGTCTGCCCGCCGGGCCCATGCGTGAACCCATTGGCCGCCTTCGGCATGTTGATTTCATTATCTTTAATGGCCACAACAGTCAGGCTGACTATGTGATGACACTCAACCCAGGGCCCGTGATTAACGTCGCAGATAGTCGCGTTCGGCGAAGTCTCACAGACTTTACCGACCAAACCGTTCATACCATTGCCGGGATAGGTCATCCAGAACGCTTTTTTAACTATCTGACTGATAGCGGGCTCAACATCACGCCGCATTATTTCATCGATCATCACCGTTTCACTGCGATGGATTTACAATTCAATGATACAAAGCCGATTTTGATGACCGAGAAAGACGCCGTCAAATGTCGCGCTTTTGCGACCGACAATATGTGGTACATTCCCGTCAAAGCAACCATTGATAATAACTTAGCAGACCATATACTCTCAAAATTAGCAGGAATACCTCACCATGGATAAAACCTTACTCACTATCTTAGCTTGTCCCAATTGCAAAGGCAGCTTGACCTACCAGAAAGACCAACAGGCCTTGGCTTGTCCTGTATGCCGGCTCGCCTATCCTATTCGTGACGACATCCCAGTGATGCTCATCAACGAAGCCCGTGTATTAGCGCCAGATGAAAAAATATAATGTCCTTTAAAATCATCATTCCGGCACGCTATGCCTCTAGCCGCCTACCCGGTAAACCCCTGTTAGATATCGCGGGCAAACCCATGATCCAACATGTATACGAACGTGCGATGGAAAGTGAGGCTAGCGAAGTCATTATTGCCACAGATGATAAACGCATTGAACAGGCAGCAATCAACTTTGGCGCGACGGTTTGTATGACCAAAGCCAATCACCCTTCGGGTACCGATCGTTTGGCAGAAGTCGCTGCCCATTATCAATTTGCTGATGATGACATTATTATTAATGTCCAAGGTGATGAACCGTGTTTACCCGCACAACTCATTAATCAAGTCGCCGCAGACTTAGCACAGCATGCCCATGCCGATATCGCCAGCTTATATCGTCAAATAACCCAGGAAAAACAAGTGTTTGACTCAAATGTGGTCAAAGTTGTGATGGATGGTGATGGCTATGCCCTATATTTCAGTCGAGCCCCTATTCCTTGGATGCGTGATCATTTCGACCAACAATCGACTCTGCCACCGGAATTACCGCATTACCGACATATAGGCTTATATGGTTACCGCGCCAGCTTCCTTACGCACTATGCCGAGTTAAGCCCATGTATCATTGAACAAGAAGAATCATTAGAACAGCTAAGGGCATTATTCCACGGGAAAAAAATTCACTTAACAAAGGCTGAAATTGACCCAGGACATGGTGTAGATACTGCCGCTGATTTAGCCGAAGCAAGAAGCTTATTGGGGCAATAAATTCTGTAAGCCCGCGGCCAACAAGTCCGCGTGTAAATCGCCTTCACCATCAAAAATTGCTAAGACATGCGTTACCGGTACAGCACGATGACCTTCGCCATATTGCGTTGCTTGAATATTGGTACCATTTTCTAAAACTTGCAGCACAAACTTACAATCATCAAGCAATTCTACAATCTCACATTGCTGATGTTGGAAAGTGACCTGCCGGCCGATCAGTGCCAGCAGGTCTTGTGTCGTTATCGTCTTATTCGCTGACATCTTCTGCAGGTTTGACTTTCCTAGGCGCACGTTTACGTGGCGCGGGTTTCGGTTTCGTCTCACCATTATCTGCCATCGCAAACTTTTTTTCCACAGCCGTTGTAGAAGCAGCATCAGCCGCCTTTTCAGTGCGTACCTTTGTCGGTGCCTTACGGCGTCTTGGCGCTTGTTTACGAACTGGTTTGTCAGCCGCGGGTGGCGGCTTATTACCATCGACCTCTTTCAACTCAGCAACCACATTCACGTTACCATTTGGTAATGGCGAGTTATCGACCAGAACCGCGTTGCCATCCACTTCCTTTTTAACCGGCGGTAACTTATTACCTTTATCATCCGGAATATTGACGTTAATCTCACCATCTTGACGAGGTTTACGACGACGGCCACCACGACGCGAACGACGGCTGTTGCTATTGCCTCGGCCTTGAGATTGTTCCTCATTGTCCTTTGAGCTGTCTTTGGATTCAGTTTGGGGTGATTGCGCTTTATCGATCACCTCATCGTCTTCACGCTTACGCGCGTTTCGGCGGTTATTGTTGCGATTCCTTGGACGCTTATTATGTTCACGTTTGGGTCTGTCTTCTGGTGCCGTTGTCGGCGTCGCAACCGTTTCTTTCACGACCTCTTCGGGTTCAGCATCGGCTGGTTTTCCGGTCAGGACATTCAATAAACGACCTAATAGGCTTGGTTTTTTAACCTCTTGAACCACAGCCGCCGCTTTCGCTTTCTCATCGGCCATCATCGGCGCCGGTGCCGCAGGCGAAACGCCGGTTACCGCCGCTTGTTCAACCATCGGTTTTTCTTTTAGAGCGATAGGCATTTCAGGCTCAGGCGTCTCCATCAAATGATGGCTGACTTCATGTTTCTCACTACCATCTTTCACCCGCTCGATATCATAATGCGGTGTATTCATGTGCGGATTAGGAATCAACAGTAGTTTTGCACCATGACGACGCTCTATCGCTTCCAATTGTACCCGCTTTTCATTCAACATGAATGTCGCCACGGACACAGGTAGTTGTACAATCAATTGGCTGATCCGCTCACGACTCGCTTCTTCTTCAACTAGGCGGAGTACGGCCAAGCCAAGCGACTCAACACCACGGATATGGCCCAAGCCTGCACACCGCGGGCAAACTTCCTCATGCGCATCCCCTAAAGATGGACGAATACGCTGACGTGACATTTCAAGTAAGCCAAAGCGTGAAATACGGCCCACTTGGACGCGCGCCCGATCGACTTTCAAATGCTCGCGTAAACGGTTCTCAACTTCACGTTGGTGCCGTGTTGGACTCATATCGATGAAATCAATGACAACCAAACCGCCTAGATCACGTAACCGTAATTGTCTCGCAATTTCTTCTGCAGCTTCTAAGTTAGTATTAAAAGCGGTTTCTTCAATATCTCCGCCCTTATTAGCTCGGGCTGAGTTCACGTCAATAGAAATCAACGCTTCTGTTGGATCGATAACTAACGCGCCCCCTGAAGGCAAGCGCACCTCATGTCGGAATGCAGTCTCGATCTGGCTTTCAATTTGATAGCGCGTAAACAACGGCACTTTATCTTGATAGAGTTTAAACTTATTTAACTCATGTGGCATGACCATGCGCATGAAGTCATACCCCGTTTGATAAACGTCTGGAGAGTCAACTAAGATCTCGCCAATATCTTTACGTAAATAATCTCGTAAGGCACGGATAATGATATTACTTTCTTGATAAACCAAGAATGGGGCTGCACGCTCAACGGTCGCCTTATCAATTGCTGTCCAGAGCTGTACTAAATATTCTAAATCCCATTGTAGCTCTTCGGCTTGTTTACCAACGCCAGCTGTCCGGACAATCATCCCCATACCCTCAGGGACTTCTAATGCGCGTAATGCCTCTTGTAATTCGGCACGCTCATCCCCTTCAATACGTCGAGAAATACCGCCGGCACGGGGACTATTTGGCATCAAAACCAAGTAACGCCCTGCCATACTTATTAGCGTGGTTAACGCGGCGCCTTTATTGCCTCTTTCTTCTTTTTCAACTTGGACGACTAACTCTTGGCCTACAGATAAAACATCTTGTACATTAATACGGCTGTTAGAGTCGCCATCATCATTATTTTTACGGGGTTTAAAATAACTTTTAGAAATGTCTTTGAGCGGTAAAAAGCCTTGTCGTTCTGAACCATAGTCAACAAATACGGCTTCCAAACTGGGTTCTACTCTGGTGATTTTGCCTTTGTAAATATTACCTTTTTTCTGTTCCCGAGATGGAACGGCAATATCTAGATCAAACAAGCGTTGACCATCGATCATCGCTACACGCAACTCTTCTTCATGTGTTGCGTTAATTAAAATTCGCTTCATGCTGTAACCTCTTTTTGAGGTCCACACGTCGACTTACCCTTCATCTGGAAAGGCTTGCTCCACTATCCCTTTCGGCATGCTCGGCAATCTGATCTCTTTTGCAATTAATGTTTAGTTACAACGCGTCTTACATCTGCACATTGTCTTACTGTCTTGTAGTTCTTGTTTTATTGCGTACAAAAACCCGATTCGATCACTTATTTTTATGATCTTTCTCGATATCGGCGCATCGCCCCTTGGCGTAGCAAGCCGGATACTCACACTAACTCTAATTACTGACCCTAGTCCTAACTTAGTGATTTTTTTGTATTATCACCAAGGCGTGGGGAACCACTTGTATTTGCTCTGAATAGAGCTCCAATCACGTTTGACCAAAGCCAACCGTGTGCTTCGAAACTTGTTTAGCGGCCGCCGCATCTACCATTTTTTGGGAGCGACGCTGCCATATTTAAGGCCAGTACTTGATGAAATTCCGGTATACTACCGCCCATCAAACCTGACCAGCTGATGACTATAACAGTACCCCCCGCTATCAGCAATAGCTAAGCATAATAATCTATGACTTCGAACGACCAGAAAACCAGCCCAGTTCAATTTATCGAAATCACTGCCGCCAATGCCGGACAGCGTCTCGATAATTTTTTACTTTCTATCGAAAAAGGCGTCCCAAAAAGTCGCATCTATCGCGCCCTGCGTAAAGGTGAAGTCCGTGTCAACAAAGGACGAAAAAAACAGACCTATAAACTTGAACTGGGTGACTCCGTTCGTGTACCACCGCTCCATACTCGCGAACAAACCCCAATCACCACGGTTAGCGACAGTATCAGAAAACAATTGGACGATAGCGTCTTACTCGAGGATGAGGACTTACTTATCCTCAATAAACCTTCTGGGCTTGCAGTCCATGCAGGCAGCGGTATCGAACAAGGAATTATCGAAGCATTACGCATTACTCGAGCAGATCTGCCTTATCTAGAACTCGTGCATCGCTTAGATCGCGACACTTCGGGCTGCCTACTGCTCGCAAAAAACCGACAGGCTTTGCTCCATTTACAACAACAAATGGTCGAACACGATATCAATAAGCGATACCTAACTGTACTCAAAGACAGTTGGGGCCAGCAAGAAAAACGCATTATCGCCCCCTTACAAAAAAATACCGTCTCCTCGGGCGAGCGAATGGTAAGAGTCGATCCTGAAGGCAAATACGCTGAAACCTTATTTATTCCTCTGACCCAGTTTAGCAGTGCCCAATTAACGGAAGTTGTGTTATTCACCGGCAGAACCCATCAAATTCGCGTTCATGCTGCTCACATTGGTCATCCTCTCGCTGGCGATGACAAATATGGCCAACGTGATTTTAATAAGGCCATGAAACAAGTGGGACTGAAGCGACTGTTCTTGCACGCTTGGAAATTGGGTATTTTGCATCCAAGCAGCCATGAGCCGCTCCTGATAGAAGCGCCCGTTCCTGAGCATTTGCAACAGATTATCAACCAGCTGAAGACCTTATCATGAAACAATACGATTTAATTGTCTTTGATTGGGATGGCACCCTAATGGACTCAACGCAGCACATCATCAACTGCATGCAATTAGGTATTAGCCAACTTGGCTTAGCTCCTCTATCCGATCGCGAAGTCAGCCATATTATTGGACTCGGGCTCAATGAAGCCGTTTTTGCCTTATATCCCGAACTCAAGGCAGAAACTCGACAACAACTCGGGGTCCACTATCAACAGAATTGGGTCAATAGCCCCTTTGAAGCGCCTCTGTTTGAAAATGCAACGCAATTAATACAACAGTTACACCAACAAGACTACTTTTTAGGTGTAGCGACGGGGAAAAGTCGTCGTGGTTTGAATAAAGTCTTAGAAAGTAGCCAATTAGGAGCGTTATTCCATGCCACCCGTTGCGTCGATGAATGCCATTCTAAGCCGCACCCAGAGATGATCGAACAGTTAATGGACTATCTTGGCGTCGCACCTCATAAAACGCTCATGATCGGGGATACAAGCCATGATCTCAATATGGCTCATAACGCTGGCGCAGATAGCCTAGCGGTCACACACGGTGCGCATGACATTGCCGCATTACAAGCCTGTGGGCCCAAATATATCGCCGAAAATTTGTACCAAGTCCAACAATGGCTCAGCAATTAGCAACATTGTTGCTATCTTTTGATATGATCCACCACACTCCTTACTTATACGGATAATAAAATTATGGCGACCTTTGGTGACTTTCCACCTTCTAACCACAATCCCAGCAGCGAGGCTACCGACGCCAGTTCATGGGAACGGAAAGTACTACGCGACCTTGCCTTTGCGGCCATTAAAGAACAGCGCAGCAGCCGGCGTTGGGGTTATGTTTTCAAAGGCTTTATTTTATTGTATTTAATCGCCGTCTTCGTCATGGCGATGTCAAACCAAGATATCCAGACCTATACCCAGAATCATACCGCGCTTGTCGATATCAATGGCGTCATTGCCGCTGACGCCGAAGCCAATGCCGATAGTATAGTAACCGGCCTCCGCGATGCCTTTGACAATCAACACGCAAAAGGTCTTATCCTCAGATTAAATACGCCAGGCGGCAGCCCTGTTCAGTCGGGCATTATCAATGATGAGATCAAACGACTCCAAGCCTCACGACCTGAGTTTCCAGTCTATGCTGTGATACAAGATGTGTGTGCTTCCGGTGGGTACTATATTGCCGTGGGTGCGAAAGAAATCTATGCCGATAAAGCCAGTATTGTCGGATCGATTGGTGTCAGAATGGATAGCTTTGGCTTTACCGATACGATTGCTAAACTCGGTGTCGAGCGGCGCTCAATCACCGCAGGGGAAAATAAAGCGTTCCTTGACCCTTTCCTACCGATGAAAGACAAAGACATCAAACATGCTCATGCTATGCTGAATAATATCCATCAGCAATTTATAGACGTCGTCAAAGCCGGTCGAGGAAATCGTTTAAGCGATGATCCCGACCTCTTTTCTGGCCTATTTTGGTCTGGCGAACAAGCCCTACCTCTAGGTTTAATCGACGGTTTAGCCAATAGCAGTACCGTGGCCAGAGAAAAAATAGGTGCAGAGAAAATAGTCGACTACACGCCACGGCCTAATTACTTAGATCAATTCGCAGGGCGTTTCGGTGCCAGTATCACCCAATCTCTGCTTCATTTTTCGACAGCAAAAATGCAATAATTATGACTGAACAGACCACCGAACTCTCCGCTGAGCAGACAGAACGCGAAGCCTTATTCTGCCACACGGATCTCAACCACCCAGCCATGAAAATGCTCTTTGATCTTGCCTTTAATGATGAATCAACGGATCAAATGGACTAACCATGTCATTAACCCCTGACACGCTGATCAATAAATCCTTAGAGTTGGTCTCACCGCCAACGACCTACAGCCAGCTGTCATCGCTAATCCACGATGACAATTCATCTGCGGAAGATATTAGTGCCATCATTAACACTGACCCAGCACTGACGACACGCTTGCTCAAAGTGGTCAACAGTCCTTATTATGGTTTTCCGTCACAAATCAGCACCATCTCCAGAGCCATTACCATTATCGGCACCAGTGAACTCACACAGTTGGTATTGGCAACGTCGGTAATCAATGCATTTAAAGGCATCCCTGAAAGTCTTATTAAGATGGAAGACTTTTGGCAGCATAGTATCGCTTGTGCCGTGACCGCTAGCTTGATCGCCAAGCAATGTAAATTGCCCGCCGCAGAACACTTCTTTATTGCTGGACTGTTGCAAAATATCGGTAGTTTAGTGATCTATCAAGCTGTGCCAGAGCTAGCTAGAGAGGCGATTACCAGTGCACAGTTTGGGCAAGAAGTACTCTATAAGGCCGAACAACGTCTACTGGGCTTTGATCATAGTGACGTAGGTGCCGCCCTCGCACAAAATTGGCGCTTACCACAGCCGCTCATTGAGGTGATCAAGCATCATCACGCCCCCTCTAAAGCGACACAGTTCCTTGCAGAAGCCACCGTGGTACACCTGTCAGATGTGATGGTCACCTCCGCCGGTACCTTTGGTCATAGTGGCGATAAACATGTGCCGCCACTTGACCCCGCTGCATGGACCCACCTTGGTTTAGATGAACAACAAATCCCGACTATCATGCGACAAGTGACCGACAAAATAGCGGGCTTATCGTCGGCATTTACATCGACATAACCGTCGTATCCCATTATTCAAAATAGATAATTTTCAACAAAGAGGCAATTCATGAGAACAGTTCTACTCGGCGCACCAGGTTCAGGTAAAGGTACACAAGGTGTCATACTCGCAAAAAAATACAATATCCCTCAAATATCAACTGGTGATTTGTTACGTGCCGCCGTCAATGTTGGTAGTGAACTTGGCAAAAAAGCCAAAACGGCTATGGATGCTGGTGCATTAGTGTCTGATGACATCGTAATTGGCTTAATTCGGGAACGTATTTCACAATCAGATGCACAACAAGGGTATATTCTTGATGGTTTTCCCCGCAATATCCCGCAAGCCGAAGCCCTAGATCAAATGCTTGAAGAACTTAAACAGCCACTACAGGGCGTTGTGCTACTGGATGTGCCTTTCGAAGAGTTAATGCAACGTTTAACAGGCCGTCGTACTTGTAAGGACTGTGGTGCTATCTACAATATTCATCTTTCGCCATCCAAAGTTGAAGGCCGCTGTGATAATTGTAACGGTACGTTATTCCAACGCGCTGATGATAATGAAGACACCATTGGTAATCGTTTAAATGTCTATCAAGAACAGACCGCTCCTTTAGTCAATTATTATCAACAACAACAAAAACTGCATCGTATTGCAGGCACGGGCGATGTCAACGATATCACCGATATGGTAGGTGAGATTTTCGATACCATTTAGTTCAAGGCCGTCACCACTCTCATGGCTAAAATCTTGGCAGTGGGCATCGCCACTCTCGATATTATCAATACCGTGGTTCGCTATCCTGAACAGGATAGCGAAACCCGCGCGCTATCTCAGCAAAAAGCACGAGGTGGCAATGCAACCAATACATTGGTTGTGCTCAGCCAGCTTGGTCATCAATGCGATTGGGCTGGCGTCCTCATTGATGAAACGGATTCACAACTCATTCGACATGACTTAAGCCAATACAATATCGGCACCCAAGGTTGCCAACAGTTAGCACAAGGCAAAATGCCGACCTCTTATATCACTTTGGATCAACAAACTGGCGCCAGAACGATCGTGCACTTTCGAGATTGTCCTGAATACCCGTTTGCTCAGTTTAAAACACTCGATTTAGCGGCTTATGATTGGATCCATTTTGAAGGCCGAAATATCGATGAAACGCGTCTGATGCTTGAGTACTTAAGACAGTTCCATCCCAATATTCCCTGTTCGCTCGAAGTCGAAAAACCAAGACAGGCCATCGAATCCTTATTTTTCCTACCCAATGTGCTTCTTTTTTCTAAAGACTACGCACTGAGCCAAGGGTTTGAACGTCCTGAAACGTTCTTAGCCAGTTTGGCAAGGTCTCACACCGTCCCAATGACTTGTACTTGGGGCAGTCAAGGTGCATGGGCTGTGGATGTCAGCCAAAAAATCCATCATGTGCCCGCTAGCCTTAGCCGGCCCATTGTCGATACAGTGGCCGCTGGGGATACCTTCAATGCAGGTCTAATCCATTGTCTAAGCCAGAAACAAGCATTACACCTTGCCTTACCGTATGCAACCCAACTCGCGACGCACAAATGCCAACAAGGCGGTCTAACAAATCTAACCTACTCCTTTCACTATCAAGAACCATAATCATGCAACGCCATTTCCTGTGCCATCAACAAGATATCGTAGAAGGTAAACCTCGAGAATTTGAAATCCCGATGGAACCTACACCATTATCATTATTCGTGATCCGTTACGAAAACCAGCTCTATGCGTATCAAAATCGCTGCCCACACCTTAATATCCCACTGAATTGGCAACCCGATGATTTTTTATCATTAGAGCACACTCACATCCAATGCTCGACCCACGGAGCCCTATTCAAGCCAGATGATGGCTATTGCATTGCAGGCCCTTGCCGCGACGAGAAATTAACCCGTTTAACTCTCGATTTAAGTCAGAACGACGAGATTTGGCTACAAATTTAGGAACACACTCGCCTCTTGTTATGTCGCCATTCAGAACTTAACAGCATCGATGTATTTATCTGTCTGGATATAAAACGTGACCACCTGCTCTAGCGCAAGTGACTATAAACGCTTTATTACTGCCATTTCGAATCAGATTGACACAATAAAGCATCAATAATATGCATCAAACATAGCGTAAGCTTGCGCATATTGTTTCGCGTTTCAACACTGCTGTCCATCAACCACAAGTAAGGTCGCCACTGCTTCTCTTAATCCTGAAATTAATTGCTTTTTGCCGCTATAGTCGGTCTTCGCGACGACAACTGACAACGGGTGTCGTTGTATTAATAACATCACGACCAACTGTTGTTGTTGACCAGATAATCGCTCAATATAGGCTTTAGTCAGCATCGCACCCGAAAATTGTATTAACGCTACCTGACACGATTCATAACTTCTGCCACCGTGTGCAAAACTACTTACATCTCGCCAGTCCCATTCGGATAATGATGGCGATATTGAGGCCATTTGCCGAGAAATTGCCAACACCAATAACCAATCCAAGTCAGAGAATTGCGTCGATAACAACATCAGCCATTGCTGTGAAAAACGCTGACATAATGTGCTTAACGCCAGACGCCCCGCTTCGGAACTTGCTCGTAACATCATCAAAGCATGGCGACCACTGACGTCGTCACGTTGTACCCCTAAGCGAACGGGTTGAAACTCGGCTTGCTGCCAAAATGACAATAAAGCGACATCAGCACCATAACTAGTGCCCAACAAATCAATCTTATCGTGCACACCGTCTTCGGCGACCTGCGTCACCAATGCCGTCGCAAATCCTCTTCGCTGCAATCCAGGATGGATCGCAATGCGAATTAAACGCCGATAACGTAAAGCGCCTGCCGACTCTAGGCCGGCATGCGCTAACAAGGATTGCGGCAGTAAATGTCCTGCCAAACGACGCTCCCCGCGATATATGGCCGATGCCAGCGCCGTCGTCAGTTCACCTTCATCTACCACCCAAGCACTACCCACAGTATACCCTTGATATCGCACGGTATAAACCGACATGTCAGCGCGATCTAAAAGCATTTTCAAATCAGAGGGGCGCGTGCGGTAATGGGCCAACACCATCAGACCAAACAACTGTCTAAGCAGCAATTCATCTGTGATTAACTGTTGTCGATCTAACCGCTCAATAGTGCATTGTTCAATACTCGCGGCAGCAATCAAGCCAGCGTCGACAGGTTCGGCATTTAACAATAAAGCATCAAAACTCATCGCTTCAAGCCGATCACCGTCGAGCCAACGTATCGGTTTATTGAGATGATAGGCGTGCCAACTGGGCCTATGCTGATCTAATAACTGCCGAAATCGCACTGCAAAACCACTCCCCGTGCCTTCATAGCCATGTAATGTCGTCGAAAAAACCAAACGCGCATACTGCTGCAACAGCTTCTCCAGCATAGTGACTGGAATCGCTGCCGCCTCGTCAATCAATAGCAAGTCAGCTTGGGGTGTAGAAGTAATCAAAGCGTCTGGAGCAATAAAGCGTATCTCAGCATTCGGTAATCGGATTAAGCCTTTTGTCCATTCTGCCCCTGGTAACGCCAAAGCCGCATGTTTAAATACGGTTTCAGCCACCCTTAAACTCGGTGCAGTAACGAGGATGGTTTGTTTTCCTTCACGCAATAATGTCGCTGCAGCCATTCCTAAGGCCGCCGATTTACCCCTGCCTCGATCTGCTGAAAGTACCAAGGGTCGCCGCCGGTGACCATACACAACTTTATATATTGCTTGGATCGCTTCGTGTTGATCACTCGTTTGATAATCATTTGCACCACACTCATCTTGTATTGGTATCGAGATACTTGGTAACGTCGCACCTTGTTCAACACAATAAAACGAGTCTGTATTGGCGATATAACGATCAAGGATCTGTCTAAATCGCAGCAGCCATAAGCTTACTTTAGCGGCGGGGGCCATGCCTAAGATCAATAATCCTCCAGCCCGAACGGTGCCAATACATGCCCCTAAGCTATCGGGGCATAATGTGGTCGTCGCGTCAAAAATGACAGCATCAAATTCCTGACCTAATGTTGTTGTCGCTTGTTTTGCCGATAGCGTTGGCAAGGTAGCGAACGGCTGTTCAGAAAAGCAAATAAGACGGTCAGAACTAACCTCGGCGACTAGCTGTTGTGATGACTGTTCACACCATTGCCGCTCACCGATTAATAATACGCATTGACGTTGTTTCATTTAACAACCATAGTCGACTAATAATGTGGCGGTGGTGGCTCTGTCCCTTCGGCCGAATTCGGATTGGTTTGTAGGGTTTTCACTTGAACGCGCAAAGCATCAAGTGCAGTCTCAAGACGCATAATATGATGCTGTTGCTTCGTGACCACCTGATTCAGGTTTTCTAGCAAATCATCTTGGAAAGATAACTTGGTTTGCAAATCAATAATCGCATTATCCAGCTCTACCTTATTATTCACTTCGTATCCTTGTTATCAAAAAAGTCAGCGCTACAGCACGTCTGCTAGCAGCTCATCGTTGGCAAAAGAGCAGCCCTGAATCTAAGCAGTTGAATTGCTGATAGAAATAGCTATACCCAACGATAACGTTGCTATCAATGCGAAAACGATTAATTATAACAGATGAATGCACAGTTATTCAGGTCGTAAAAGCGTCATAAATTAGCCCTTCCCTAGCTCACAAACATAGATCATAATCAAAGCCAGTAACGCACTTCTTGTTAGCAACTTAAAGGAATACTGCTTATGATCAAAAAAGCTATCTCGGGAAAAAGACTCTTCGTACTCGACACCAATGTCTTGATGCATGATCCAACGGCATTATTTCGCTTTGATGAACATGATATTTTTCTCCCCATGGTCGTCCTCGAAGAATTAGACCGTGGTAAAAAAGGCTTATCCGAAGTGTCTCGAAATGTGCGACAAGTGAGTCGAATACTCGATGACTTAATGCTAAATGCAACCGATTCCGAAGCGATTTCCCAAGGTATCGCCTTGCCCAGTGTCGGTAGCCAAGAAAATCTACCCTCCGCCAGTGGTAAACTATTTTTCCAAACCACCGAAGTCGAATTCACTTTACCTAAGAGCCTACCGGGCTTCCAAGCCGACAATGCCATTTTAGCAATTGCCAGCGGTCTGCAAGAATTATATACCGACCTCACTGTCACGCTCGTCTCAAAAGATATTAACCTTCGTATCAAAGCCTCCATCTTGGGGATTCATGCAGAAGATTATTACAATGACAAAGTATTAGATGACGTTGACCTGCTCTACCTAGGTGCATCTGAGTTACCTTCAGACTTCTGGGAAAATCTCCAGCATCTAGACTCGTGGAATGCAGACGGCAAGACTTTTTACGAAGTCACTGGGGATGTGGTCAAAGATTGGTACCCCAATCAATTGATTTATGCGCCAGGAGAAGAAAGCAGTATTGAAGCGGTCGTTCGCAATCAAAAAGAATCAACGGCTGATATCGAAATTCTCCAAGATTATCGTAAAGATAGTCATGCTATTTGGGGTATCAATGCCCGAAATAGAGAACAAAACTTTGCCTTAAATCTACTCATGGATCCCAATGTCGACTTTGTCAGTCTATTAGGTCAAGCCGGTACAGGGAAAACGCTATTGACCCTAGCCGCTGCGCTGACACAAGCCGTAGAACAAAAGCAATACGTCGAAATTATCATGACGCGCGTCACTGTGCCCGTCGGTGAAGATATTGGCTTTTTACCGGGTACGGAAGAAGAAAAAATGACGCCTTGGATGGGCGCCTTAATGGATAACCTTGAAGTCTTAAATAAAACTGATGAAGGAGATTGGGGCCGGCAAGCCACCAATGATTTATTACAGCGCTGGATAAAAATCCGTTCGCTAAACTTTATGCGTGGTCGCACCTTTCTAAACCGCTTCATCATCATTGATGAAGCACAAAATCTCACGTCTAAACAAATGAAAACGCTCATCACCCGGGCAGGACCTGGAACCAAAATTGTCTGCTTAGGTAATATCGCTCAAATCGACACACCTTATCTTAGTGAAACGACCTCAGGCCTCACCTACGTTGTCGATCGCTTCAAGACTTGGCCTCATAGCGGACATATCACACTTATTCGTGGTGAAAGGTCTCGCCTCGCAGACTACGCTTCGGAACATTTATAAATCGTGGCATAATACGCTATTACGATTTATTAAATGACATGACTCCCCCTAAATACTGTCATCGCGTGAAGCCCTAGACCGTGTAGGTGACAATGAAGGAGTCAGGAGACAGCCACCATGGTGCTACTACACAACCCACAAAATGAGAGACGTGAGCATTTCAGAATCAATGACACCTTGTATCTACAATATAAAGCTATCGATCACGCTACCGCCGAACAGTTAGGTCAAGATCTTGTTACCCCGCTACTTGATGAGAACAATCAACAGCAAGTGCAGCTTCACGCTTTACAAACGGCTTTCACCTTGCTCACCGATCAAATTAATCACCGCGACCGTGATATCGCCCGCGCCTTGAGGTTGCTTAATGAAAAGATCAATATCCTAAGCCGTGGATTACAAAACCGTCACGATAATATGAATATTAAGAGTACCGATGTTAATTTAAGTGGCGGCGGTCTAGCTTTCCTTTGCGCAGAGCCACTAGACGTTAAAAGTGCATTAAGTATTCAAATCGAACTTCGTTCTTCAGGGGTCATCATTGATACCATTGCCAATGTGATTTCTTGTAAAAAAAGTTATCCTGAAAACACTAAAACCCCCTACTTTCTCAGGTTAGCATTCACCAAAATGAATGAAGCCGATCGTAACCTTTTGATCAAACATATCCTTTTTAGACAAGCTGAAACATTACGTGCCAGTAACCCTAACCTTGATTCACTTTAACGCCAAACTCGTATTATTCGCCTACAACCTTGATGTCAAAGCCCATTTTATATAGCTTCCGTCGCTGCCCTTATGCAATGCGAGCCCGTCTCGCGATTGCCACCAGCGGGATAGAAGTCGAACTGCGTGAGGTTGTGCTCAAAGATAAACCTCAACCCCTGTTAACAGTGTCACCCAAAGGCACCGTACCAGTTTTAATCACTTCCACAGGCCAAGTTATCGATGAGAGTATCGATATTATGTACTGGGCCTTGCAACAATCAGATCCCCTGCATTGGCTCGTCACAACGGCCGAGCAACACGCCATGACTACTGCACTCATCGACCAAAACGATCAGTCTTTCAAACACTTTTTAGATCGTTATAAATATGCCGATCGCTACCCCGAGCATACTGAACGCTACTATCGACAACAAGCCGAAACAACATTAAATGATTTAGAACAGAAACTGACTCAGAATCGCTTCTTGTTAGCCGACCACAGCACCCTAGCCGATATGGCGTTATTACCCTTTATTCGGCAATTTGCTTTCGTCGATAAAGCATGGTTCGATTCAGCACCCTATCCGAAAGTGCGGGCATGGCTCAATCAATTTATAACGTCCGACTTATTTGCCACTACTATGACCAAGCTACCAGCGTGGCAACCTAATGATCAGCCGGTCTATTTTCCAATGCTCAATACAGACTAAGATAATCTGTCATCAAGTCACCTGGTGCCAATACTGGCACCACACCCAAGCAAGGGGCGCTAATACGGGTTTTCAAGCTTGCTATGATCGCCTCTGACTCTGGACTCGCAGTCAGATCATTCGCCACCCAACCATAAAAAGGCAAGCCACTTTGTAACAGCGCTTGTACGCTTAACAAGGCATGGTTAATACACCCTAAGCGAATACCAACGACCAACACAACCGGCAAACCCAGCCGTATCGCCACATCAGCCATGGTTAACGTATTATCAATTGGCACCAACCAGCCACCAGCGCCTTCGACGATGACACTGTCAACCTGCTGTTGAATCTGGTAGAACTGTCTTTGAATCAGCTGCGCATCGATCGTTTTACCGGCTCGCGCCGCTGCAATATGTGGCGCAATCGCTGGGGCAAAAGCATAAGGATTGACCATATCATAGGGTAGCTCGACATTGGCTTGCGCCATCAAACTCAGGGCATCGTCATTCCGTAGCCCCTTATCGCTCTCAATACAGCCACTGGCAATCGGCTTCATGCCTGCCACGCGTTGGCCTTGTTGTCGTAGTAATTGAATTAACGCCATGGACACTTGGGTTTTACCGACCTCGGTATCTGTCCCCGTCACGTACAGACTAGTCATTCAGACAAGCCTTTAATAGCACTGATTGGAATGCTGACGCTACCATCTTGTGCTCTCGTCTGCGGGTTTAATGTACCCGCCCAAGCATGGCCAAAGATCACTTCATAACTGGCAGGCAAGACGCCGTCATCGCGAAACTGTTCATAATAATCGGCCACTAGCTTCAATGCTTGCCTTCCCGTCAAGCCACGACGGCGGCCTTGATTCACATTCCGCGCACCCAGCACCTTTAAATCTTTCATCAAGGCCATCGCACTATCGTAAGTCAATACATAACGATCCATATCAAGTACCGGCTCAGCTAGACGGGCATTCATCATCGCTTCACCAACATCATGCATATCATAAAATACATTCACATGCGGGTAATCATCCACACTGGCCCAAGCTTCACGCAATTCTAATAAAGTATCCGGTCCCAGCGTGGTAAACATTAATAAGCCATCTGGGCGTAACACGCGTTCAATTTCGGTAAAACTCGCCAATAAATCACACCATTGCAAAGCTAAATTGGCAAACACCAAATCCACACTGTTATCCGCTAGCGGTAAGCTTTCGGCATCACCGGCTAACAACATTGGTCTTCGTTGATTTGGTAACCAACGTTTGAAGCCCATTGCAGTTCGAAAAGTCTGTTTCGCCTGTTGCAACATCTCGGGGGCAATATCAATAGCCAGCAACTCAGCCTCTGGATAACGCGCCGCCAATTGCATTAAATTACGCCCCGTCCCCGTCCCGAGATCTAAGATCCGTTGAGGAGATAAGGTCACTAAAGACAGTCGTTCCAATAACTCATCGCCCGTTTGGCGTTGCAATACTGCTACATCATCGTACCGCATGGCGGCATGCCCAAATGATTTAGCAACGGAGGCCTTAACGAGTTTAAAGGGCTCAGTCATCTTATTTTTCCGACTCTAAAAAGGAGGCCACAATTTGGTGGCATTCAGCAGCATGAGAAATAAAAGGCGCATGGCCTGCACCCGCTAGCAATTTAGTTTCTATGCTTGGGTTTAAAGCGATGGCTGCCGTCAACATTGCTTGAGGGATTAAGGTATCCCGCTCTCCCAAAATTAACGTTGTTGGACAATGTAGCCCCGACAAGGCGCTACGCATATCGAGATGAATCAACAATGATAAACCTTGCCTTAAGGCTGTTGGGTGAGCAGGGTTCAGCGTTGCTAACCTCGCCGCAAGGGCTTTTATCGTTTCTCTGCTTTGCACCGAACCACGTGCTTGTAATAGTAAAAAACGCTGTAATGTTTCAGTCTGTTCCAACACTAACTTATCCGCAAAATCATGAAAAATAGCCGCCTGCATGGCATGTGACCAATCAGGTTGTTGCACAAAGCACGGTGTCGCAGCCAATAAGATAAGTTTACGCACTCGCTCAGGGTAACGATTGGCAAAGGCCAAACTAATTGTCCCACCCAAAGACCAACCCAACCAATACGCTTTCTCGGGTAGCGCCTTCGCCAATGAGGGTAATAAGCGGTCGAGTTCAAAATCATCACCCTGCCAGTCACTCTCGCCATGACCCGGTAAATCGACTAAATATAAGGTAAATTGATTAGCCAATATCTCAGCTAAATCATGCCAAACCGCACTGTGCATACTCCAACCATGGAGCATCACCAAGTTTGGTCCCTCACCTCTTATAGTGATGTGCATATTGCTGCCTCTAAAGCATCTAATAACTGTTGTATCTCTTGCTCAGTATGATCGACAGACAAGGTGATTCGTAACCGTGCTGAACCTTCAGGTACCGTTGGCGGCCGTACCACACCAACCAATATCCCTTTCGCTTCTAATGCTTGACCTATTGCTAACGCTTGCTGGTCATCCCCAATGACTAATGGCTGTATCGCTGTTGTGGATGCTAACAATCTTAGTCCGAGTTCTATCGCGCCGTGTCTAAACTGTTGAATTAAAGCCTGTAAGCGCTCCCGGCGCCAGCTTTCTGTTTGTACCAAACGCAAGCTAGCCAAGGTCGCGGCCGCAATCGAAGCCGGTTGTGCCGTGGTATAAACAAAGGTACGAGATTGTTGAATTAAAGTGTCAATCACATCACGATCGGCGGCGACAAATGCCCCAGCAGTCCCCATTGCTTTACCAAAGGTCGCCATCACAATGGGTAAACGATCAGAGGCTATATTCCAATGTTCAACGCTACCACGACCGTGCTCTCCGATAATACCAAACCCATGCGCATCATCCACCATTAACGCCGCTTGATGGTCAGATGCTAAAGCCGTTAACTCATTTAACGGCGCTATATCACCATCCATACTAAATACGCCATCGCTCACTATTAGGCGGCGCTCATGCATCGTGGCTTGAAGCAACCGTCTCTTTAACGCTGCCATATCAGCATGCTGATAGCGCCATTGGCTAGCATCCGATAACCGGCCACCATCCAGTAGTGAAGCATGGTTTAATTTATCTTGAAGGATCGCATCGCCACGCGACATTAAGCCATCAATGACACCGACATTCGCTTGATAACCCGATGAGTACAGCAACACGGCTTGCTGTCCCATAAAATCCGCTAGGGCTTCTTCTAATTGTTGGTGATAAGTGTGGTGGCCGCTTAATAAATGCGCCGCACCACTGCCGACCCCTACTTTATCCACCGCTGCCACAAAGGCTTTTTTGATATCGGGATGGGCTGCTAGGCCTAAGTAATCGTTGCTGCAAAACGACAACATCGCTTTGCCATCCAGCACAATATGTACACCTTGCTCACCAGAGCGAAGAC
This sequence comes from Piscirickettsiaceae bacterium, assembly GCA_024685995.1. Classification (GTDB taxonomy): domain Bacteria; phylum Pseudomonadota; class Gammaproteobacteria; order Nitrosococcales; family Methylophagaceae. Next base: position 22,787 of record JAIBDY010000002.1, on the reverse strand, counting down.
GTACCCGACGATAGCGGCCTGCTGTTTGTTTATCAGCTAATGTGGCCGCTAGCGCTGTTGACCAAGGGACGCTGGACACTTAGGCTGCTGATGCGCATTCACCAGCATCAGGCTTAGGTACCGTATTAATACCCAAACGTTCGAACAGTTGTTGATCGTGAGCGGTATCCGGATTATCAGTGGTGAGTAGTTTTTCACCATAAAAAATAGAATTGGCACCCGCTAAAAAACACATTGCTTGTAATTCATCGCTCATATGTTCACGGCCTGCCGATAAACGCACATACGATGTTGGCATCATCAAACGCGCCACCGCAATAGTTTTTACAAAGTCCAACGGATCTAATTCCGCCATGTCTGCCATCGGCGTGCCTTCTACCTGCACCAATAGATTAATCGGTACACTTTGAGGATGATCTGGCAAATTGGCTAAGGCCATTAATAAACCTGCACGATCTTGTGGATTCTCTCCCATACCCACAATACCACCACTACAGACATTAATATTGGCATCTCGAACATGACTTAATGTATCTAAACGGTCTTGGTAGGTACGGGTACTGATGATATCGCCATAAAACTCCGGAGAGGTATCTAAGTTATGGTTGTAATAATCTAGCCCCGCTTCTTTTAAACGTGTCGCTTGATGTTGTTCTAGCATACCTAAGGTCACACAGGTTTCAAGACCCAAGTCTTTTACACCGGTCACCATAGAAGCAACACGCTCTAAATCACGATCTTTTAGATTACGCCATGCAGCCCCCATACAAAAACGACTAGCACCAGACTCTTTCGCCTTAGTCGCATTTTCTAATACCTTGTCTAATGGCATTAACGGTTCAGCTTTAACAGCAGATTCATGGTGCGCGCTCTGCGGACAATAACCGCAATCTTCAGCACAACCGCCTGTTTTAATGCTCAATAATGTACTGACTTGTACCGCATTTGGGTCAAAATTAGCTCGGTGCATGGTTTGTGCACGGAACATTAAATCGGCAAAAGGCAAAGCAAATAGGCTTTCAACTTGCTCGAGCTGCCAATCATGGCGTAAGGTTTGATCAGGGTTAGCTATATTTTCAGACATGATAATACTTCATTTAGATAATCGGATTAATCTTGATGTTAATGAACTCACTAACAGCTTCTCGGCATAAAATAACGCATCGAATAGCAAGATTATACAGCAAACTGATAGCAACACCTTGCCTACTCTGTGGCACGCACACAGACCAGCTCAGTCTGTGCCCATCTTGTGCACAATCTCTGCCCCAATTACCACACCTCTGCCAACGCTGCGCTTTGCCCATTACCCAAGGTGAATATTGCGGCCAATGCTTAATCAACCCCCCAGCACGCCATATGACAAGGTGTCTTTATCCATATCAATCTCCTATCGATCACTTGATTGCCGATCTGAAATATCATGAGCAATTATCGGTTGCTAATTTGTTTGCCAACCAATTTGCAACACAGCTTCAAGTCCATCCCCACACAATGCCAGACTGCCTGATGCCCATTCCGCTTCACCCCATACGCTTACGTCATCGCGGTTATAACCAATCCGCTGAGATCGCTAAGGTACTGTCAAAACGGCTCGATATTCCATACGATGACAGGACTTTATGTCGCATCAAAAATACGCAACCTCAAACCAGTCTGCCCTATTCAGAACGCAAGAAAAATATTCACAGCGCATTCAAATGTTGTCGTCAGTCACTCCCGAGGCATATCGCTCTCATTGATGATGTTTTAACGACAGGGCATACTGCTGATATGGCGGCTAAAACTCTGATGCAAAATGGCGTAAAAAAAGTTGAACTATGGACAATTGCCCGAACAATAAGACATCATTCTAAGTATGGATAGAATCCCATCTTCAAAAAGCACGCAATTGCCACAAGATGTTGACAACACACAAGCGAAACTCGACGCATTGCTTCGCATCGCAAAACTTAATGAACAAAAGCATAATAACTTCCAAGAATATGAATTAAGCTTACTCAATAGCAATGGCCTAAACCAATTATTAACCATCATATTGGAACAACACCGCGAGCGATTCAACCTCTCAGAGGTCACTTTATTATTGCTTGATCCAGAATATGAGTTCCGCAGATTACTCGATAATAGTGTTGACGTCTCTTCATGGCGACAACACCTCTTATTCACAGAAGAACAACAAACCATTAATCAATACTTTTCAGTTCTTCGAAAGCCACGCCTATCAAAGTACTCGCCACATAGCCATCGCATTTTGTTCCCCAATGCGAAATCGCTCAAATCTGTCGCCATCTTGCCACTCATTCGGCAAAATAAATTTATTGGTGCATTGAACTTAGGCAGTCGTAGCCCAAACCGTTTCCAGACCGACATGGGCACACAATTTTTACAGCATCTTGCCGCCGTCGTCTCTGCTTGTATTGACAATGCACGTTTACAAGAAAACATTAAACAGGTTGGTCTGTTAGATCCTTTAACAGGCATTAACAATCGCCGCTTTTTTGATCAACGCGTTGATGAGGAAGTCACGCTAGCTCGCCGTAATAAAGCCCCGTTATCTTGTTTATTTATCGACCTCGACCACTTCAAAAGTATTAATGATAACCATGGTCATCAAGCCGGGGATAGTGTATTGAAAGAAGTCGCGCAGCGACTGGCAGACATTATGCGTACCACTGATGTGTTAGCGCGTTTTGGCGGCGAAGAGTTTGTGATTCTACTCTCAAACACCAACAGAATGGTTGCTTATGAAATTGCTGAGCGCATCAGGAAAACGATTGCAGAAACACCGTTCCCTATTTCTACAGGACAGTCCCTCTCTATTACACTGTCTATTGGCCTTGCAATGATAGATCTCGGCTCTAGTCTTAACACAACCAAACAACTACTCAATGCGGCAGACCAGGCCGTTTATGCAGCCAAAGTCGCAGGTCGGAACCGCGTTCATCACGCAAATTAATCCACGACAATCGCACTCGGATGTCGGATCAAAATAGAATAATGACCTTTTCGTCGTGACACCCAACCTCGAACTTCTAGCGGTTTATTGAGGTAGCTGTCCAGATTGGGAAAAGTCGTTAAAAAAGCATTTGGGATACGAATATCAACCTTATCATTCACGATAAGGCGACTATATTTCTGACTACGCTTGGAACTACTCGCCATCAGAAGGTATCGTTGCCATCCCAGGTCAGGACGCTGTTTGAGTAAATGAGCCAATGATTGCGTTTGATACTCGGCTAATGCCCACATGCCTAAACGGTGCTTTTCGGCAAGCTGCTCGGCGCGGATCAAACTATCGGCATAATGCAGATTGGGTGGAATAATGAGAGAAGAAGCGAGACCAGAGGCAACTAGCGAAACGTTCACATGTTCTCCATCGGCTAAGAAAATATGTACCAGTTGCCGTTGATATTTATCGCGTTGCTGCTTGTCGAATTCAATCATCACCTGTCGACCTGCTATTTTTGCATTTAACCATTTTTTAGCCGCGATACCACCTACCTCACCCGAGCGATACCGACTCTTAATTTCTGGTGCGGCAACGCCTAATAAGCGCGCGCGCTGACCGTTTTCAAATCTAACCGTATCACCATCATTAACACTAGCAATGGTTCGCACATGACGAGGGAGAGCTGTGTCAAGTCCCTGCGCTGCGCCATCATGCTGATACACCTCCGCCGATGCAACAGCACAACCGAATAAATAACAAAGCACGACCAACTGAATATGCAATGCTGTTAGCAAACGAGCTCTAGCTTGACAGCTCAAATCAGTTTTTGTCCACGTTGCACGCGCGCGATCATTTGGTCTAACAACCTAACTTGTTGTTGATAATGCCCTTTCAACTCCGTCATCAGTATTTTTAACGTCGAGCCAACCGCCTCGAAAGACAGTTGGTCTTGAGTGACATGCACGGCTTCAAGGCCTGCATAAACGGCTATATACGCGCCCTTTTTCGCCGTAGTTGATATCGGCGCTAAGGCCAAATCAAGCTGACGTAAGATCGCTACCGCTCGTCCTCGTTGAACAAGACTCATGTCGTCGACGCTTTCCAACAACACGGTAAACGCTTGAAGTTGCACTCCCGCGTCAGCAATACATCGTGTTAGGCCCTTGCTTAACGATGCAATCTCATCTGCCAAGACATGAAGCACCTCAGCCATTTGATTTATTCTTTCTGCACGACACTTCGTATTGGAAGACAATAAATGCAAGCGTTTTTCGATAGAGTTCAACACTGGAAAAGTCATGTGAAGTGCTTGGCATTGTTGAGTCAACGCACCACCAGCATCACAGTTTAACCTAGCATTTTCTAGTTTATGCATTCGCTTTTCCATCTTATAAAAGCGCGTAATGTGCCGCAATGACCAAAAACAATACCGCACCCACCCAATTATTATTCAGAAAGGCTTGCAAGCAAGCAGTTGGATCCCTATCTCTCACCAAGTTTTGCTGATAAATAAACAAGCCGAGTGTCATTAGCAGGCCAAGGTAGTAAATAAAGCTCATCCCGAGCTGACCACCAACCAATAGCATCACTACTAAAAATGTAAACTGTAAAATGGCAATAATAGCTTTATCATCGTTACCAAATAATACTGCCGTCGATTTCACCCCAGCCAATAAATCATCTTTCCGGTCAGCCATCGCGTAAAAAGTATCGTAAATCACCGACCATACAATATTTGCCAAAAACAATAGCCAAGCTATCGATGGCACCTCGCCTGTTTGGGCGGCAAAGGCCATCGGAATAGCCCAACCAAATGCCGCGCCCAAATAGACTTGAGGCAAATGGGTATAACGTTTCATAAAAGGATAGCTAGCCGCCAAAAATAAACCGACAATCGACATTAAAATCGTCAGTTTATTGAGCAGTAAAACCAACACAAAAGCCACCAAACCCAAAATAGCAAATAAACGCAAAGCCGCTTTAGCCTCTAATGCACCCGTCGCCAGAGGCCGATTCATTGTTCTAGACACCTGACCGTCAATATTGCGATCGGCATAGTCATTAATGACACAGCCCGCACTTCGCATCACAATGACACCCAAGATAAAGACCGATAAAACCAACGGATCCGGCATGCCTTGCGCAGCGACCCATAAGGCAGACAAGGTCGGCCACAACAGTAATAAAATACCGATGGGCTTATCCAAGCGCATGAGTTGCATATATAGTGTTATGTTAGCTCGCATCATCAACGCCTATATAATGTGGGCAAAAAGATTTCATTCACAAGCAATACTTTCCCCGCAAGATAAAAGGGTGAACGTCTCCCCCACAACACTTCTGGTCGTTCGTCTTCTTCTAATAATGCCATTTCATATAACCATTGCCCGGGTTTTAAACAGGCAATCTCAATAGGTCCACGACTCACCGTCGGGTCCGTAAACAACAACTCGCCTAAGGGCTTATTACCCAATTGATTAAAGCGGTGTTGCATACTCATATAGGTTGTTCTTGGAACAATGGTTCTGGCATACACATTGGCCTTATCACCGTCCATTAAGCGCACTTCACGCTGATAACTCAGCTCATGACTTGGTATCTGCAGAGACAAGCTCTCATCGATTAACGGTTTAATCCAACTGTTGCCGAGTAGATCCACCGAAAAGCCATCACGACTGTATTTCTTCAGTCGTCGCGTTAACGAGCCTTTGTCTGAGAGCCACGAAGCTAACTCAGCAGGCATTAGACGGCGTTGCGGCTGATGCCAAGATGTTAAGCCATTCATATCTGAAACCCAGCTGTCATGTCATACCTGTCCAAAATCAATTTTATGCCCAAACCACCTCGTGATTAACGCGTCACTATTACCCGGAGCTACCACCAATAACTGATCTGCTGCTGCCGACATCACATTAATCAAATCTTGATCCGTCATCAAGTTAGCCACGCGAAATTGTGGCAAGCCCGTTTGTCTCGTCCCCAATAACTCACCTGGACCACGGAGTTCTAAATCACGTTGCGCAATCACAAAACCATCATTGGTATCGCGTAAACAGCTTAAACGCGACCGACCATTCTCAGATAATGGGGAGTGATACATCAGCACACAATGACTTTCTACCTTACCACGACCAACACGGCCTCGTAATTGATGTAATTGCGCCAAGCCTAAACGCTCGGCATTTTCAATCACCATCAAACTGGCATTAGGCACATCCACTCCCACCTCAATTACCGTTGTCGCCACTAACAGATCTATCTCACCCGCTTTAAAGCGCGCCATAATTGTATCTTTTTCAAGCGATTTCATTCGTCCATGCACTAAAGCAATTCGACAATCAGGTAATGCATCTTGTAATTCAGTTGCCGCTTCTTCAGCCGCTTGACATTGTAAATGTTCAGATTCTTCGACTAAAGTGCACACCCAATAGACTTGTCGATGGTCTTGGCAAGCAAGGTGCACGCGTTCAATAATCTCATTGCGTCGACTATCTGGGATCACGGCGGTGGTAATCGCTGTCCGGCTTGGCGGCAGTTCATCGATCACAGATACATTTAAATCGGCATATGCGGTCATCGCTAAGGTTCTGGGGATCGGCGTCGCCGTCATCACCAGTTGATGCGGAAAAGCATTATCACGTCGTCCTTTATCTCGTAATGCCAAACGCTGATGCACCCCAAATCGATGTTGTTCATCAATCACCACTAACCCTAGTCGTTGAAATAACACATCGTCTTGAAACAAGGCATGTGTCCCCACCAACACATCAATCTCACCTGCGACCAATTGGGCTAAGACGGTTCTTTTCTCGGCAGCAGTTTGTTTGCCTGCGCACCAACCTACCGTAATGCCTAAAGGCGCTAACCAGTTTTCAAATGTCTGGAAATGTTGCTCAGCCAATAATTCCGTTGGTGCCATCATCGCAGCTTGATAGCCTGCTGCAACAGATTCTAAAATCGCCAGTGCCGCAACAATCGTTTTCCCCGATCCCACATCACCTTGCACCAAGCGCTGCATGGGTCTGGCTAAACGAATATCCGTCAAAATATCACGCATAACGCGTTGCTGTGCCGCGGTGAGCGAAAAAGGTAGTGCCGATAATAAAGCTTGATATTGTTGGCCATCTGTTGCCAAAACAGGCGCCTGATGCTGCTGCATTTTCGACCTTACCTGTCGCAAGCTCAAGTGTTGCGCCAATAATTCTTCATAAGCCAAGCGTCGTTGTGTCGGATGGCGTCGGTCTAACAACAGCGCCACATCGACATCGGGTGGCGGCTGATGTACAAAATATAATGCCTCGACCAATGAATACTCTGCCACCGCGTGTAAACATGCTTGCGACGGGATCAGTTCGGGTAATGAATTTGCATCGTTTAAGTACAACAAAGCTTGTTTAATTAGCTTTCGGAAACTGAGTTGATGTAAGCCTTCCGTGGTGGGATAAACTGGCGTCAAGTCGGCATCCACCGGCACCACGGTATCCGCTGCGATAATACTATATTCTGGATGCACCATTTCTAACGCAGATGGACCATTACGAACTTCACCAAAGCAACGTACGCGTACACCTTGCGACAATTGTTGCTGTTGGACTTTTGAGAAATGGAAAAACCGTAAAACGAGCGAACCGGTGCCATCATCGAGATAACAAAGTAAAGCACGACGACGCCCGAACTTGACTTGGCTCAAACGCAAAGTCCCCTCAACGAGGCATTCCTGTCCTGGTTCCAAACTACCAAGTGGCAATAGCCGTGTGCGATCTTGATAACGCAGTGGCAGGTGAAATAACAAATCCTGGATCTGTGTAATACCCAGTTTTTGTAAGCGCTCAGCGACTTTGCTACCGACGCCTTTGAGTTCCGTAATGGGCTGAGTTAATGCATTACCCTTGCTAGCAGCCAATGATATTGTCTGACTGTCCGCTATGCACCAAGGTGCATAACACCATCCATTTCGACAGGAACATCTTTTGGTAAAGAAGCGACACCAATTGCTGCCCGAGCAGGATAAGGTTGTTCAAAATACTCGGCCATAATTTCATTCACTGTGGCAAAATGGCTCAAATCGGTTAAAAAGATATTCAACTTTACAATATCTTGCAGACAGCCACCCGCTGCTTCGGCAACAGCAGATAAATTGTCAAAAACACGGCGCACTTGCACAGGAAAATCACCTTCGACTATTGTCATTGTTTCGGGAACTAACGGGATTTGTCCCGACAAATACACCACACCACCTACTTTAATCGCTTGTGAATAGGTCCCAATTGCCTGCGGTGCTTTTGCTGTGTGAATAATTTCACGTGCCATCTTTTGCCTCTCCAATGTACAAATTAGTGTTTAAGCCGGCTGATACGTTCGACCATTTCGATACGTCTTAAGCGACGAATGATATTGGCTAGATGCTGCCGGCTCAAGACACCAATCATTAAACGCAAATCACTATACTCGCTATCACGTTCATCAACGATCACATTATCAATATTCGAATTATTCTCAGAAATCGCGGCCGCAATTGTCGCCAATACACCGCGCTGATTCTTCACATGCACCAAAATTTCAACCGGAAAATCGCGGTTAATGTCAGGCGCCCAAGCCATATCGACCCATTTCTCACTTTGGCCGCGTAAATTCAAAGTTGTTTTACAATTATTTTGGTGAACAACGATGCCACGACCGGCACTAATAAAGCCATGAACGGGATCGCCTGGAATCGGGTGACAACACCGGCCAAAGCTGACCACCATGCCTTCCGTGCCCGCGATCAGTAACGGTTGCTGAGCAACATCGCCGACATGATCGTGACCATTAACTAACTTCTGAGCAATCAATAATGCCGAGCGATCCCCAAGACCGATACTTTCTAATAATTGATTAAAACTCTTCACCTCAAACATAGCGAGTACTTCATCAATTCGCTGTCTTGACAAGCTATCAATGTTAGTTGAGAAAGCATGCAAATTCTTCGTCAACATGCGACGCCCTAATAATACCGCTTCATCGTTGCGTAACCGTTTCAGATAATGCCGGATATTCGTTCGCGCTTTTGCCGTGGTCACAAAATTTAGCCACGCCGCATTAGGCTGAGATGAATTTGTGGTGATAATCTCGACCGATTGGCCAGTCTCTAATACCGTACTCAATGGAACCAACTGCCGCCCCACTTTCGCTGCAACGCAATGATTTCCCACATCTGAGTGCACGGCATAGGCAAAATCAACCGTCGTCGCCCCTCTAGGTAACGTCATTATCTTACCGGTTGGCGTGAAGACATAAATTTCTTCTGGGAATAGGTCGATACGCAGGTTCTCTAAAAACTCAATCGAATCGCCTGAATTCTTCTGCATCTCCAGCAGACCTTGTAACCATTGGCGAGCCAGACGGTGTGCTAAATTACCGCTCGCATTACTACCTTCTTTGTATAGCCAATGGGCTGCCACACCCGCTTCGGCCATTTGATCCATATCACGCGATCTAATCTGGACTTCAACGGGCACGCCATAAGGCCCAAATAACACGGTATGCAATGATTGATAACCATTGGCTTTAGGGATCGCAATATAGTCTTTAAATTTGCTCTGCACTGGTTTATAAAGATTATGCATCACGCCCAGTATGCGATAACAGGAATCTACATCCGCCACAATAATGCGAAAAGCATACACATCTAATACCGCAGAGAAAGGTAACTTCTTACGAACCATCTTGGTATATAAGCTGTAGAGGTTTTTTTCACGGCCTTGAATATCGGCCGTTAAGCCTTCCTGCTCCAGACGATGTTGTATCGACTCTGTAATCTGGTTGACTATCTCTTTGCGATTACCTCGCGCCTTACGTACTTCATTCGCTAACACGCGATAACGTAATGGGTATAACACATGGAAACCCAAATCTTCCAATTCACACCGCATCAGATTCATCCCCAGACGCTGTGCTATCGGTGCATAAATATCGAGGGTTTCTTCAGCGATTCTGTGGCGCTTTTCAGGCCCTAAATGGCCCAAAGTCCGCATATTATGAAGTCTGTCAGCCAGTTTCACGATAATGACGCGAATATCTTCCGACATCGCCAACAGCATTTTTCTTAAACTTTCTGCTTGTGCATGCTGTTTGGTTTCAAAGGTGGCTTTAGCCAGCTTGCTGACCCCATCAACCAATAAAGCCACTTCTTCGCTGAACTCTGCTGCGAGTGCTTCGCGACTCACTTCAGTATCTTCAATCACATCGTGCAATAGCCCGGCCATAATGCATTCATGATCCATATGCATCATCGCCAAGACATGTGCTACCGCTAACGGGTGAGTGATATAGGGCTCGCCAGACCGCCGCTTTTGTTCTTGATGTGCCGCTTCCGCAAAGTGATAAGCCCGACGAATATCGTCAACTTGGCGGTTTTCTAGGTAATTAGCGGCTGCAAAACACAGGTCATCGATAGTCAGTTTAGGCTCAGCACCATGAATGAGCTCTAATTCAGAATCAACAGTTGGTTTTGCCTTCACAACAACGTTACGCTTCTACAGGAGCAGTATCTTCGCTGGTGACCACTTCTTCAACTGGCTCAGGTTTCACTTTCTTCTCTAAGATACTCGCATCAACTAAGCCTTCAGCAATTTCGCGCAAAGCAATAACGGTGGGTTTATCATTATCAATCTTTACCAAAGGGTCAGCGCCCATTGCAATCTCACGCGCACGCTTTGATGCAATTAATACTAATTGGAAACGGTTGTCTACGTTCTCTAAACAATCTTCTACTGTTGTACGTGCCATGACACTTTCCCGAAACTAAAACAGAATATATTACGAAATATCGCCTCGTTAAGCTAGCAATGTCTTTAATAATGAGGCCTGCGCATCTTCTTGTACGATGATCGAATGCCTTCTTGCGGAAATAATCGCGACCAACGAAGCCAACGCTGCATCAAAGTCATCATTCACAATCAAATAATCAAATTCCACATAATGTGATATTTCATTTTCGGCATCACGCATACGGCGTGCTATCACCTCTTCATCATCTTGCCCGCGACCACGTAAACGCTGCTCTAAGGCTTGTTTTGATGGAGGCAAAATAAAAATACTACTACTGTCCGGATAATTCCGACGCACTTGCGCAGCCCCTTGCCAATCAATTTCCAACACCACATCAATGCCTGCTTTTAATTGCGCGAAGACGGCTTCAGATGATGTGCCATAGGAATGATCGAATACGGTCGCAGACTCTAAAAAAGCCCCCCGATCGCGCATTTCACCAAAGGCATCCGAGCTGACAAAAAAGTAATCTTTGCCATCAACTTCACCTGCACGTGCTACACGTGTGGTATGTGATACGGATAAGGCGATATTAGCTTGCTGCTCAACTAAGGCATTGACCAAGCTCGTTTTCCCTGCCCCAGAAGGCGCAGCAACAATAAAAAGGCTACCCAACATCAGTTAAAATCCATTACTAAACACAAATTGATAATCCAAGGATACCAGCTAAGAAGCGATCCTTTAAGCTTTAATCATAAGTCATCATTGTTTCTAAAATCACTCAGTCTGAGTGACTAATCCAGCAAACACAAGCGCCTCATCAGCTGTTTGTTAACATAACGGGCTTGAAGACACAGCCTTTATGTATTTCTCTGAGCATCTCCCATAGGCGCATAGGAAAACACGCCAAAGACACATTAAACGACAAGCTAGATCAACATCTTAATGTGACAGATCGCAGCAGAGAACATGAGCAGAATAAAACCTCTCCTTTAATGTGTCTATCGACAGCGCGACTCTGAGAATCGCGCCAATTACAGCCCTATCGAGGTTTATCGGTTTTCGAAGAAACTGTTACCCATGACAGCAATTTAATAACTAAAAGCCGCGATTTTATCCGCTTTTGTTATGTGTCACTCAATGTTTTGGATCTGCTCTCGCATTTGTTCAATCAAGACTTTAAGTTGCACCGAATAATTCGTCGTTTCGGTATTAATCGATTTCGATCCTAAGGTATTCGCTTCGCGGTTGAGTTCCTGCATCAAAAAATCTAAGCGCCTGCCGACAGGTTCAGTCCGCTCTAAAACATTTGTCACCTCGAGTACATGACTTTCTAACCGATCTAACTCTTCCGCAACATCACTTTTTTGGGCCAATAACACCATCTCTTGTTCTAAGCGTTCGGCATCTAGAGTCACCTGCAATTCGGCCACACGTTCCTGCATCCGTTGTTGGTGTTGTGCCAAAATCGTAGGCATCCGTTGCCTGATCGCTTTCGCGATCTCGTCAATCTCAACACAACGTTGTACGATCATAGCTTTTAACGCCACGCCTTCGGTTTCACGGGTCACAATCAATTCAGCTACCGCAAGCTTTAATGAGTCCATTACCGAACTATTGAGTGCGCCTTGGTCCAAACTTTCTGCTTTTAACACGCCTGGCCATTGCAATACTTTAATCGGGTCAATTGGCGCAGCTTGTGCCGAAAATCCGGCCACTAGCTCACAATTGGCTACAACAGATTTTGCCAAGGCCTGATCTATATCGACATTAGATAATTGTGCTTCTGGCACTTTATAGCGTAATACCGCATCCACTTTACCGCGTGCTAATTTATCGGCAAACAGTTTTCTGATAGGCATTTCCAAAGCACGAAAACGTTCATCTAGTCGAAGCGAAAGCTCAAGGTAACGATGGTTAACCGAGCGGATTTCCCAAGTTAAATCACCTTGTTCGGTTTGCTCTTCTTGCCGAGCAAATGCGGTCATACTCCGTATCACAATGTTATCCAAAATTAATTTAAAAGAAGCATCTTAACGAAAAGCACCCTTACTAAGATACTAGCCACGTATAATAGCGGTATTTTTTTCTCCTTAAGGAACTCCCATTATGCGTCCAAGCGGCCGTCAGCCTAATGCTCTAAGAAACGTGTCTATCACTCGCAACTACACCAAACATGCTGAAGGCTCAGTCCTAGTCGAATTTGGCGACACAAAAGTCTTGTGTACCGCCTCGGTGGAAGAAAAAATTCCGCCTTTTTTACGCGGTAAAAATGAAGGCTGGATCACGGCTGAATATGGCATGTTACCTCGCTCGACAGGCAGCAGAATGGGCCGCGAAGCCGCGCGAGGCAAGCAAGGTGGCCGTACAATGGAAATCCAACGCTTGATCGGTCGCTCTCTTCGAGCAGCCGTTGATTTAAAAGCGTTGGGCGAACGCAGTATTACGATTGATTGTGATGTCATCCAAGCCGATGGGGGTACCAGAACCGCGTCTATTACAGGCGCTTTTGTCGCTTTACATGATGCTATCAGTTATTTGATAAAACAACGAAAGCTCAAGAAAAGTCCGCTTCACGGTCAAATAGCCTCGGTGTCTGTCGGGATTTATCAGGGTGTACCGGTACTAGACCTCGACTATGCAGAAGACTCAAGCGCCGAAACCGATATGAATGTGGTGATGAATGATGCTGGTGCTTACATCGAATTGCAAGGCACTGCAGAAGGTCATGCCTTTAGAGCAGATGAACTACAAGCAATGCTCGGACTGGCGAATGAAGGCATCACGATCTTAATGGAAAAACAACGTCTAGCCTTGATCGACTAATCATGTCCAAAATTGTTTTAGCCAGCGGTAATGGCGGTAAACTAAAAGAGTTTTCTCAATTACTGAGTGAATTTGACATCGAGGTCGTGCCACAATCGGCATTCCAGATAACCGAGGCGGAAGAAACAGGACTCACTTTTGTTGAAAATGCCATCATCAAAGCCCGTCATGCTTGTCAGCAGACAGGCTTACCGGCGATTGCCGATGACTCGGGCATCGAAGTTGATGCCTTGAATGGCGCGCCGGGCATTTATTCTGCGCGTTATTCAGGTCGTGATGCGACGGATCAAAAAAACTGTCTAGCCTTGCTCAATGACTTGCAAACTACACCACAAGACAAGCGCTCCGCGCGTTATCAATGTGTCATCGTGTTTATGCGCCATGCAAAAGACCCAACACCACTCATTTGTCAGGCCAGTTGGGAAGGGTCTATTTTAATGACGCCACAAGGTGGCGGTGGTTTTGGTTACGATCCGCTATTCTGGGTTGAACAATACCAATGTAGTGCTGCCGAACTAAGTCCTGAACAAAAGCATGCACTTAGTCATCGTGGCAAAGCGATTCGTCAGTTTTTAAGCCTATTCGAACAATATCGTCGTCGTTGATAATTGATGTTTAACTTTACCGCGCTCCCTCCTTTAAGCTTATATATCCATGTGCCTTGGTGTGTCAGGAAATGCCCTTATTGTGACTTCAACTCCCATCAATCGCCCGACAACTTGCCTGAAGCGGCCTATATTGACGCACTTATTCGCGATTTAGAACAAGAAACACCCTCAATTTGGGGACGCACGATTCAAACGATTTTTATTGGCGGTGGCACACCCAGTTTATTTTCTGCAGAAGCGTATGAGAGACTGTTTTCATCGCTACGCGCGCTATTGCCAATTAGTCACCATGCCGAAATCACCTTAGAAGCCAACCCAGGGACATTTGAACAGCAGCGGTTTGCTGACTATTTATCCTTAGGCATAAACCGATTGTCGATTGGGATCCAAAGCTTTAATAACGACTCACTACAAGCACTCGGTCGCATTCATGATAGGCAGCAATCCATCAAAGCCGTCGAAACTGCCCATAAAGTGGGATTTGAGAATTTCAACTTAGATTTAATGTTTGGCCTGCCGCATCAAACGGCTAAAACAGCCCGTGAAGATATTGAAACGGCGATCGCCTTATCACCGAGCCACTTGTCTTATTATCAACTGACCATTGAGCCTAATACGCTTTTCTACCAGCACCCCCCAACGCTCCCTGACGATGACCCGATTATCGACTGGCAAATGGATAGCCAACAACGCTTAGCCAATGCCGGCTTTGGACAGTATGAAGTGTCTGCTTATGCCAAAGATAAGCAAGTCTGTCGACACAATATGAATTATTGGCAATTTGGTGATTATGTCGGTATCGGTGCAGGCGCACACGGCAAAATCAGTGATGCCGCACAGCAATCGATCACTCGTCGTTCAAAGCAAAAACAGCCTCGGACTTATTTGGAGACAGCAGGAAAAGGCGACGTCATCCTGACCAATGAAGTCATTAGCAGCCATGATATTGGCTTTGAATTTATGCTCAACGCTTTACGGTTAACCGACGGGTTTCCAACGCCCTTGTTCTATCAACATGCTGGCATGCCAGTCTCTCATATCGATAAAGCCTTACAACAAGCAGAGCAACAAGGTTTGATTGACTGGGATATTCACCGTATCCGTCCAACAGCAAAAGGGCAACGTTATTTAAATAATCTAATTGAACTGTTTCTGAATAATCGGTAAACCTAAACCTTGAAATTAGACAAACGACAAGCTTAGACGATAAGTCATACTCTTAGCCTTTGTTCAAAGTTATTTCTTCGCCTGCTTTACTCGCGCAACTTAATCAATTCCGTCAACAATTGTGACTTCAGATCTGAATCCGTCAAACAACCTTGTTCGACATCAAAGTGCTCATAAAAACTCGGAATTGCAAGACTGCCTATGACTTTACCATCAAAATAGGGTGCCGACTTCACGGCTTGATCTAACACGCTTGCCCCGCCCCTCGCGCCCGGCGATGTAGACAATAAGATCATCGTTTTACCTTGAAACACTTTTTGGATCCGAGAGCACCAATCAAATAGATTTTTATAGGCGGCAGAATAGGTGCCATTATGTTCTGCAAAAGAAATCACTAAGCCATCAGCGCTGGCAATTTTGGCCAAAAAATCGCGTGCTATTTGCGGTTTACCTAGAGCCTGTTCCCGGTCTTCACTAAATAACGGTAATTCATAATCATTAAGATCCAACACTTCAACGTCAGCATTGTCGATTAAGTTAGCGGCATAGGTCGCTAACTTTTTATTAATTGAATTCCGACTACTACTTGCTGCAAAGGCAATAACTTTCATACTGTTCTCCAATAACATTCTAGTTCCATCGGGTTTACAAACAAAACCACCCTCGGCCCCATCCTTTCTCACATGATCTCAATTTTTAAAGCATGCTAATTCATCCGGCAAGAAAAACCGGCATTAAACCAATCAAGCCATGATATTAACAATCGACACGAGATGATGCCATGTTCGGCAACAGACAATACCGCAATAACGTTGCTATCACCCTGACTAGTCTAGTCTCTCACGCTATGACGGTATCAATGCAGATCAAAAAGTTTTAGCCCATAATCACGCTTATTTTATCAAGATCAGTCCAAAAGCCATTGCTGAATAACGTGATGAATTCAGCCCTAATTCTTTGTTATACTCAGTTCCTTTTAGCGATTAACTCAAGGACTTTTTCATGTCACGCATCTACAACTTTAGTGCCGGCCCAGCAATGATTCCAGCGGCTGTTTTACAACGCGCTGAACAAGAGTTTTTAGATTGGCATGACTCGGGAATGAACGTGATGGAAATGAGCCATCGAGGCAAAGAGTTTATGTCGATTGCAACACAGGCCGAAGCAGATCTGCGTGAATTGATGTCCATCCCCGATAATTACAAAGTGTTATTTTTACAGGGCGGTGCCTCCAGCCAATTTACTGCGATTCCAATGAACCTCTTACGAGGAAAAAAAACAGCCGATTATTTCAACACTGGGCAATGGTCAGTAAAAGCCATCCAAGAAGCCAGCCGTTATTGCGATGTCAATGTCGTTGCTAGCGCCGAAGATGTTAACTTCACCACAGTCCCAGACAAATCGACTTGGAAACTTAACCCAGACGCCGCTTATGTACACTACACTGCCAATGAAACTATCGGCGGTGTCGAATTCGATGATATCCCTGACACCGGTGACGTCCCATTAGTCGTCGATTTGTCCTCAACAATTTTATCTCGCCCTATCGATGTCTCTCGCTTTGCTTTGATCTACGCTGGCGCTCAGAAAAATATCGGTCCAGCTGGGCTAACCTTAGTCATTGTGCGTGATGACTTGATTGGCGACACCTTGCCAGAAACGCCCGTCACCTTTGACTACAAGGTTCAAGCGGATAATGACTCCATGTATAACACACCACCAACCTATGCTTTATATATGGCTGGTTTAGTGTTCCAATGGTTAAAAACACTCGGTGGTTTACCCGCGATAGCGGAAGTTAACCAACGTAAAGCAGCGAAATTATACGCCGCAATTGATCAGTCCGGTTTTTACCAAAACCCGGTCGACAAACAATACCGCTCATGGATGAATATTCCCTTTACGCTCAATAATTCCGATCTTGACGCTGACTTTCTGGCTGGCGCCAAAGCGGCAGGACTCATCACCTTAAAAGGACATCGTAGTGTCGGTGGCATGCGTGCTAGTATTTATAATGCGATGCCTGAACAAGGCGTTGATGCACTCATCCGTTATATGCAGGATTTTGCCAAACAAAATAGCTAAAGTCTCATTCCACACAGGTTTATTGTTTTCACATTAAATTGAGGGTGATCAAATGTTTAAAATACTGACATTAGATAATATTTCAGTCACAGGCTTAGATCGATTACCCCGAGATACTTATGAAATTGCATCAGAGATCCAGCATCCTGACGCCGTGTTGGTTCGCTCTTTTAAAATGCATGGCTGGTCCGTCCCCGACACATTACAGGCCATTGGGCGTGCCGGTGCAGGGGTTAATAATATCCCTATCGAAAAAATGACTGCCAAGGGTATTCCCGTGTTTAATGCACCGGGGGCCAATGCCAATGCCGTTCAAGAACTGGTATTAACAGGGATGTTACTGAGCGCACGAAATATCTGCCAAGCTTGGCAATTCGCTCGTAATCTTAAGGGATCAGACGCAAAAATAGCCAAACAAGTCGAGGCCGGTAAAAAGCAGTTCGTTGGCTTTGAATTACCGGGAAAAACCGTGGGCGTTGTTGGTCTAGGCGCTATTGGAATTAAAATTGCGAATACTGCAATATCATTGGGGATGCGCGTCATTGGCTTTGATCCTAAAATCACGGTTCAGGCCGCCTGGCAACTTTCCCATCAAGTCGAGCAAGCCAACAGTATCGATGATTTGTTAAGCCAGTGTGATTTTGTCACTTTTCATGTGCCATTGATTGATGCAACACGCAATATGATCAACGCAGAACGCTTGGTTAACATGCGCGACAATGTCACAATTCTTAACTTTTCACGTGAGGGCATCATTCATGATGAAGCCGTGGTCGAAGCTTTAGACAATGGCAAAGTGCATTCTTATGTTTGTGATTTCCCAAGCAACCTTCTCAAACAACACCCGAAAGTCATCACCTTACCCCACCTTGGTGCCTCAACCGCGGAAGCAGAAGATTATTGTGCCATCATGGTGGCAGATCAGGTCAAAGATTACCTAGAAAATGGCAATATTCGTAATGCGGTAAACTTTCCCACAATTAAAATGGCCAAACTGCCCGGACAATACCGCCTGACTATTGCACATGAAAATATTCCGAACATCATTGGCCCTATCACCAATGCCATTGCAAAAGCGGATATTAATATTATCGATATGTTAAACAAATCTTTGGGTGAAGCCGCCTATACCTTGATTGATACCGAAACGACATTGCCTGATTCAGTCATTAAAGCAATCAAGACGATAGAAGGGGTACTTAATGTCCGCTGCCTAAGCAGCTGTTAACACAACGGAGTACGACTCAGATCACGCTTTTTATCGTTTATCCATTGAGCTATTTTCGGGACGGTAGTATTCTGTAGACAAACACCTTTTGGAGTACATACATGTTTAAATACACCCCATTAATCATTGGCCTATTACTGTCATCTGCAATACCTGTCCACGCAGAAGTCATTTCTATTGCCGACCCACGGTATGACGTGCCTAATGATGCTTCAGGGGTTATTCGCCCAAAGCGAGGCATGTCAATGGATGCCGTCCTCAAACACTACGGCGAACCCGCTTCTAAAACAGCGGCCGTTGGTGAACCGCCCATCACCCGTTGGACCTACCCGAACTTTATCGTATTCTTCGAGCATCATATTGTCCTGCATACGGTCGTGCCGCATTAGGGCGACGACCGTCTTTAAAGCCATCGCTATCACTTGTCAGTGATAGCGATTAGTCACGTTACTGAGACTCTAATCGGCCATATTGCTTAAGATAGCATCACGAACAGCATCCAATGTCGCCTCAACCGTCATCATCGGTGCCGTGCTTTGCTTAATCGCTGTATCCGGATCTTTTAAACCATGACCCGTCAAGGTACACACAACTTTGCTACCTTCTGGGATTTTGCCGCTGTTAATATCCGCAATTGCTCCCGCTAATGAGGTCGCAGAGGCTGGCTCACAGAAAACACCTTCGTGCTCTGCTAATAACTTCTGCGCCGCTAAAATAGCATCATCGGTACATTCATCAAACCAACCTTGCGACTCTTCTTTCACCTTCCAGGCTTTATCCCAGCTTTGTGGATGACCAATTCGAATCGCCGTCGCTACCGTTTCAGGATTATCGACCATTTCACCGCGCATAAAGGGCGCACTACCCGCTGCTTGATAACCCAACATTTTAGGACGCGTGCCTACGATGCCATCTTCAAAATACTCACTATAGCCCATCCAATGGGCCGTAATATTCCCGGCATTACCGACAGGTAGACAATGAAAGTCTGGCGCACAAGAAAGCTCTTCAACAATCTCAAATGCCGCCGTCTTTTGCCCCTGTAATCTATATGGGTTAATTGAGTTAACAATCGTCACTGAGGCGTGTTCCGCCACGTCTTTAACTAATTGCATACCTTCATCAAAGTTACCTTTAATTTGGATGACAGTCGCTCCATGCATCATGCCTTGTGCGAGTTTACCCAAGGCAATTTTGCCATCAGGAATCAACACAAATGCCGCGATACCCGCACGCGCAGCATATGCCGCCGCCGCCGCTGAAGTATTGCCCGTAGACGCACATATAATAGCCTTACTTCCTTCTTCAACCGCTTTGGTCACCGCCATCGTCATACCACGATCTTTAAAAGATCCTGTGGGGTTCAAGCCTTCATATTTGACATAGATTTCGACATCTTTGCCAAGTAATTTCGGAATATGGCTGAGCTTGATTAAAGGGGTATTACCCTCACCCAAACTAATTAAACGCGTATCATCATTCACCGGTAAACGGTCACGGTAACGCTCAATTAGTCCAGTGTAACGAGATGACATAGTACTTCCTCTTTCGAATATAGATATTTTATTTAATTATTGTTAGCGTTCATCGCGCTAAACAGGTTTGTATTTTAACTGAATGATTAAGATATAAAAATGCGTGACTTATCAACTTAACCTAATGATTCCATACGAATCCGCATCACAGGCTCTTTTACGGTGTTTAATGCTTCGATATGCTTAATCGCTAAGTCCATATTCTTCTCGACCACCGCTTGCGTCAACATAATGACCGGCACGACACCATCGTTGTGATCTTCGGGTGCTTTTTGCAAAATAGCTTCGATGCTAATTTTTTGTTCTGCCAGAATGCGCGTAATATCAGCCAGTACACCGGGTTCATCATCGGTACGAATACGTAAGTAATAAGACGTCACTACATCCGAAATAGGTAAAATAGGTCTATCCACGATAGCGTCTGGTTGGAAGGCCAGATGAGGCACGCGATTTTCAGGATCAGTCGTTAAAACACGAACCACATCCACAATATCAGCCACCACTGCCGATGCCGTGGCATCGGAGCCTGCGCCGGCGCCGTAGTAGAGCGTCGGGCCAACGGCATCACCTTTCACAACAACGGCATTCATTACACCATCGACATTGGCAATCAAACGACGACGTGGAATCAATGTTGGGTGAACACGCAATTCAACCCCTTTGCTCGTCTGTTTGCTAATCCCTAGATGCTTAATGATATAACCCAGTTCAGCGGCATACTTCACATCCTCTTGTGCGACCTTACTGATCCCTTCGGTATACGCTTTATCAAACTGTAAAGGTATCCCAAACGCAATCGACGCCATGATGGTCAGTTTATGTGCTGCATCTATACCTTCCACATCGAATGTCGGATCGGCTTCGGCATAGCCTAAGGCTTGTGCTTCTGCTAGCACGTCAGGGAAATCACGCCCTTTGTCGCGCATCTCCGTCAGAATAAAGTTGCCAGTACCATTGATAATCCCCGCTAACCATTCAATCCGATTTGCAGACAAGCCTTCACGCATCGCTTTAATAATAGGGATTCCGCCAGCGACCGCCGCTTCAAAAGCAATGGTTACGCCTTTCTCTTGCGCCTTGGCAAAAAGTTCGTTGCCATGAAGGGCGATCAACGCCTTATTTGCCGTCACGACATGTTTGCCATTATCGATCGCAGTCAATACTAAATCACGGGCAATACCAGTACCGCCAATCAACTCAACAACGACATGAATCTCAGGATCATTCACAATTTCAAACGCATCAGTCGTCAAATCGATCCCTGTCGTATCACAACCGCGTTCTTTGTCCATAGTGCGATCCGCCGCACGCGTGATCTCAATCTCTCTGCCCGCGCGACGTGTAATCTCTTTGATATTCCGGCTTAAGACATTTACGGTACCACTACCTACTGTACCTAAACCCAACACCCCAATTTTTACTGATTGCACTATATGGCCCCCTAGCCTTTTCTAAACATGTCGCGGATCCCTCGGATCGCTTGACGTGTTCGATGTTCATTTTCGATCAATCCAAAGCGAACATGATCATCTCCATATTCACCGAAACCAATACCCGGTGATACCGCCACTTTCGCTTCTTGCAATAATTTTTTCGTAAACTCCAAAGAACCCATGTCACGATATTTTTCAGGAATTTTCGCCCAAACAAACATTGTCGCTTTCGGCCGTTCAACATGCCAGCCAATACCATTTAAGCCATCACACAACACATCACGTCGGCTTTTATAGGTTGCAACAACTTCTTTCACACAATCTTGGGGACCATCTAATGCCGCAATTGCAGCGACTTGGATAGGCGTAAACATACCGTAATCTAGGTAAGACTTCATACGGGCTAAAGCCGCTACCAGTTTTGGGTTGCCCGACATAAAGCCGACACGCCAACCCGGCATATTGTAGGTCTTCGATAAGGTATAAAACTCTACAGCCACTTCTTTTGCACCAGGCACTTGTAAAATGGAGGGCGCCTTATAACCATCAAAGGTGATTTCACCATAAGCTAAATCATGTACCACCCAAATTTCGTGTTCTTTCGCAAAAGCAACAACCCGTTCAAAAAATTCGAGATCAACACATTGCGTGGTCGGATTGCCCGGAAAGTTCAACACCAACATTTTGGGTTTGGGCCAAGAGTCTTTGACAGACTTCTCTAGTTCAGCAAAAAAATCCCCCCCTTCAACCAAAGGAACATGCCGAATATCAGCACCCGAAATCACAAACCCATAGGGATGGATAGGGTATGCTGGATTCGGCACTAAAATCGCATCACCCGGCCCAACAGTCGCCAAGGCCAAATGTGCTAACCCTTCTTTAGAGCCAATGGTGACAATCGTCTCCGTTTCGGGATCTAAGGTGACATCAAATTGGCGTTGGTACCAGTCGCAAATCGCTTTACGTAACCGGGGAATCCCACGAGAAACAGAGTAACGATGCGTATCTGGTCGTTGCGCTGCTTCCGTTAATTTATCAATAATATGCGCCGGCGCTGGACGGTCTGGATTACCCATACCGAAATCAATAATATCCTCACCACGCGCACGAGCTTGCGCCTTCAAATCATTCACAATATTGAATACATAAGGCGGGAGGCGTTTAATCCTAGGGAAATCGTCGTTCAACACTACACCTGAAATT
>JAIBDY010000040.1 GCA_024685995.1 Piscirickettsiaceae bacterium | reverse complement strand
TCTTTTGGTGACCTAGCCACTTACTGCGCCTCTAAAGCCGCCGCCTATTCAATTACGCAAGGTTTAAAAGACAAATGGGCAGATAAAGGCATTAGGGTGTTAAGTGTACACCCAGGTCCAATCGATACTGATATGGGTACGGAAGCTGGCTTTGAGGATGCTCCCGAGGCAACGGTAGTTTCAGAAGCCATCATTACCGCTTTGAACAGTGACAAATTTCATGTATTCCCAGATCCGATTGCAAAACAAATAGAAGCAGCTTACCAGAGTTTTTCCGACGCTGTGATCACGAGTGAGCTCTCCGTATAAATGACCTCACCATGTAATGCTTTTACAAAATATCAAGTTTTATCGGTTCTCAGCTTCACCCTCTCTATTGCAAAGTACTGAATAAAAAACCTTAGCGACATTATTTCTATATTAGTTACCCAAGCTACATTAACAGAGCGACAATTCATGATGTATTCAGCAAAAATCATACGTGTTTTAACACTGACCGTGCTTTTTTACGTACTATTAGCGGGAAGCTTTATGGCCCATGCAGATCCAAGACCTAAAGTTATTATCTTTGACGTCAATGAAACCCTTTTGGACTTGGGGACGATGCGAAACTCGGTTGGTCAAGTTTTAAACGGCCAGCCAGAACTGACCACATTATGGTTTTCCACTATGTTGCACCACTCACTCGTGACCACCGTGACCGGAGACTATCAAGATTTCGGCAAAATCGGCGTCGCGGCATTAATGATGGTGGCACAAAACAATCATATTACTATTACAGAAGAGCAAGCGATAACCGCGATCAAAACTCCATTATTATCATTACCCCCACACCCTGATGTTAAAGAAGGTCTCATCGCACTGAATGCACTGGGCTTTCAAATTGTTAGTTTAACCAACTCTTCAAATCAAGCTGTCGAAACTCAATTTATGAATGCCGGGTTAACAACCTACTTCGATAAGCGAATGAGTATCGAAGATATTGGTGTGTACAAACCTGATTTAAGGTCATATCGTTGGGCGTTACTACAATTGAATGTCGAGCCAGAGGAGGCGTTGATGGTGGCCGCACATGGGTGGGATATCGCTGGCGCAGAAGCAGCCGGACTACAAACCGCCTTTGTAGCACGCCCAGGTAAAGCGCTTTACCCATTGGCAACTCAGCCAGATTATATTGTTAACAACTTAACTGAACTAGTTGAACTGCTAAAATAAATGATGTCCTTTCTGGAACACTCATTGACAGTCACATATGACTATTTCAGCCACCCGTACCGAATGGTATAATAAGATTTTTAGTCTTGACTAAGGTGGTTGTCATGACAAGTGGTCGTAAACAAGAATTTGACCCTAATGTAGCGCTAGATGCAGCCATGCATGTCTTTTGGCAAAAAGGGTACATTGGTGCATCTTTGATTGACTTAACGGAAAGTATGGGTATCAGTAAACCGAGCATGTATCGCGCCTTTGGTAATAAAGAAGCTTTATTTATCAAAACAACACAACATTATCTCGACACAAAAATGAAAGTACATCTCAAACGATTGTTTGAGGAAGGCGTGCCGTTAGCACAAAGACTGAAAAACCATATGATGTCTATTGTTGAGATGCAATGTAGCTCCAAGCAAGCTAAAGGCTGCTACTTGGCGTTATGCCAGTCTGAGTTAGTCAGCGGCCTCATTCCCAAAGAAGCGGAGCAGATCCTTATTGAAGCTGAGGCTATGCCAATGCAGCTATACACAGCTTTATTTAACAGTGATCCTGAAGCTATCCAATTAGGCCTCAGCCATCACGCACACCAAAATAGCTTGAGTTTGTATACGATGTTAAAGGGCAGCGCATCGATGGCCCGTTCCGGTATTAGTAAAGCAGAGCTTGAAAAGTCGGTGGATAGCATTCTGATAGGAATAGGCCTGCATTAAACTGCCAGCCAGAAACAATATCGACATACTGCTAATCCTAATTAATTTAGGACAAACCCTACATCATCTACTAACAATCAATTAAGTCACATCCCAAGTACAGCTTTATTTTCATGCTAAAAAATTGATCCCTAGTGAGTACCGCCTCAACGTAGATCATGATTGCCACTATGGCGTGTCAACACATTCTGAAATTGCTCCCTGCTCCCCCACGACACGATAAACGCTAGCGCTTAGATCCTATAAAATTAACGCCATACGACATTAATTTAGAGGGTTACGCATAATGGCTTTTTCTTAGCAAACAGATAGAATGAAGGTACTTACACAAAACGGGAATATAATTAATGTCTAATTATCAGGAAATTCTTTTTGTCAGTACCGGCATGTCAGATGAAACTGACGCTTTAAAGCAAGCGCTCAGCATCTCGAGAAATCACCAAGCTCGCTTAACCACGCTTATCATCCACCCCAGATTCCCAGCACATCTTGCGGCGCATGAAAAGAAATATGAGCAGAGTCTTATGGACAATTTACGCGCGACAATCCAAACAGTGGGACTAGAAATCGGCGTGACGATCAACGATGTCATGTTTGCCATGGAAGTCGAAAGGCACACTAAACCGGCCATCGCGATTATTAAACAAGTGTTAAAAAACTCTGTAGATCTTGTCATTAAACAAGCAGAGCAAAAGGACAGCGGCAAAGGGTTTATGGCGCTCGATATGGATTTACTTCGTCAATGTCCATGCCCTGTTTGGTTATGCCGGCCGATTACTAAACATCGTCAAAACATCAAATTAGCGGTTGCAGTTGATGCTGAATATGAACGTGAAGAAGGACGAAAACTGTCTCTCCAACTCCTCGGCGCAGCAGATAGTTTGGCTAAAGATTGTAGTCAAGCCTTCAGTATCATTTCATGTTGGGATTACGAACTAGAAGAGTATTTCAAACGTAACCCATGGACTAACCTACCCGAGGAAGAGATCCTGTCTCTGGTCACCGCAGCGAAAAATAATAACCTAGCCAACTTGAACACCTTGATTAAGCAAGCGGATATGTCCAATAACAATACAATTCATCATCTCAAAGGCCAACCTGAAAAACAGATCACGCAATTCATTGAGGACAATGACATCGATATCCTTGTGATGGGTACCATCGCACGCTCAGGACTGGCAGGCTTTATTATTGGGAACACGGCTGAAAATATTCTACAAAAAGTAGGTTGTTCTGTTCTGGCACTGAAACCAAATGGCTTTGTCTCTTCTGTGAAAGCCTACTAAACAACCAGTACAATGTAGCTATGACCTAACGGCCAATTTGCAATACACAAAGGAACTCGGCAATCGTGGATTTTTTACATGCTTCTCCTTTTTATGAGCTCACCGCGCTTTTGGTCTTGGCAGCTGCGATAGGCTTTATAGGTTTGTTATTACGTCAGCCTATGATTGTCAGCTTCATTGCCGTCGGTGTGTTAGCAGGCCCATCGGCATTAGGAATAGTCCAATCTCGTGAAAATATTGAACTGCTCGCTGAACTCGGTATAGCCGTGCTCCTCTTTCTTGTTGGCCTCAAGCTTGATTTAAAATTAGTCAAAACGTTAGGCTTAGTCTCATTAGCAACCGGTTTAGGTCAGGTTTTTTTTACTGCATTTTTTGGTTTTTTCCTTGGCCTTTGGCTAGGGTTAAATGTCATTACTTCGCTCTACGTGGCAGTGGCCCTCACTTTTTCTAGCACAATCATTATCGTCAAGCTACTGTCCGACAAAAAAGATGTTGATTCTTTACACGGCCGTATTGCTATCGGTTTTTTAATTGTGCAGGATTTATTTGTTGTCTTTGCCATGATGGTATTGTCGGCGTTAGGTGTTGGCGCGCAAGGCAGTGAAAACGCTAATGCCATCGTGCAAATTGCCAGCGTGCTTATCCATGCCTTAATTATGCTGAGCTTAGTCATGCTCTTTATCAAGTATATGGCGACGCCACTCGTCAGCAAGATAGCCCGTTCAACAGAACTTCTGATTGTGTTTGCCATTGGTTGGGCAGCTTTGCTTGCAGCCATCGGCGATTATTTTGGTTTGAGTAAAGAATTAGGCGGTCTATTGGCTGGCATCTCCTTGGCTTCTACGCCATTCCGAGAAGCCATCATTGCCAGACTATCTTCGTTACGTGACTTTCTCCTACTGTTCTTTTTTATCGCTCTGGGGACTCAGCTCGATCTGAGTTTGCTGGGTGATCAAGTTTATCCGGCACTCATTTTTTCGCTCTTTGTGTTAATAGGGAATCCGATGATCGTCCTTATTATTATGGGCTTGATGGGCTATCGAAAACGTACAGGATTCCTAGCAGGATTAACGGTCGCACAGATTAGTGAATTCTCCTTAATTTTCATGACTATGGGTGTGACCTTGGGCCATATTAATTCAGAATCATTGGGACTGGTCACACTGGTCGGGTTAATTACAATCGCGCTTTCAGTTTATATGATTACCTACTCCCACACGCTCTTCCAATGGCTAGAGCCAGTGTTAGGCATTTTTGAACGCGACGTGCCTATACGTGAGGAAACTGAAACCAATCAACACCTCGAAAAAGAAAAGTATGATGTCATTCTATTTGGCTTAGGCCGTTATGGAGCGGCTATTGCTGAACATTTGAAAGCATATAATCAAAAACTGCTGGCCATTGATTTCAATCCCGACGAAGTCAAAAATTGGCAAAACCAAGGTTATGATGCTGTTTATGGCGATGCTTGTGATCACGAATTTATTGCGACTTTACCACTGCAACATGCGAAATGGGTCATTTCAGCTATGCCTCATCTTGATTTGGGCGTGTCACGCCCAGATCCACGTTTAATTTTAATCGACGGCCTTAAAAGGGAAGGATTTCAAGGTAAAATTGCCGTTTCAACTCAAAAAGCGTCTGAAAAACCAACGTTAGAGGACTACGGTGCTAATCTTGTATTTTTACCTTTTCAGGATGCTGCCGAGCGCGCTGTCATGATGATCCAACAACAGACTAAACAAGGTAACAATGAACTTTGATGACAAATCTATAATAATTCCCTGTGTTTTTTCTAACGACCGTTGACTCCGGTTTTGCAAAAATATGTAAAGAAACTTTATTTTCTCCCAAACGTCATTATCATCGGTCATATTATTGTCGTACGTATTACTTATACTAAGACACCATTCTCACCTTTTAAAAGTTTAGCGTAATATGCAACCACATCTGACGAAGTGTACGTTTTATATCAGCACCCTATTGCTTTTTCTCGGCCTGTCCGTTTCAGCTACGGCCACAGCAAACGAGGCCAAAGCCCCTATTCAAGTCATTGTCTCAACCGTAAGCAACCATCCTTTTTCCGATCAAATTGAAGCCTTGGGAACCACCAAAGCAAACGAAACGGTTGTGATTACGCCAGATACCGCAGCCAAAATCGTTGATATCAATTTCGATGATGGTCAAATGGTGTCCAAAGGCACCCTGCTAGTCACCTTAGACAAAAGTGAAGAAGAAGCCAATTTACGCGCTGCCGAAGCCGCGCGCTTAGAAGCAAGCTCGGCCTATGAGCGTGCCAAGGGCTTACAAAAAAGTAGCGCCTTATCAAAGGGTATCTTGCAAGAACGACTATCGGCACTCAAACAAAGTGAGGCTGTCGTTCAATCTATCAAATCACAAATTGACCAACTGACCATTACCGCTCCTTTTGACGGTATCCTCGGCCTACGTGAAGTCAGTCTTGGTGCGCTAGTACAACCTGGTGATACCATCACTACATTGGATGATTTAAGTTATATCAAAGTCGACTTTAACGTGCCGTCTGTTTTTCTGCCTACACTCTTACCGGGGCTACCTATCGTGGGTAATGTCGAAGCCTTTGGCGCACGCCCCTTTACAGGCAGTGTCCGCACGGTGAATACCCAAGTAGACCCTATCACGAGAACAGTGAGGGTACGGGCACTTTTAGCCAATCCAGATCACACCCTCAAACCCGGCCTATTAATGACCATAAAATTACAAAAAGACCTGCGAGACGCTTTACTCATTCCCGAGGAAGCACTGTTAAAACGCAGTGAAAAAAACTTTGTCTATATTGTTGTCCAACAGGGTGGCCTGACACTAGCTCGACAAACTGAAATCACTATCGGTGGTCGCAAACCTGGTACTGTTGAGGTCCTTTCAGGCTTAAAAGCAGGCGACCAAGTCATCGTCCATGGGACGATGAAAGTCCAAGACGGCGTGGCCATTGCCATTCGCGCCACAGAAAACCAGAATGAATCCTTAAATGAATTACTCGCACAACCCGTGACAGCAGATTTTGTACCATGATTTTATCTGATGTTTCCGTCACTCGGCCGGTCTTTGCTTCTGTTTTATCACTGCTGCTCATTGTGTTCGGCATCATGTCGTTTTCTAAATTGGCATTACGAGAATATCCTGATATTGATCCACCTGTTGTTTCAATCACCACCAGTTATCAAGGTGCTTCAGCCAACATTGTTGAAACCCGTATTACCGAAATCATTGAAGACCGCATTTCTGGCGTAGAAGGCATTAAGTTTATTTCCTCTAGTTCTACTGATGGTCAAAGCCGTATCGATATTGAATTCATCGTCGAACGGGATATTGAAGCCGCCACCAATGACATTCGTGACCGTGTCTCTGGTGTCGTCGACGACCTGCCTGAAGAAGCTGACCCACCCGATATTCAAAAAGCAGACTCCAGTGATGATGTGATCTTATGGTTGAACTTATCCAGTGATGAAATGAATACCATTGAACTCACCGATTATGCATCTCGTTACCTTGAAGATCGCTTTTCTATCTTACCTGGTGTTGCCCGCGTACGGATTGGTGGCGGCTTAGAATACGCGATGCGGGTCTGGCTTGATCGTAATAAAATGGCTGCACGTGGCCTGACCGTAACCGACATTGAAACGGCTTTACGTTCTGAAAATGTTGAGCTGCCAGCGGGGAGCATTGAGTCGGTTGAAACACAGTTCACTGCCCGTATCCAACGCGGCTATAAGACACCCGAAGATTTTGAAAATCTCGTCATTGGCCAGCAAGACAATTATCTTATTCGTCTGTCAGATGTAGCACGCATTGAAAAAGCAGCGGTTGAATCACGCACCTTTTTCCGAGGCAACTCGGTTCCGATGGTCGGGATCGGCATCATCAAGCAATCTAAGGCCAATACCATCTCAGTCGTAGAAGGCGCGATCGATATGGCTGAACGCATCGCCCCCGACTTACCCGAGGGGATGAGAATTTTTAGCTCTTATGACACGTCTGTTTTTATTCGTAACGCCATTTCAGAGGTCTACAAGACGCTATTCATCGCCATGATGCTTGTTGTGACCGTGATCTATTTGTTTTTAGGGTCATTCCGAGCAATGTTAGTACCTGCGGTAACCGTACCGGTCTCTCTTATTGCCACCTTCACCTTGCTCTATGTGTTTGGGTTTTCAATCAACTTGTTGACGTTATTGGCTTTAGTATTGGCTATTGGTTTGGTCGTCGATGATGCCATCGTTGTACTTGAAAATATTTCCCGCCGTATCGAAAAAGGAGAGCAACCACTTTCTGCTGCCTACAATGGCACACGGCAAGTGAGTTTCGCTGTTATCGCAACACACTGGTGCTTATTGCTGTCTTTGCCCCGATTACCTTTCTTGAGGGTGACTTGGGTAGGCTATTCACAGAGTTCTCCATCACCATGGTCGCCGCCGTCTCCTTTTCGACTTTTGTCGCCTTAACCCTGTGCCCGATGATGGCGTCTAAGCTGTTAAAGAAAACCGAACCGACCGGACTCAGCTTTGTCGTCAATACCCTGTTTGATAAGTTCAAGTCAGTCTATACGAGGGTACTCAAAAAAGCGTTAAAATTCAGGTTTCTCACGCTGTTATTTTTTGCGACTATCGCAGGTACCTCTGTCTTCTTATTGAATGCATTACCGTCTGAATATGCACCCAAAGAAGACCGCGGTACATTTTTCCTGATGGTGAATGCACCAGAAGGAGCCTCATACCAATATACTAAAGAATATATGGAGGAAATCGAAAAGCGCTTGATGCCTTATGCCGAAACCAAAGAAGCGAACCGCCTCCTTGTCAGGGCGCCGCGTTCTTTTGGTAACTTATCTAGCTTCAATGACGGTATTGTTATTATCGTCTTAAACGATTGGGCGTCGCGACGTCCAATCGCTGACATCATGAAAGAAGTCTCTGCAAAGCTGTCTGATCTACCCGGTGTTCGCGCCTTCCCAGTGATGCGTAAAGGTTTTGGTGGCCCACCCGGCAAACCTATTCAGTTTGTCATCGGTGGCGGCACTTATGAAGAATTGGCCAGTTGGCGCGATCTATTACTTGAAAAAATCAATGAGCAGAACCCTGGCTTTACCGATCTCGACAGTGATTACAAAGAAACGAAACCACAACTTCGTATTATTATTAATAAAGATCGCGCGGCTGATTTAGGGGTCAATGTGCAAACGGTTGGCCTTACTCTCGAAACCATGCTTGGCTCACGCCGCGTCACAACCTATATTGACCGAGGCGAAGAATACGATGTTATTTTAGAAGGTGAACGCGATGCCCAACGCACGCCAACGAATATGCAAAATATTTATGTCCGCGCGACTACCACTGGACAACTCATCCCCTTGTCCAACCTGGTCACCATTGAAGAATATGCCGACTCGGGCTCGCTTAACCGCTACAACCGCGTTCGAGCGATTACCATTGAAGCTGGGTTAGCAGAAGGTTATGCGATGGGTGATGCACTTCAACATATGCGCACGCTTGTCCGTGAACACTTGCCCAATACAGTGACGATTGATTACAAAGGAGAATCTTTAGACTTTCAATCCGCAGGTACTTCATTGATATTCATCTTTACCCTTGGCTTCGCGATTGTCTTCCTAGTACTCGCGGCCCAGTTTGAAAGCTACATTCACCCCTTGGTCATAATTTTAACGGTCCCACTTGCCATTGCAGGTGCATTGGCAGGACTTTATTTCACCGGAAACTCTCTCAATGTCTATACCCAAGTTGGCCTAATCATGTTGATTGGTCTCGCGGCTAAAAATGGTATTCTTATCGTCGAGTTTGTGAATCAATTACGTGACGAAGGCATGGCATTTTCAGAAGCGGTGGTCACCGCGTCTCAGATTCGACTTCGCCCAATTATCATGACTGGTATTACGACAATCGCGGGGTCAATACCCTTAATTCTCGCAACTGGTGCCGGCTCAGAAACGCGTATAGCCATTGGGGTTGTCATCTTATTTGGTGTCGCCGCGGCAACCTTCTTCACCTTATTTATTGTACCGGTTGCCTATGACTTAATGGCTCGTGGAACCGGTTCTCCTGGTGATGTCCGTCGAAAATTAGAACAAGAGAAACAAGCGTCGTGAAACAGTACCTATTATCGCCTATGTTCCTGTTATGTCTGAGCGCTTGTGCTGTCGGGCCTGATTACAAAGCACCGCAAAACCATATCCAAGATATCTGGGCTTCGCCGACCACAACGCATGCCTCACAAGCACCAATTACCGCCGATTGGTGGCGCGTCTTTAACGACCCCTTGCTGGAAAAATATACTATAGCCGCATTAGAAAACAATAAAGATATCCAAATCGCCATGGCCAATTTACGTCAAGCTCGGGCATTTAGTCTCGAAGCAAATGCCGTATTGAGACCACAACTCGGCAGTACAGCGAACGGCAATCGTTCAAAAACGGGTAATGCAAGCTCGACCAATAATAGCGGCCAAATTAGAAACCTATATGACGTTGGCTTTGACGTTTCATGGCAAATCGATATCTTTGGCGGTAACCGTCGCGCCATTGAGCTCGCAGATGCTCAAACAGGAAGCGCCTTGGCCTTTTATCAAGGCGTCCAACTCGCAACCTTGTCTGAAGTCGCACGCAATTATTTTGAAGCACGTGGCTTACAAAAACGCATTGCTATCACGACCCAAAATGCAAAACTGCAGCAACAAACCTTTAATGTGGTCAAAGCGAGACGCGATGTCGGTGAGGCGAGCGAGTTTGACTTGTCTCGCTCAAGAGGCACCTATCAACTAACCCGCTCACGCATCCCAAACTTAGATGCGAGCTTGAAAGAATCTATTTTCAAACTCTCGGTGTTATTAGGTCGTCCACCTGAAGCATTACTCGATGAAATGAGTCATATCCAGCCGTTACCCGCCCCTTTAGATATCGTGCCTGTGGGGCTACGATCTGATATTTTACGTCGTCGCCCAGATGTTCGTATGGCCGAGCGGGAACTGGCTGCTGCGATCGCTGGCATTGGCATTGAAACTGCCGAATTGTTTCCTAAATTCACCCTCACTGGCGATGCTGGTTTGCAAGCACAAACCTTTGGAAACTTGTTTAATGCCACCAACGGGATCTGGGATCTGGCATCACTTGTTCAGTGGTCTGTCTTTGATGGTGGTGCAATCCAAGCTCGTATTGCAGGCGCTGAAGCTGGGGGCGAAGCCGCACTCGCCTCATATGAAAAGACGGTTTTGACAGCTCTTAGCGATACCGAAACCGCCTTAACCCGTTATGGCTTAGAGCTTGAAACACGTAAACAGCTCGAAGAAAGTGTACACAGCTTAAGGCAATCGATGGCACTGGCAAAAGAATTATTTGATGCCGGTGAAATTGATTATTTGGCCGTATTAGATTCAGCACGCGAGCTGACCGCGATTGAGGATGATCTCGTCACTTCTGAAACCCAATCGATTACCAAGCTCATAGCCTTATATACTGCGCTAGGGGGCGGTTGGGAAGTCGTTCAATAATCATTGAACGATTGTTTCAGGTGCCTCCCCCATGGCTTTATAGAAGTTCACCGTCGCCTGAAGGTTATCTTTTACCTTGTATCAAATTATCTCTAGCACTGAAAACATTTCCTCTTCAACTGTTTTCAACACAGCCATGCTTTTGATGAACATATTAATAATGCGGTTTGTGACGTGAAAGGCACACCGGTCAAAATTCGCACAGACCTCAATGACTTTGTTTTTCTCCGAGTCAGATGAATATGACGGTGGCGACCATACCAGCAGACTGGTCACTGGACCAGCGTTAATTAAGCTAACCGGGGTTTATCACAACCTGTATGACAATGGGTCGAAACTAAACCCTTTGTTGTGAGATCAATGCAATTTAACCTTCAAAGCCCGCATCATGGTTAATCGAGTTAAATCAAGCCGATAACCCTATCTCTTGTTCCCGTCGCAGGATTGTTTTCAGGTAAAGTTACAAACTGCTCTTTGCCAAGGAAGCGCTTTTCTTCTCCAGTCCATTATTTGACGTATGCGAACTCTGTGCATGTTTGCTTACATTGCTTGACTGACGATTGGTTTTAGACAAGTACTCGCAAAGTAATTGTTTAATTTGTCTATCGCTTAGGTAGGTCATATAAATCCCTTTATATCTTTGGAGTAGGAATAGACTTTCTAGTCAACTATCCTTAGTTTAACTATTTTGTGACACAAGGCCCATTTAATTTTTGATTATAGCTTTGGTGTTGCTCAATATGCAAGCCCGCATAAATTCTATGTCCGTTTCTTAACACGTTGTTCAGTATAAATATTGTTAAGCGAACGGATAGATGACGCGTACCTGACTATTGTTTGTCGGCTTGTTCGGTTTGGTGTACCTGTGTCACTAACCTCGGGTCTTGGTATGGCCCATGGAACTTGATCCAACCGACATAATTAGCCAGCACTAAAAAACCAATCAAAATAGCTGAGAATGTGACGCGTAATAACAGAAAATGGGCGACCCCACCACCTTGTTTCTGGCCTTTTGAGGTCACCATGAAGTATAAAGCTCTAAAAAGGCAGAAAACGACAATCACCGCCAGACTTATAATTACGACATTTACCACTTATTCACCCTCTCTTAACGTTAGCTAGCAACACACTGAGATTAATAGTCGTGTCAACTATTTGTAGGTTCATTGTAACAAAAATGTGACCGACATGACGTTAAGCCCCTATTCGGCCATCAAATGAACCGCTTCTGATAGCACAGAAACACTGATTATTTCACCCAGTTTTAGTTTATTTCTCGTCGCTACATGCTCTGGCAAATCCATTTGCAGCGTTGTCCCTTCCGTTTGTTCTATCACCAAAACAACCGTGGTAATGCCTCGTAAAGTGACTAAACCTGTCACCTCGCCTGTTAAAGGGTTTTCTTGTTCGCCATTTGATGGCCTAAGTCGTTGATGTAGCAATATTTTAGCTGGAGATAACGTCCAATAGACCAATTGTCCGGCCTTAAATCCCGCTGTCGCTGTCACCGTCAAACTATGTTGATACCATTGCAGTTTCAATTGATCATTGTCTGATATTAATTGCCCTGTCAGGAGGTTTCGGACATCTACCCGTTTTGCCACCGATGAGTTATTCGGTCGATGGAGCACCGCTTCGGGTTCACCTTGCTGGAGTGTTTTACCATGATGAATCACGCAGATATTATCCGCTAACATCGCGGCCTCATCCAAGTCATGGGTGACCAATACAATCGGCATAGCCAGATGGCTGCGTAGATTATTTAATTCCAGATACAGTTTACGTCGGGTTACCTTATCAACAGCAGAAAAGGGCTCATCCAACAATAAAACTTCTGGATCACGCGCCAACGCCCGTGCGATGGCCACTCGTTGTTGTTGCCCACCTGATAATTGATGTGGGTAACGTTGTTCCAAGCCAGATAGATTCACACGTTGTAATAACTGTTGACAGCGCCTTGGCGCATTCATATTCTCCGCCATCGCAAGTTGGATATTCTCAGCGACGGTCAGGTGTGGAAATAATGCATAATGTTGAAACACCATACCGACTCGTCGTTGTTGGGGACTGAGATTAACATTGTGTTCACTATCAAACCATACTTTGCCTTTGCATTTGATACGGCCGTGTTGTGGCGTATGTAAACCCGCTATGCTACGTAATACGGAAGACTTACCAGCACCTGATGCGCCGACTAAAGCCAGCACCTCACCACCTAGGCAACTTAATTCAACAGCTAAATGATTAGGTTTAGTTTGCTGTAGGGTTATATGCAACATTTTAGACGCTAACCACGGCGGTTTGACGGCGGTTAAAGGTATAGACAATACTGATAGTCACTAAGGCGATAGCCAATAGAATCAAGGACATGTTTTGTGCTTGTTGGTGATCGAACGCCAATACACTGTCATATATCGCAATGGACAAGGTGCGGGTTTCACCGGCAATATTACCGCCGATCATTAAAACCACGCCAAACTCACCTAAAGTATGAGAGAAACTCAATACCATCGCAGTGATGATCCCTGGCCAAGCTAGCGGTAATTCTATCTTAAAAAACGTTTTCCACTTGGATAAGCCACTACACCAAGCTGCTTCACGAATCTCTGGCGCAATCTGTTCTAAAGACCGCAACATCGGTTGGACGGCAAAGGGTATGCTATAAATAATAGAAGCAAACCATAAACCTGCAAATGAAAATGCCAAACTCTCTCCAGTCAGACTGACAAACAGCCCTCCCAACAAACTGTCGTTATCCATGCCGACTAACAAAAAATACCCTAATACCGTTGGCGGTAGGACTAAAGGCAAAGTGATAATCGCCTCGATAATACCTCGGCCCATAAACTCTGACTTTGCCAATAAATAAGCAATGCCTAAGCCAATAGGTAGCAAGCTCGCACAGGTCAAGAGTGCAAGCTTGATAGACACTTCGAGTGCTTGCCAATCCATTATTGATGCGTCGTTGTAATTGCAAAACCGTACTGCTCAAATAATTGTTGTGCTTGTTCGGTTTGAATAAAGTGTAAAAATTCTTGGGAAGCGGCAGTATCATTTAGTGCTGCAGCTTGTTGTGATATACGCGGTGCTAATTTGATAAAACGACCCCGCTTTGCCAACTCACCATGCGTTACATGGCCATAAGGCACAAAACCAACATCAACGGATGATGACAAAGAAAACTGCACCGCTTGGGTAGCATTTTCTGCTGTTAATAAATGGGGTTGGATCTGTTGCCATATGCCTGCTTGTTGCAACATTTGTTTAGCGGCCTGACCATAAGGTGCATGAAGAGGGTTTGCAATGGCGACCTTCTTTAACTGTCCAGAATGTAGACGTATTTTTAAATTCAACAGCTTATCATCTAGTATTAAGTCAGAATCATTCCTTGCATACAAAGCGAGTTGGGCTTGTGCTAAATTAATGGCTGGACCATATACTAAGTTCGCCGCAATTAAACGTTGGATATATTCAGGCTGAGCTGACAGGAAAACATCATAAGGCGCACCATGTTGGATCTGGGTTGTGATGGTACCAGAAGCGGCATACATCGCCGATACTTTATGGCCAGACTGTTGTTCAAATTGATTAATTAATACCGGCAATACATAGCGTAAATTAGACGCCGCAGCGACTTGAATTTGCTGTGCTTGCACTGATAACGTAGTACCGAGAAAAATGCCCAGTATTAAGCTCTTAAAATATGCCATTCATAGATACCATAAAAAAGCCCCAACAAGTTGGGGCTCTTAGTCACAGCTAAGCGAGCCCGCTTAGTCGTTGCTTTCTTCGATTACCGCTTTCATACTTAAACGAATACGCCCTTGACGGTCTACTTCAAGCACTTTTACTTTGATGTTATCGCCTTCAGTTAATTTATCACTGATATTTTCAACGCGTTCATCTGAGATTTGAGAAATATGTACTAAACCATCTTTACCTGGCAGGATAGTCACAAACGCACCAAAGTCCATTAATTTAGCGACGATACCTTGGTAAGTCTTACCCACTTCGACTTCAGCCGTAATCTGCTCGATACGATGTAACGCATCTTGGCCAGCTTTGTTGTCAGATGAGAAAATCATCACCGTGCCATCGTCTTGAATATCAATTGTCGCTCCGGTTTCTTCTGTTAACGCACGAATTGTTGCGCCACCTTTACCGATGACATCACGAATTTTGTCAGCGTGAATTTTGATGGTAATGATGCGAGGTGCAAACTCTGACATTTCTTGACGATGTGAAGCAAGATTGGCATTCATTGTTTCAAGAATGGTTAATCGGCCATCGCGCGCTTGTGCCAAGGCAGTTCGCATAATTTCTTCATTGATACCTTCAATCTTGATATCCATCTGTAAAGCAGTGATACCTTTATCAGTACCGGCTACTTTAAAGTCCGTATCACCAAGGTGATCTTCATCACCCAAGATATCAGTCAAGACAGCATAACCGTTATCTTCTTTGATTAAGCCCATTGCAATACCCGCGACAGGTGATTTGATTGGGACACCCGCATCCATTAACGCTAAGCTAGTACCGCATACCGACGCCATTGAACTTGAGCCGTTTGACTCAGTGATTTCTGACACGACGCGAACGACATAAGGGAACTCTTCAGCAGTTGGCATCACGGCTTGGATACCGCGTTTTGCTAATTTACCATGGCCGATTTCACGACGTTTTGGCGAGCCAACAAAGCCGGTTTCACCGACACAGAATGGTGGGAAATTGTAATGCAACATGAAGCGATCACGATATTCGCCTTCAACGGCATCAATCATTTGTGCGTCACGTTCTGCACCTAATGTTGCCACCACAACCGCTTGTGTTTCACCACGTGTGAATAGTGCAGAGCCGTGAACACGTGGTAATACAGTTGTCTCAACTGTGACTTTACGCACAGTTGATGTGTCGCGACCATCAATACGAGGTTCACCCGCGATGATTCTACCGCGCACCAATTCTTTTTCTAATTTAGCAAATGTTCTTTTAACATCATCCACTGAAAAATCAGATGCTTCGCCAGCCAAAGCGTCGACCGCTGCGTCACGTATAACGCTCAATTGCTCTTGGCGTTGTAATTTGTCACCAATTGTATACGCTGCTTCGATGCCTGTATAAGCATTTGCTTTCACTTCATCATAGATGCTGCCGTCTTTTTCAGGTAAAGACCAATCCCACGCTTCTTTACCCGCCTCGGCTTGCAACTCTTTCACTAAGTTAATCGCTGTTTGCAACTGCTCGTGACCAAACATAACCGAACCTAACATGACTTCTTCAGGCAATTCTGATGCTTCAGACTCAACCATCAATACCGCACTTTCTGTACCAGCGACGACAAGATCAAGCTCACTACTGTCTAATTGTTCTTTACTTGGGTTAAGCACATAGCTGCCATCAATATATCCTACACGAGCACCACCGATAGGGCCGTTGAAAGGAATGCCAGAAATTGCCAAGGCCGCTGACGCACCGATCATCGCAGGAATATCAGGATCAATTTCAGGGTCAAGGGCAACGACTGTTGCAATCACTTGAACTTCATTTAAAAAGCCTTTTGGAAACAGTGGACGCAATGGACGATCAATTAAACGAGATGTCAGTGTTTCTTTTTCACTTGGACGACCTTCACGTTTGAAGAATCCACCTGGGATTTTACCCGCAGCATAGGTTCTTTCTTGATAGTT